>JARXKM010000011.1 GCA_030272785.1 Pseudomonadota bacterium
TGATCACCTTCATCATGTTCGAGGCGGCCTACTACTGCGAGATCATGCGCAGCGGGATCGGCTCGATCGCGCGCGGCCAGGTGTGGGCCGGCCAGGCCCTCGGCATGAACTATTGGCAGACCATGAGCCATGTCGTGCTGCCGCAGGCATTTCGCAACATGATCCCCTTGCTGCTGACCCAGACCATCGTGCTGTTCCAGGACGTCTCGCTGGTGTACGTGCTGTCGATCCCCGATTTCGTCGGCGCCGCCAGCAAGGTCGCCCAGCGCGACGGCCGCCTGGTGGAGATGTACAGCTTCGTGGCGCTGGTGTATTTCATCCTTTGCCTGGCGCTTTCGGCGCTGGTGCGGCGCCTGCATCAGCGCGTCGCGATTATCCGCTAGTGCCCACTTGTGAATTTGGAGAAGAAAATGATTGAACTGAAGGACATCAGCAAATGGTACGGCCAGTTCCAGGTGCTCGACGGCTGCACGACCAAGGTCGGCAAGGGCGACGTGATGGTCATCTGCGGCCCCTCGGGCTCCGGCAAATCGACCTTGATCAAGACCGTCAACGGCCTCGAGCCGTTCCAGCAAGGCGCGATCACGGTCGACGGCGTGTCGGTCGGCGACCCCAACACCAATCTGTCGAAGCTGCGCGCGCGGATCGGCATGGTGTTCCAGAATTTCGAGCTGTTTCCGCATTTGTCGATCCGCGAAAACCTCACGATCGGCCAGATCAAGGTGCTCAAGCGCAGCGCGGACGAGGCCAACGCCAAGGGCCTGAAGTACCTCGACCGGGTCGGCCTGAGCGCGCAGCAGGACAAGTTTCCCGGCCAGCTCTCGGGCGGCCAGCAGCAGCGGGTCGCCATCGCCCGGGCCTTGTCGATGGACCCGATCGCGATGCTGTTCGACGAGCCCACCTCGGCGCTCGACCCGGAAATGATCAACGAGGTGCTCGACGTGATGGTCGGCCTGGCGCAGGAGGGCATGACGATGATGGTGGTCACCCACGAGATGGGTTTCGCCAAGCGGGTCGCCAACCGCATCGTCTTCATGGACCAGGGAAAAGTCATCGAGGACTGTACCAAGGACCAGTTCTTCGGCACCCAGCGCTCCGATCGCGCGCGCGACTTCCTCGCCAAGATCATTCATTGAACACCATTTTCAACACCAATCAAGGAGTCACCGCATGACCAGCCAACACGAAGTGCCATCCTACCTGCTCCCCAAGGAAAACAACCCGTGGAGCGTCTACCTCGAGCAGGTCGACCGCGTCACCCCGCACCTGGGCGGCCTGGCGCGCTGGGTCGAGACGCTCAAGCGGCCCAAGCGGGTGCTGATCGTCGACGTGCCGATCGAGCGTGACGACGGCACCATTGCCCACTTCGAGGGCTACCGGGTGCAGCACAACATGTCGCGCGGGCCGGGCAAGGGCGGGGTACGGTTCCACCAGGACGTGACGCTGTCCGAAGTGATGGCGCTGTCGGCCTGGATGACGGTCAAGAACGCAGCGGTGAACGTGCCGTACGGCGGCGCCAAGGGCGGCATCCGGGTCGACCCGAAGACCCTGTCGCAGGGCGAGCTGCAGCGCATGACGCGCCGCTACACCAGCGAGATCGGCATCATCATCGGGCCGAACAAGGACATCCCGGCGCCCGACGTCAACACCAACGAACAGACCATGGCGTGGATGATGGATACGTACTCGATGAACCAGGGCGGCACCGCGACCGGCGTGGTCACCGGCAAGCCGATTTCGCTGGGCGGCAGCCTCGGACGGCGTGACGCTACCGGTCGCGGCGTGTACGTCGCCGGCTGCGAGGCGGCCCTCAAGCTCGGCATGCCGATCGCCGGCGCAAAGGTCGCCGTGCAGGGCTTCGGCAATGTCGGCGGCATCGCCGCCCGGCTGTTCGCCGAAGCCGGCGCGCTGGTGGTGGCGGTGCAGGACCACGGCGGCGCGATCGTGCATGAGGGCGGGCTCGACGTGCCGGCCTTGCTGGCGCACGTGGCCGAGACGGGCAGCGTGGCGGGGTTTGCCGGTGCCGAGGACCGCATCGCGCGCGAGCGCTTCTGGGGCGTCGATTGCGACATCCTGATTCCGGCCGCGCTCGAGCAGCAGATCACCGTCGACAACGCCGACCAGATCCGCGCGCGCATCATCCTCGAAGGCGCCAACGGGCCGACCACGCCGGAAGCGGACGACATCCTGCACGCAAAGGGCGTGCTGGTGGTGCCGGACGTGATCGCCAACGCGGGCGGCGTCACCGTCAGCTACTTCGAATGGGTGCAGGACTTCTCCAGCTTTTTCTGGAGCGAGGACGACATCAACGCGCGCCTGACCCGCATCATGCACGACGCCTTCGCGGCGGTCTGGCAGGTAGCGCAGGACAAGCAGGTGTCGCTGCGGACGGCGGCGTTCGTGGTGGCGTGTACCCGCGTGTTGCAGGCGCGCGAGGTGCGCGGCCTGTATCCATAATGCGCGGCAGCGCGCAGCGGCGCAACAGGGCAGGACTGGAATGCTGAAATAGGCAACAACGCAGGCAGGGAAGGGAAGCCGGCACCGCCCGCGCGGGGCGATGCCGGGTACATCACATTACAACGTTCAGAAGTCGTACGTCATGCGCAGGTTGAACGAGCGGCCGATCGGACTGGCGGCGCTGCTCAGGTAACCGAACGTGTAGCCGCTGTGGTTGGTCACTGGCGGCTTTTCATCCAACAGGTTGGTCACGCCGGCGACGATGGCGATGTGCTTGAAACCCTTGTAGGTGGTGGTCAGGTTCCATACCTTGTACGGCTCGATGTCGCGGAAATACTGGGCTGCCACCAGGTTCTGGTCGTGGTAGCCCGAGTTGTAGTTCTGCGTCAGCTGCGCACCCAGGTTGCCATAGTTCCAATTCAGGCGCAGGGTGTGCTTCCAGCGGAATGTCAGGATCGGCAGGCTGCTGGTGGTGCCGTTGCTGGCGACGCCAAAGCGGCCGATGTTCGAGACGTAGTCGCCGCCTTTTTCCAGCTGGTTGTCGAACTGGGTCAGGTAGGTGCCGTCAAGCTGCACCTTGAAGTTGCCGGCCGCGGTTTGCGGGAAAGCGTAGGCACCCGAGACGTCGATACCGGCCGCTTTCTGCCCACCCAGGTTCATCGTGACGTTCTTGATGTAGTTGAGGGTGCCGTCGGAATTGCGCACGAACAGCGGCGCGTATTTGACCGGATCGGCGAAGTAGACCTGCTCGGGCAGGTTGGCCAGCATGTCGGTCATGCGGATGTTCCAGTAATCGAACGACAGCGTCATGTTCTTGGTCGGTTCGACCACCATGCCGAGCGTGAAGCCTTTCGATTTTTCCGGAATCAGGTCGGCGTTGCTGCCGGTCTGCTTGGGCAGCGCGACGTTGCACACCGCCGAGGCGACGTAGCCGGGCAGTGCCTTGCCGCTGCCGGCGACGGCCGGCGTGGCGCTTGGGCACAGCACCGGATCGTCCCATTTCGCGCTGGTGGTGGTGGTGGCGCCCGGCAGGCGGTAGCCGTAGCGGTCGAACAGGGTCGGCGCGCGGAAGCCGGTGTTGGCCGAGCCGCGGAACATCAAGGTCTTCATCGGCTCAAAGCGGAAACTGGCCTTCGGATTGATGGTGTTGCCGAAGTCGCTGAAATGGTCGTCGCGAATTGCCAGGTCGAGGTCGAGCTGCTTGGTGATCGGAATATCGAGTTCCGCAAACAGCGCCGCCACGTTGCGCGCGCCCTGGCCATGCGATGGGCTCGAGCCGGCGTAGGTGACGATCGAGGTGATATCGAGCTTGGTGTCTTCGGTGGTATCGCGGTGGAAGTCGGTACCGACCGCCAGCGACATCGCGCCGCCGGCCAGCTGGGTCAGCGCGCGGGTGACGGTCAGGTCGGCGCCGGCGAAGGTGCTCTTCGAGGTGCGGTTGCGCACGCCGTCGGCGCCGATCGACTTCAGGTAGGCCAGGCCGGTCGCATCCTGCAGGGCGAACGGATTGAGCGAACCGTTGGCCAGGCCGGTGATCAGGCCCGGACCGCTGACGTAGCCCGATTGGTAGTAGTTGTCGCGCGCGCTGCTGCCGTACACCAAGCCGGCCTTGTAGTCCCACTCGCCGACGCGGCCCTCGTCATTGACCGCCAGGCGCTGGTTGATCTGCACGTCCTTGGTCGTGGCCAGGCCGAGGTCGGCCACGCTCCAAGTGACGATCAGCGGTTCGCCTTTCAGGGTGCTCACCGCCGGCGTGCCGCCGCTGGCGCCCGGATACCACTTGCTGGTCGACGGCAGCGTGGCGCTGATGCCGTTGGCAGCCAGGCTGGTGGTCGGATTCTTGGTGCCGAGGATGTATTCCTGGCCGCGCAAATAGTCGATGCTCAGGGTATGGTCGTCCGAGAACCGCTTGGTGCCGCGCGCGTAGAACGTCACCTGCTGGTTGGCGTACAGCGCGGTGCCGTATTCGCTGGCGTTGAGGATACAGGTGCTCTTGGCGCCCTGGATCGAGTATGGCGCGGCGCAGCCGGCGTTGTAGAGCGGGTTGGCGGCGGTCTTGTTGGCGGTGGTGGTGAAGTTGGCTGGCATCGCATAGCCGCCGCTGCCCAGGGCCGGAGCGCGCCCGATGCTGGTCAGCAGGTCGACCGAGCTTAAGTCGGCACGGTCGGAGGCGGCTAGCCGGCTGCGGCGGTGCGCGTCGAGCGTGCCGTACAGGTTCCAGCCGTCGCTGGCCAGGTTACCCTTGCCGAAGGTGAGGGTGGCGCGCTGTTCGTCGCCGCCGCCCTTTTTCTCCGGCTGGATGTATTGCGCCGTGACGGATGCGCCGTCGAACGAATTCTTGGTGATGAAGTTGACCACGCCGCCGATCGCGTCGGAGCCGTAGATCGACGAAGCGCCGTCGCGCAGGATCTCGACGCGCGACAGGGCGCTCATTGGAATGACGTCGAGGTTGGCGTAGCCGTCGGCGATCGCCTCGTTGGCCAGGCGGCGGCCGTTGAGCAGGACCAGCGTGCGGTTCACGCCCAGGCCGCGCAGGTTGATGTTGGTGCCCGAACCGGCGTTCGACGGCGCCAGCGAGGCCGATTGCGGCAGTGCCATCATGACGTCGGCCAGCGTGGTCATGCCGCGCTGCGCGAATTCTTCGGCCTTGATGGTGGTCACCGGCAGCGCCGCTTCGGTGGCCAGGCGCTTGATGCTCGAGCCGGTCACTTCGACCCGCTGGATCGGCGCGTCGGCCTGTTGTGCGTGCGCCTGGCCCATCATCGTCAGCACCGCGAGGGTGATCGATGACAGTACCAGTTTGGACGGCAAGGTATGGGATGGACGTTTCATGAAGCTGTCTCCTGCAAATTATCGATAGTTGAAAGAGCGCCTACCTCTTAGGGGTGGCTCAGGTTCAGGGCACCTCGCGTACCCTGCGCCACTGCGACGAGGGCCGGCAGTCAGGCTGCGGCCGAGGTCGAATGTGGTCAATAATTCAAAGACTGTTGCTCTGGCGGTGGCCGCCAAACGCGCAAGTAGGTGAGCAGTAATCTTATGTCATACGATGTCATATCACAAGGACTGGATTACCACGGTGGCGGTTTTTGCCACAAAACACCACACTAATTGGCGACGATTGTGCTTGCGGGGGCGATTTACGCGTATTTACTTGAGGTATGACAACTGATAACCGCCACGGTGAGGATTTTTCTGTCCAATTTCCCATCGTTATCAGCAGCTGCGCACGGTGCTTTCGGCAAGCGGGGGCAGTGCCCCAGCGAAATTGCTGAAGTGAGCGCAGCAGGACGTTGCACTTTGGCCGGGTGCTGACTATACTCGTGTTCGTTGTACGATGACGTATAACGTGGACGAATTAAATCTGCTAGGGGTTAACGTGAATATTGATCGCATCGGCGCCATCGCCTGCCTGGTGGGCGAAAGCCCGCTGTGGTGCGCCCGCCGCGCGCTGTGGTACTGGGTCGACATTGCGGCGCGCAAGGTGTGGCGCTTCGATCCGGCCACCGGCGCGGCGCGCGCCTGGCAGACCGACGAAATGGTCGCCTGCATCGCCCTCGACGACGCCGGTACGCTGATCGCCGGCATGGAGAGCGGGATTTTTCGCCTGCGCCTGGCCGAGGACGGCCCGTCGGTCGATGCCGAACGGCTGGCCGCGCCGGCCGAAAGCATGGCCGGGATGCGCTTCAATGACGGCCGCTGCGATCGCCAGGGCCGCTTCTGGAGCGGCACCATGGCGCTCGACATGACGCACGCGCCGGCGCTCGGCAAGCTGTATCGCTACACGGCAGGGCAGCCGCTGTCGGCGCCGCTGGTCGACGCGCTGGTGACGCAAAACGGGCTGGCCTGGTCGCCCGACGGCCGTACCATGTACCTGTCCGATTCGCATGCGTCGCGTCGCGTGGTGTGGGCGTTCGACTACGACACCGACAGCGGCACCCCAAGCCGGCAGCGGGTGTTTGTCGACATGACGCAGCATCCGGGACGTCCCGACGGCGCCGCCATCGACGTCGACGGTTGCTACTGGACCTGCGCCAACGACGCTGGCCAGCTGCACCGCTTTACTCCGGCCGGAAAGCTGGACCGCTCGATCGCGCTGCCGCTCGCCAAGCCGAGCATGTGCAGTTTCGGCGGCGCCGGCATGGCCAGCATGCTGGTGACGTCGATCAGCGCCGGCGCGCCTGCCGGCGACACGCTCGCCGGCGCGGTGCTGATGCTCGATCCGGGTGTGGCCGGCATGCCTGAGCGACGCTTCGCCGGCGCTGCCTGAATGCGTACCGTCACGTTGGAAAACGCGCTGCTGCGCGCCGAGATCGTGCCCGAGATCGGCGCCGCGCTGGCGCGCCTCGACGCGATCGGCGCCGGTGCGCCGGTGCCGGTGCTGCGCCCTTTCGAATTTTCCGGCCAACTGCCGCGGCCGAACCAGCTGGCGTGCATCGCGCTGCTGCCCTGGTCGAACCGGCTGGCCGGCGGCTTCGATTGCGACGGCCGCAGCTACCGCATCGCGCCCAACCGCGCCGGCGATCCCTACCCGATCCATGGCGAGGGCTGGCTGCTGCCCTGGCAAGTCGACCGGCAATCCGCTACCCATGTGTCGCTGCTGCTCGAACAATCCGGCGGCGCGCCGTTCTGCTACCTGGCACGGATCGACTATGCGCTGTGCGGCGCCAGCCTCGCGGTGACGTTGGCGGTGACCAACACCGGTGCCTGCGCGCTGCCGTTCGGACTGGGCCTGCATCCGTGGATGCCGCGCAGCGCCGCGGCGACCTTGCGCGCCCCGGCCGGCGCGGTGTGGCTGAACGGCGCGGACCGGCTGCCGGCGCAGGCCGTGGCGGTGCCGGCGGCATGGCGTTTTGCGCAGGCGAGCGGGTTGCCGGCGACACCGGTCGATAACGTTTTTGCGGGCTGGGACGGCTGCGCCGACATCGACTGGCCGGATCGCGGCATCACGCTGCGTATCGAGGCCGATGTCGCCCGCTATATCCTGTATGCGCCCGAAGGCGGCGACTTCTTCTGTTTCGAGCCGGTCGACCACCTGATCAACGCCCACAACCTGCCCGGCGGGCCGGTCGCCAACGGCCTGACGATGCTGGCGCCCGGCCAGCAGTTGCGGCGCCAGTTTACCTTCAGCGTCGCGCAGCGGGAACGGGAGCGGGCGCCATGCTGAGGCCATCGAGCGCGCGGCGCCTCGTCAACCTGCGCAGCCTGGTTGCCGCCTTCGCCGGCCGCGATATCGGCCGGTCGGGCGTGGCGGCGTTGCTCGGCTGCTCCCTGTCGGCGTCGCGCAACTACCTCGCCGAACTGCTCGACGCGGGTGTGGTGCATTCCCAGCCGGTCAGGCAAAGCGATGGCGGTGGCGACCGTATCCAGTACCGGCTGAGCGCCGATCCGCGCGCCGTGCGCGACTTCCTCGCCAGCCTGGCCGTGCCGGACGGCGCCGCCGATTGCAGGGCCGCCGATCCTGCGCGCATCCAGCGCATGTGGCGCGACGCCGATTTCTTCCTCGCCGCCGGCCATGCGCCGGCGCGCCGCGATCCGCTGGTGGCCGCGCTGTTCGGCGCGGCCGGTCGCTCCTGACGCCGGCGATCTGCGCTAGTTCGCGCCTGACAGGCTCACCGTCACCGGCGCGCGCACGCGTGCCGACTCGGCCGCCACATAGCGCGTCCAGTCCTGTTCGGTCGCAAAATCGCCCGACCTGGTCCACGCCGCGCCGACGTAGTAGCGCAACGCCTTGCCGGCGCTGACCGGCGCGAGCATCAGCGCGTTGCGCGCGTCTTCCGCGTACGCTTGCGCGGCCGCCGCTGGCACGATGACGGCGGTGCCGAACGCGCCGTTGGTTCGCTGCTCGACCCACTGGATCAGCGCCGCATCGCCGGCCGGGCGGGTGAAACTGACCTTCGCCTCCTGGCCCTTGTCGGTCGGCGCCTTGTTCAGGCCGACGGCCACCGTCAGCTGTTTCGGTCCGGTGAAAGAAAAGGTGCTGTCGATCTGGTCGAAATAGTGGCCCGCGTCGACCGTGAAACGCTTCAGTTCCGAGACCTTGACGCCGGCCGCGTCCCAGCTGTCGTAAGTGAGCTCGAAGATCGCGCGCACCGGCCCGTTGGCCAGCACTTTCCAGGTGCTGTAGTTGGCGCCCGCATGCAGCGCCTTGCCGTCCCACACGCCGGTGCCGCCGTTGCCGCGCGTGGTGCCGACGTTGTACATGTCGATGCCTTCACCCTCGTCGTGATGGTAGTGGTCATGGCCCTTGTTGTACCAGCGGTCGACGATCGGGTAGGGAACCCGCTTGAACCAGATGTCCATCCCGCTCGTCACCAGCACCTCCTTGCCGGAGCCGGGCGGCGCCGGCGCGGCAAGGGCCGGGCCGTAGGTGCGGTGGGCAACCTTGTCGTTCTCCCACGCGAAGTCGTCGAGCCGTTCCGGCACGTAGCGGGCGAACACCTTGGTCGGGAACGCCGGCGACACCACCGTGGTCTTCTCGACGGTGAAGCTGGCGCTCTTTTCGCCGGCGGCGAAATCATGCTGGAAAATGAGCTCGCCGTAGGCCACGCCTTCGCCGCGCGGATCCTTCTTCTCCGGTGCCACATTGGTCACCTGGTACGGCAACTGATTGCCGGCCGCATCCTTGACCGCGATCTGCTGCAGCAGCGCGCCCGGCAGGTGCTGGTTGACGCTGGCCCAGGGGATGGTGATGGTCTCGGCCGGGCGTGCCAGCCCGTTGGTATTGGTGACGGCCACGGTCAGCCGTTCGGCCGCGCTGGCAAAGCAAGTGGCGCCGGCGGCGGCGGCAAGCAGGAGGAGGCGGATGGTCATTGCGGATGCCTTATCAAAAATCGCGGCCTAGGCCGACAGGGTGGTGTTGTGGACGCGGCCGGCGATCGTCACGTTTTTCAAGGTCAGGCCTTTCACGTTGTACAGGTAGTAGGGCTGCGCGGCGTTGGCGGGCGTGCCGAAATCGCAGTCGCTGATGGTGACCTCGCTTACTGGCAGGATCGCCGGTCCCGGTTGCGGTCCGTTGTAGTCGAACGCCACCGGGCCGAGCACCACGATCGCCTGGAAGCACGACAGCTGCTTGCCGCCCTTGGTCACATTGCCGACCTTGACGTTCGAGATGTGGACGTTCGACACCACCGGCGGGCGGGTGCGCACGTTGTCGGCGCGCGGCGAATAATCGCAGTCGAAGGTGATGACCGCGCCGGCCGCCACCGCGACGGTGCTCGCGGCAATCGGCGAGCCTGGCAGCGACGCGTAAAACGATGGGCTGGTCTGCACGCCGTTCGGGATGCTGACGTTGCGCACGTAGAAATTGCGCAGGTAGCCGCCGCGATTCATGTTCGTCTTCAGGCGGATCGCGGTGTTGAGCGGGTTGGTCGCCCAATTGATGTTCTGGAATACCAGGTCCTGCGCGAACACGTTCTGGATCCCGCCCGCCATCTCGCTGCCCAGGGTCACCGCGCCGTGGCCGCTCTGCATCGTGCACTTCTGGATCACGATGTTCTGCGACGGTCCGTATTGCGTGTCGAGGTCCTTGCCCGACTTGATGGCGATGCAGTCGTCGCCGGTATCGAAGGTGCAGCCTTCGACCAGCACGTAGTCGCACGATTCCGGATCGAAGCCGTCGCTGTTCGGCCCCAGGCTGTTCGCATACACGTTGCGGATCACGATGTTGCGGCAGTGGACCGGGTGATGCTGCCAGAACGGCGTCTTGGTCACCTGGTAGCCCTGCAGCAGCACGTTGGTGCAGCCGATCAGCTGGATCATCGGCGGGCGCAGGAAGTGGCCGAGGCCGAACACTCGGCGCGCCACCGGCACGCCCGCTTCGGACAGCGCCGGCAGGAAGTTCTCGTCGGCGCGCCAGTCGGCGCCGTTGCCCTCGATCAGGCGGCGCTGGGCGTCGTCGAGCTGCGGCGCGAGCGCGGCCAGCGAGGCCGGATTGAGCGGGTTCGGCGTGCGCTGCGACAGCTTGTTCTTGCTGTAGTTCGGCGTCGAGCCCTGCGCCACCGCGTCGATGGTCTTGTTCTTGCCTTTCCAGGTCCACCAGCAGTCGCCGCTGCCTTCGAACGGCACGCCACCCTGGCCGTCGAGGATGCTGGTCCAGTCGTCGCCGGTGAGCGCGATATTGTCCTGGCCGTGCGCGTACACCATCGACGAGAAGTTCAGGCAGTCGTTGCTCTGCCAGCGCGACAGCACCAGCTTGCCGTTGGCGCCGCAGGCGTAGTCGCCGTGCCTGGCGTAGTCGGCCGGATTGTTGCTGAAGTAGACGTGGGCGCCCGCCTTCAGGTGCACGTTCACGTTCGACAGCAGCACGATCGGGCCGGCGCAGTACCAGTCGCCGGCCGGGATCACGACGCGCCCGCCGCCGGCCTGGTGACAGGCCGCGATCGCCGCTGCGAAGCCGGCGTAGCAGTCTTTCGCGCCCGGCGCCGGCGTCGGCATCTGGGCCTGATCCTCGAACGAGTGCCAGGCTTTCACCGTCACCAGCTGGCATGGCGCGGCGCCGAACTCGGTCACCAGGTAGTCGACCTGGCGGAACGACACCGGCTTGGCCAGGCGGTCGATGATGGCCTGTGCCTGCAGCCACGGGTCGCCCGCGCTGGCGGCCGCCGCCGCTGCCGCCGCCGCTTTCGCAACGGGCGTGAAAGCCAGTCCGGCGGCGCCGAACGCCTGGAGCACGCCGCGGCGTGTCGAATCGATAGTGTCTCGCATGGTCTGTCTTATTGATTGGTGAGTGTGGTCGGGAAGGGGGCGAAGCGCGCGCCGCAATCGATGCCTGCCTGGCCGGGCGGATTGAACTGGCCGCTGACGCGGGCAAACTCGGCCTGCACATCGGGCTTGCCGGCGACGGCGACGTCGCGCAGCGCGAGCAGCAGCGGGTGCTGCTCGTCATACCCCTGCAGGAACACCTTGCCGGCGGTGGTGCTGTGCACGCGCTCCATCGTGATGCCGGCGTACGACGGAATCAGCGCGCCGGGCGGCTGCGGTTCGTAGTGGGTGCCGATGAAGATCGGCGCCTTGACGTTGCGCAGGCAGACGTTGCGGTACACGATGCCGCGCACCTCGCCGCCGCGCGTGTCGTTGCTCTTGATGCGCAGGCCGGCGGTGGTGCCGTCCATGTCCAGATCGTCGACCAGCACGTTGCGCACGCCGCCGTTGGTCTCGCTGCCGATCGACATGCCATGGCCGCTGTAGAAATGGTTGTGCAGGATCGAGATGTTTTCGGTCGGCCCGTTGTTGCCGGCCTTGACCGCCACGTTGTCGTCGCCGGTGCGGATGAAGCTGTGGGCGATCGTCACGTTGCGCGACGAGATCGGGTCGATGCCGTCGGTGTTGCGCGCGTCGTGCGGCGTGTCGATGCGCACGCCCCAGGCGGTGAAGCCGTCGACCCGGTTCAGCGTGACGTGGAAGTTGGGCGAATTGCGCAAGGTGATGCGGTGCATGGTGAATTCGCGCGCGCCGTTCACCTCGATCAGGCGCGGCACGTTCTGGCGCCCTTTTTCCTTCTGCGCGCGGCGCGCGATCTGCCACCACGATTCGGTTTTGCCGTCGATCAGGTGGCCGCCCTGGCCGTCGATCTCGCCGTCGCCCATGATGCCGGCGCCGGCGACGCCGTCGGCGGTGATCAGGGGCCGGCAGCCGCGGCCCAGCGCGTCGATGGTGCCGCAGGTGCCGGCGCCGCGGTCATACGCTGTCGGATCGGTGCTGGCGTACAGCGTGACGCCGGCGTCGATCGCCAAGGTCACGCCGGCGCGCATCATCAAAGGACCGGTGGTGAAGGCGCGCTGGCCATTGGCCGGCGCCAGGTGCAGCGCATGGCCGCTCGCGCATTGGTCGAGCGCCGCCTGGATGCGCGCCGCGTCGTTCGCCTGGGTGGACGCCGGCGTCAGCACCGCGCACGCCGGCGGCATCACCGGTTCGGTGACGCTGCGGCTGTCCTGGGCCTGGGTGGCGCCGCACAATGCCAGCAAGGCAAGTGCGGAAAATGGCAGTTTCATGGATATGCATCCCCGTGATGATCGGCTGGGATGGCCGGGCCGGCCACCTCGAAAGGAACACCTCGCGTGCTCCGTGCCGCTGCAGACGAAGGCCACGCGCAGGTGGCCGAGGTCGCAGGCGGGGTAGGAAAATTGCGTGTACTGCTTAGCCGCGCGAAAAGGTGCGGGTGACCCGTTCAAGGTGCGCCCGCATGGCTTTCTTCGCTTCGGCCGGGTTGCGCGCGGCGATCGCCTCGACGATGCGGCGATGGTCCGCCAGCGTCTCGAGGCGCAGTTCTTCGGTCTGAAAATGCTCCTTCAGCTTGTGCCACAGGTGACCGCGCTGATCCCACAGGTAGCCCATCACGCCGACCAGCGCGCTGTTGCCGGTGGCGCGCGCGATCGCCAGGTGGAAGTTGCGGTCGGCCTGCTCGTTGCTCGACTTGTCGGCGTGCTGGAGCTCCATCTCCTCGACGGCGCGCAGAATCGCGTCGACCGCGCTGTCGGTGGCCATGCGCGCGGCGATCGCCGCCACTTCGGCCTCGATCAGGCGGCGCGCCGAGAGCACCTCGAACGGGCCGGGTCCGGCTTCCGGCAGGGCCTCGTCGGACTCGGGCGCTTCGCTGACGTAGACGCCGGAACCGCCGCGCACTTCGATCACGCCGCCCAGTTCGAGCGCGAGCAGCGCTTCGCGCAGCGAGGCGCGGCTGACGCTCAGGTGGATGGCCAGGTCGCGCTCGGACGGCAGCCGTTCGCCCGGCCCGATTGACTGTTCGCGGATTAGCGCCTGGATGCGGTCGGCGACCACCCGGTACAGGCGCGGTTCCTGGCTGACTGGTTCGTTCGGCGGAGCTATTTTCTTCATTATGTTGGATGTCGTGTTGTCGGTTTATTGTAAAGTGGTTAGGCCACTTTTACAATGTGGACTAGCCAAATATTTTTTTTAATGGCATACTGGTTTCGTCAAGCTTATAGCATCAACCCCGCATAAGGAAGCAATCATGACCACTGCGCCGCTCGCCGCCGCCGTCTCAGCGCCAACACCATCGCCATCGCCTATGCCGCGTTACATCCGCATGCACGACAACGACAACGTCGCCATTGTCGTCAACGACGGCGGCTTGCCGGCCGGCGCCGTGTTCGGCGACGGCCTGGTCCTGCGCGAAGCGGTCCCGCAGGGGCACAAGGTGGCGCTGGTCGACATCGCCGCCGGCGCGCCGGTGTTGCGCTATAACGTCGCCATCGGCACCGCCGCGCGGGCGCTGGCGGCCGGCAGCTGGATCGCCGAGGCCGAGGTGGTGATGCCGGCCGCGCGCGGGCTGGAGAACCTGCCGGTCGGCACCCGCGGCCAGCAGGCGCTCGAGCCGCTTGAAGGCTACACCTTCGAGGGATATCGCAATGCCGACGGCAGCGTCGGCACCCGCAACATCCTGGCCATCACCACCACGGTGCAATGCGTGGCCGGCGTCGTCGAACATGCGGTCGCCCGCATCAAGGCCGAGCTGCTGCCGAAGTACCCGAACGTCGACGACGTCGTCGGCCTCGAACATACCTACGGCTGCGGCGTCGCGATCGACGCGCCGGGCGCCGAGATCCCGATCCGCACGGTGCGCAACATCAGCATGAATCCGAATTTCGGCGGCCAGGCGATGCTCGTCAGTCTCGGTTGCGAGAAGCTGCAGCCGGCGCGCCTGTTCCCGAAAGGCTCGATCCCGATCGCCAACAACGGCGGCGAAGTCGCCCACGTCTGCCTGCAGGACCAGGCCCACGTCGGTTTCATGTCGATGGTCGCCTCGATCATGCAGACGGCCGACCGGCAGCTGGCCCAGCTCGACCTGCGCCGGCGCGAAACCTGCCCGGCGTCGGAGCTGGTGGTCGGCATGCAGTGCGGCGGCAGCGACGCGTTTTCGGGCGTCACCGCCAATCCCGCGCTCGGTTTCGCCACCGACCTGCTGGTGCGCGCCGGCGCCACCGTGATGTTCTCCGAAACGACCGAGGTGCGCGACGGTATCGACCAGCTGACCGCGCGCGCCGCCAGCCCGGCGGTGGCCGAGGCGATGATCGCGCAGATGGCCTGGTACGACGCCTACCTCACGCGCGGTGGCGTCGACCGCAGCGCCAACACCACGCCCGGCAACAAGAAGGGCGGCCTGTCGAACATCGTCGAGAAGGCGATGGGATCGATCGTCAAGTCGGGCAGTTCGGCCATCTCTGGCGTGCTGGCGCCGGGCGAAAAGCTGACCCGCAAAGGCCTGATCTACGCCGCCACGCCGGCCAGCGATTTCATCTGCGGCACCCTGCAGCTGGCCGCCGGCATGAACCTGCACGTGTTCACCACCGGCCGCGGCACGCCGTACGGGCTGGCGGCGGTCCCGGTGATCAAGGTGGCCACCCGTACCGAACTGGCCAAGCGCTGGCACGACCTGATGGATCTCGATGCCGGCACCATCGCCAGCGGCGAGGCGAGCATCGCCGACGTCGGCTGGGAACTGTTCCACATGCTGCTCGCCGTGGCCAGCGGCCGCAAGACCTGGGCCGAACAGTGGAAGCTGCATAACGCGCTGGTGCTGTTCAACCCGGCGCCGGTGACCTGAACGGCGCGGCGCACACGACCTTCTTTCGACCCTCACATTTGACGACCATGACAACTGACACCATAGCCAAGCCATTCCATCGAATTTTGCTGACCGGCGCGGCCGGCGGCCTGGGGCGCGTGCTGCGCGAGCGGATTGGCGCCTGGGCCGAAGTGGTGCGCCTGTCCGACCTGCGCGTCGAGTCGCTCGGCGCGGCGCGCGCGGGCGAGGAAATCGTCCAGTGCGACCTGGCCGACAAGGCCGCGGTGCTGGCGATGATGGACGGCGTCGACGTGGTGCTGCACTTTGGCGGCCTGTCGACCGAATACGCGTTCGAGGACATCATGCAGGCGAACATCCTCGGCACTGCCAACCTGTACGAGGCTGTGCACAAATGCGGCGCCAGGCGGGTGGTGTTCGCCAGTTCGAACCACGCGGTGGGCTTCTACCGCACCACCGACGTGATCGACGCCGACGCGCCGACCCGGCCCGACACCTTCTACGGTGTCAGCAAGTGCTTCGGCGAGTCGCTGTCGCGCTACTACTACGACCGGCTGGGCATCGAGACGGTCTGCGTGCGCATCGGCTCGTCGTTCCCGGAGCCGCAGAACCTGCGCATGATGACCACCTATTTCAGCTACGACGACCTGGTCGAATTGCTGCGCTGTTCGCTGTTCGCGCCGCGCGTCGGGCACACCATCGTGTTCGGCCAGTCCGATAATCCGGGCAGCTGGTGGGACAACACCAAGGCCGCCCATCTCGGCTTCAAGGCGCGCGACAGCTCGACGCAATTCGCGCACCTGTTCCCGGCCAGCGCCGACTATCCGCCGGCCGGCGACGTCGCCACCACGTTCCAGGGCGGCGCTTTCCTGCTCAACGGACCGCAGTACAAGTAAAACGCATCGACCAGTAAAAGCAAAGGGCCGCGTGCGAACGCGGCCCTTTTTTGCGCATCGAGCGATGCGGACGCCTGCGCAAAGGGTCTCGGCGCCCCTGCTCAGGCCGGGCCGCTATTCCGATTTGGGCCGCGCGGCGCTGTTTGGCCGGTAGTGGAACGTGCGCAGCTTGCTTTCGATCGTCAGCGCCGGATTGCCGATCAACTTGATCATCTCGGCGCCCGCCAGCAAGGTCGGGCCGTAGCCGTGCAAGGCATCCACGCTGGTCGGGCGGTGATAGTAGTACACCTGGTCGCTGGCGAAGGTGGTGCCGACGCAGGTGCCTTCGACCTGGCCGCGTTCGTTGATGCGCGCCGACAGCGCATTCCAGCCGGCTTGCGCGATCGAGCCGTACGTGGCCGGGCTGATCCAGCCCTGGTTGATCGCGTGCGCAAAGGTGTAGACGAAGATGGCGCTGGCGGAGGTCTCGAGGTAGGAGTCGTTACGGTCCAGCATCTGGTGCCACAAGCCTTCGCCGGACTGGTATTGTGCGATGCCGCGCAGCGAAGTGCGCAGCTGGGCCAGCACCTTCGGATAACCAGGGTGGGATTTCGGCAGCACGTCGAGCAGGTCCGACATCGCCAGCACCGCCCAGCCGTTGGCGCGGCCCCAGTAGAACTGTGGCGCGTCCGGATTGTTGGCGTTCCAGCCGTGCGTGTAGAGGTTCAGCTGCGGATTGAACATGTAGTGCGACATGCGCAGCACGTTGCCGACCGCATCGTCGAAATACTTGCGCTGGCCTGTCATGTGGCCCAGTTCGGCCAGCGCCGGCACGCCCATGTACATGTCGTCGGCCCACAGCGACCAGTCCTGCGGGCGGTTGCGCGCCAGCGTGCCGTCCTTGAGGCGTGCCTGGCCGGTAGACACCCAGGCGCCGCAGACCGCGATCTGGGCCGACAGGTCCGGGCCGATGCCGGCGAAGCGCGCGCGGATCATCGCCGCGCACATCGAGCCGGCATCGTCGAGCGACTGCGGCTTGAGCATGCGCGCGAAGCTGTTGGCGCGATCGAGCTTGAAGCGCTGCTCCTGCGCGCGGAAGTACGGCAGCGCGTCGTTAAGGAACGTCAGGTGGCGTTCGGTCATGGCGGTGAAGCGCGCGTCGCCGGTGACGGCGCGCGCGCGCAGCAGGCCCGCGTGCACCACGCCCATTTCGTAGACCATGATGCCGAAGTCGCCCTTGCTTGGCTCGACGATGGCATCGGCCACCGGCGTGGCCATGTCGGTGATCGCTGCGCCGCCCTGCTTGTGCACCACCCGGGTCGGCGTGACGCTGTCGAGGTAACCGCGGATGCGTTCGAGCGACGCGGTGATCTCGGCCACCGCCGGCATCTTGTACGGCACCGGGTAACTGCCTTCGCCCGGATCGCCGGGATGCTTGCTGTCGGCAATCGGCAGCGGGCCGGCGGCGTGCGCCAGGCTGGAACAGGCGGCCAGCATGGCGGCGCACAGCAGGTTCTTGGGAAAATGCACGGTGTCTCCGACGAGTGTTTTTAGTCAGGTCATTCTAAAGTGGTCTGACCAAGTATGCAATGCGGACTAACCAAAATGAAGTAAAATTCACCCGCTAGTTGCCTCCCCTCACCCCAGGGGTCAGTGCCGGCATTCGTACACGGCCACATCGGTAGCGGGAACGTAGCGCCCGCCACTGCAGGGCTCGTGTACGAATGCCGGCACTGACCCCCGGGGTGGCTGGCCCGTCAGTTGTTCGCCGGCGGCGTCGGGTTCCAGCCTTTGCCGTGGTCGAATCCGCGGAATACCTGTGCACGCGCGCCGAACTGTTCGCCGGCCTGGGCCGCATCGAGCCGCACGCCGCCGACGCGCGCCGCCAAGTCGAGTCGCCGGCCCGCCAGGTCCATGCTGCCGTACTCGCGCCAGCCGCTGGCCGCGCTCGACACCGCCGGATTCGGCGCCGGCTGGCGCTGCACGCCCGCGCCAGCCCAGCCGACCGGGTTCATGTGCACGTCGATCCGGCAGTCGATGTAGCTGACGTTGTCCCAGGTGCCGGCGGTGCCGGGGCTGCGCGCCAGGTAGGTGGCGCCCGCCGGCACGTCGTTGCCGGCTGGGCCGGGGCCATGGGTCAGGCGGCTGTTGAGGAACACGAAACCCGGATCGTCCGCCGCCACCGTGCGCGCCTGCACCACGTAGCCGCCGCTATCCGGATTGGCGCTGTCGCCGACGCTGCGGATCTCGCTGTCCTCAAACAGGGCGGCGTGGTTATAGCCCCAGATGAAGTCGACGTTGCCGGCGATGAGCGTGCGGTAGAACCAGGCGTAGCCCTTCACCTGGACAGTGTCCTGCTCGCTAAGAAACGTGGCGTTGGTAGCGACCAGGCGTCCCTCCGGGCTGTTGAAGTACAGCGTTTCGGCCTGCGGCGCGGCGCTGGCGGCGCGCCGGCTGGTGTTCACCAGGGTCAGGCTGTCGAGCGTGAGCAGGTCGGCGTCCTCGATCAGCATCAGCGCCCGTCCGCCGCTGGCCGATGGCGAATCGGCGGCCTGCGCGCTGCCCGAATCGGCGTTGATGCCGTCGTTGTTGGTCGCGTGGATGACGACACCGTCGCGGCTTTCGCCACGCAGGGTGACGCGGTCCTTGCCGCGCAGGTAGAGCAATTCCTCGTAGCGGCCGTTGGCCACCCGGATGGTCACCGGCGCGGCGCGCGGCAGGGTGCGCATGGCGTGGTTGAGGGCGCCCTGCACGGTGCGGAAATCGGCCGGGCCATCGTCGTCGACCGTCAAGCTGCGCAATGTCGGCACGGCGGCACGGGTGCGAAAGCGCCAGCCGGCCTGGCGGCCAAGGCCGGCGAACGGCTGTCCGCCCAGCTGCGCGCCGACCACCACGCCGGCGTCGACGGCCACGTAGTAGTCGGTGCCGTAGGCCAGCCGTGCGGTGTGCGGCCGGATCGTCAGGCCATCGCCGTCGATGCGGATCAGGGTGGTGCGCACCACACGCTGGAGCGGCTGGCCGGGAAAGCCGATCGCGTCCACTTCGGCGCCGACCCGGATCACGTCGACCAGGGCGTTGTCGGCGGCGCGGAAGATCCGCACCGAGCCGCCGCTGCCAAGCGCGGCGGCGCCGTCGAAGCGGATCCGCAGCAGCGTATCGACCGGCACGCCGGCCTCGCGCGGACGCGGCGCGAGCCGCTGCGCCGGCGCATGGGCCAGCGCCGGCGCGGCAAAGGCCGGGCCGACCGTCACGCCGATCGCCGCCGCCAGGTTATGGTCGGCCGGGTTGACCAGCGTGACGACGACGCTGCCGGGGCGATGCGCGCGCAGCACCAGCGCGCCGCCGTCGACGCCAACGCTGGCCACCGCGGGGTCGCTCGAGGATGCCGCGAAGGGCAGGGCGGTGACGCCGCCGCCGGCGAACGCGCTGACCGGCAAGCGCTGCGCAGCGTCGCCCGCCTGCGCGCTGACGCGGCCGGTCATGCGGGCCAGCGCGATGCGGCCGGGATGCAGCGCCGCGCCGATCCGCATGTCGTCGATGTCGACACTGCCGCCTTCGGCCAGCACGCCGGCCTGGCCGCCCGGCTGCTGCGGGACCGCCGCGCCGGTCACGCGTTCGCCGTCCAGGTAGACCGTCAGCGCCGCGCCGGCCAGTTCGAGCCGCAGCGTGTGGAAAGCATCGGCCGCTTCGCTGTCGCGGCCGACCTTCTTCAGCTGCACCAGCGCGCCGTCGCGCATCGCCACCAGTTCGATCGTCACGCGCTTGCTGCCCGGCGCGTAGCTGATGCCGGCGCCGATCCAGTTGCGCTCGTCGATATGGCGCGCCAGCAAAAACGCGCGCCGGCTGTTGACGGGCGCGACCGCCGTGGCGGACGGGCGCAGGCGCGCCTCGACGAAGTAGTCGCCCCGCGTCAGCGCGGCGGTTTCGCCGGCCGCCACCAGCAGACGCGTGCCGGCGCCGGCCTGCAGCAAGTGGTTCGCCGTGCCGGACTCGCTGCGCACCAGCGGCGTCGCGGTGCCGCCCGCCTGCCAGCGCGCCGCGCCGTTTTCAAAATCGTCGCACCAGCCGGCGCCGCCCGGGCAGCCGCCGGCCACCGGCGCGGCCTGCGCGTGCAGCGCGGCCGCGGCGCACAGCATGACGGCGATGGTGTGCTTGCCGATCATCTGAAGCGCTTCCATACGCAATTACTTGAGCGACGCGGCAACAGCGGGGATCAGGCGCACCAGTTCGTGCGCCACCATGGCGGAGAACAGCTCGGCGCCTTTCGGGCCCAGGTGAGTGCGATCGAACGCACTCTTCGGCGTGCCCTGCGGTTCGGCGCTGGCGCCGGTCGCCGCGGCCTGCCTCGGCGGCTCCATCGCCAGCGTGTCGGCTTCCTGCTGGCCCATTTTCTGGACCGCGTCGGCGCTGAGGGTGTTCAGGTCGAGCAGCGCCACCTTCTGCGCCTGCGCGACCTTGCGGGTGGCCTGCGACCACGGCGCCAGGTCGTCCTTCAAATAGGCGCCATTGAAGCTGCGCCGCGTCAGCGGGGTCACCATGACCGCTACGCCGCCGAGCTGCTTCACTTCGCTCGCATAGCGCGCCATGTTGGCGGGGAACTCGGTCACCAGGTCGGTGGAGCGGCCCGGCTTGCCCGGCTGATCGTTGTGGCCGAACTGCACCAGCACGTAGCTGGCGCGGTAGCCGGCGCCGTCCTTGAGCAGCTTTTCCACTTCATCCCAGCGGCCTTCGGCACGGAAGCTGGCGGAGCTGCGGCCGCCGCGCGCCAGATTGATGCAGCGCGTTTCCGGCTGGAACCGCGCGCACAAGGCGTCACCATAGCCGGAGCGGGTCGCCATGGTCGAATCGCCGACCAGGATCACGCGGATCGGCAGCACCGGTTCGGCGGCGTGCAGTGTGATGGTAAACAGGCCGGACAGGAGGAGGCAGGTCAGCTGGCGTTTCATGAGGTCCCTGGGTAAGTGCAGTGGCAATTCCTCGATTCTATAGTGGCCTGTCCAGTTGTGCAATTGGACAGACCACTTTTTTTGTAACGCGCTGGCCGCGTCGCCGACGCCTGCGCGCGTCGGCTCGCTGCATTGCGTGGAGCGCGCAACCGATGCGACGTTGGTATTTACGCGCGAGCTTGATATTAATATTTCGCCACTAGAATGGTTCTACTGAGCATATTAACAAACGTCAATGCTGCCGGCATTCGCTCGCGATAACACTTTTCAAATACTTTATTGAGCGACCCCAACGGTGAATTTCTGGCAAGGTTTTACCATGAATGGCGCGCTGAACAATATTAGCGCAGTCAAAAAGTAGACCCGGAAATAATGCAAGAAGGATAAAATAATGTGCGGAATTAGCGGTATCGTTCATAAAAATGGCACGCCAGTTGTTCCCGCTGATATTCGCGCAATCAATGATCTGATTGCACACCGCGGCCCGGACGGACAAGGCCTGTTTTTTGCCAATAACCTGGCGCTTGGCCATCGGCGCCTGGCGATACTCGATATATCATCCGCCGGACACCAGCCGATGCATTATCGCGACCGCTACGTGATCACCTTCAATGGCGAGATATACAACTACCTCGAATTGCGCGCGCAGCTGCTCCAGTACGGCTATGAATTTACCTCGAAAACCGACACCGAAGTTATTCTGGCGGCGTACGACAAATGGGGCAGCGATTGCGTCAATCGCTTTAACGGCATGTGGGCGTTCGCCCTGTACGACAAACAGCAGGAGCAGATATTCTGCAGCCGCGACCGGTTTGGCGTGAAGCCGTTTTATTATTCGGACGGCGCCGAGCATTTCGTATTCGGATCGGAGATAAAACAGCTACTCGCCGCCCGCAACAGCGCCGCCGTCGCGAATATGCGGATCGTCCGCGATTTCCTGGTCGAAGGTTATCACGGTCATACCCATGAAACTTTTTTCAACGGAATACACCACCTGCGCGCCGGACATAATCTGATCTTTTCGCTCAGGACCAACAGCTTTCGCGAGGTGAAATATTACTCATTGAAGATCCGCGACGGCCTGCCGCAACTCGATGCCACTGCCGCCACCGACATGTTCCTGGCCGATTTCAAACGCGCCATCAATTACGAGCTGCGCTCGGACGTCAGCGTCGGCGTCTGCCTCAGCGGCGGCCTCGATAGCTCGAGCATCGCCGGACTGTCCTCGAAGATATACAACGCCGCCGCGATGGGCAAGATGCAGGCCATCCATGCGAAATCGTCGGAAAAGGCCATGGACGAGAGCGCCTACGCGGAGGCGGTGGCGAAACGCTCCGACATCGCGCTGTCGGTCATCGAACCGACCGCGGCTGAATTCATCGACGCCATCGACGAGGTGGTGTATTTTCAGGAGGAGCCGTTCGCGACGCCGTCGATTTTCATGCAATATTTCGTGTTCGAGAAGGCCAAGCAGCTCGGCTGCAAGGTGATGCTCGACGGCCAGGGCTGCGACGAACTGCTGCTCGGCTACGAGCGCTATTATTCGGCGCACTTGCGCTCGATGCCACTCTGGCGCGCCATCAGGGAGCTGTTCCTGATCGAGCACAATTCGCGCCTCTCGCTGCGCGAGATTCTCGCCAACCTGGTGTACTTCTCGGTCTCCGGCATCCGCATCAAAAATCTGCAACGCAAATTCCGCTTTCTGAAACCGGAATACACCCGGGATTTTCCAAATATCGCGCGGCTGACCAACGGCGTGCGCGACATCCGCGACATGCAGAAAATGGAAATCGAATCGTTCCAGCTGCCCCATCTGCTGCGCTACGTCGACCGCAATTCGATGCGCCATTCGATCGAAGCGCGCGTGCCGTTCCTCGATCACCAACTGGTCGAAACCTGCTTCGGCATCGGCAACCAGCTGAAAATCAAGAATGGCTGGACCAAGCATGTGCTGCGGGTGGCGATGCATGGCCAGGTCGACCGGAACATCCTGTGGCGCAAGATCAAATTCGGTTTCGAAGCTCCGGAAGCTTCCTGGATCCACGAGGTGCGCTCCAGCATGGAGCAGGCGATCAATGGCTCACCGCTGTTGACCGAGATGTGCGCGCATCGGCTCGATTTCAGCAAGCTCGACCGCTCCACCTTCTGGAAGCTCTACAGCATCGCCAAATGGGAAGCGGTCTACGCGGTCCAGGTCCATCCAGAGGGCAGCAGTGCCAGCTTGCGGCTGCGCACACATGCCGCCGCGCCGCCGGGCTGCGCGCCCGAGCCGGCCTGACAGCCGCGCGCTGCGCAGCGATTTGCGCGCACTGGCCGATTCTGTTAGTCACCGCACAGTCCCACCGTTGCTCTTCCTATATCTTTTGAATTCAGGGGCGGCTTTGACGCAGCGCAGGCCAATTTCGCGCCTGCGTTTGTTTGAAGACGCTATCGGGGAAGAATGATGGGGTGAAGAGCAGGACAGCTTCACGCCGTGCAGCTCACACATTTACAGGGAAGACATCATGGATAATCAGAAATCGAACGACGGCAGTGGCCGCGACACCGGCCGTGACGGCGCCGGCAGCAGCATGGGCAAGGACCTCGCCGGCAGCACCGGCGGCACCGGCGGCACCGGCAGCACGGTCTTCGACAAGGCCAAGGACATGGCCAAGGACATGGCGAAAGACCTGCCGTCCAGCGCCGCCGACATGCACAAGACGATCGACAAGGCGGCCGACGCTGCCCAGCCGATGGTCGACCGTCTCGCCAGTTCGGCGCACGCCGGCGTCGACAAGGTGTCGGGCGCGCTGGCCGGCGCCACCAGGGGCATGGACGAGAAGACCCGCCAGGTGACCGATGCGGCGCGCAATTTCGCCGATACCGGCCGCGAGTATGTCCGCACAAGCCCCGCCACGTCGATCCTGGCCGCGCTCGGCGCCGGCTTCCTGCTGGCCAAAATCTTCGGCGGCCGCCGCTAACCAGGTCGCGTCGACCAGGTCTGCATTCCGGTCGGTCCCTGGACCGACCGGCGTGTTTTCGCTCGCCAAAAATTCACCAAAAATAATATCAGGAGGGATCAGGCAAGCTCAGCCAGTTGGATCTGAATCCTACCACTCCCCCATGGGCGGCGATGCCGAGGCCCAACGCTGCGGCGTATCGTGGGGCGCGATTTTCGCGGGGGCGGCCGCCGCGGCGGCGCTCTCGCTGGTGCTGTTCATTCTCGGCTCCGGGCTCGGCCTGGCGTCGGTGTCGCCCTGGTCGTACACCAGCGCGGCGGCGATCGGCGTGTCGACCATCCTGTGGATCTCGTTCACCCAGCTGGCGGCATCGGCGGTCGGCGGCTACATGGCCGGCCGGCTGCGTACCAAATGGACCAGCCTGCATACCGATGAGGTGTATTTCCGCGACACTGCGCACGGCTTGCTGGCCTGGGCGGTCGCCACCTTGCTGACCGCGATGCTCGCGGGCGGAGCGCTGCGCGCGGCCCTGAGCGGGGCGATCGACGCCGGCGCCGGCGTGGCGAAAGTGACCGCGCTCGCCGGTGCGGGCGCCGCGGCCGGCGCCGCCAAAGAAGGTGCCGACAACGGACTCAATCCGGTCGACTATTTCTCCGACATGCTGCTGCGTAGTGACAAGCCGGGCAGCGACGCCGGCAGCGCCAGCAGCCGTGCCGAAGTGGTCCGTATCGTTGCCACCGCCGTCCAGGCGGGCAACCTGGCGCCGGGCGACCGCGCTTACCTGGCGCAGTTGGTCGCCACCCGCACCGGGCTGCCGCTGCCCGAGGCCGAGAAGCGCGTCGACGACGTCTACGCCAAGGTCAGCACGACAGTGGCGAATGCCAAGGCGAAGGCCAAGGAAGCGGCCGACACGGCGCGCAAAGCCACCGCCGGCGCCGCCTTGTGGATGACCGTCGCGCTGATGTTGGGCGCCTTCGTGGCCAGCTTGTGCGCCACCTACGGCGGCAAACTGCGCGACGACGTGCGCGCACCGCTGGCAGCGCGCCGTCGTTAAGCCTTCACCAACTACAGGAGAAACCCCATGCGCTCTATCCTTTTGTGGATGATTGGTATCCCGATCCCCATCATCATTCTGATTGCCCTGTTCGCCCATTGATGCTTCCCACGCCAGCCGCATTGCTGGCGTTTTATTTGGTGCGGCGCATGCCTGCGCACCAGCATGGTGCGCAGGCAGAATTTCCCGGTTGGGCGGTCGAAAAAAACCACATAAACCTGCTTTTGAGAAATTATTTCGGTCACCGGGCGCCGCGGCCTATTGAATCGCGCCATTCCCCGGTATCCTTTATGTACGGAAGCAGTTGCACGTGGCCTACCCGCACCGTGTTGACCGCGCTTCATTGGTCGCTCAGCCGAACCGGCTGCAGAGACTGATCGGGGCCTGTCCACGGACCAGCGGTCCGCCAGCGTCACGCGCGTCATTATTACTTCCATCCTGCGTATTGCCCGCTTGACGGCGCTCGCGTGGCCATTCCATATCGCGCCCGACAGTGCAACCCATCGAGAATTTCACATGCTCAAGAACCTGACCATCAAAACACGGCTTGCCTTTGTCATCGGGCTGCTCTGCTTCATCGCCCTCGCGGTCGGCGCGCTGGGCCTGCACAATCTGAGCGTGACCAACGACGCGCTCAAGACCGTCTACAACGACCGCCTCGTCGCGGTGGGGCAATTGAGCGAGGCGCTGACGATGATCCAGGAAAATCAGAGTGCCTTGTCGAAGGCGGCCAGCGGCACGCCGGAGCAACTGCCAGCCATAGTGGGCGAGGTCGAACAGCGCATCGCGCTCACCACGGCGAAATGGGGCGAGTACATGGCCACCTATCTGACGCCGCAAGAGAAAGTGCTGGCGCAATCGTTTGCCGACAGCCGCAAGAAATTTGTCGAGCAAGGCCTCAGGCCGGTGATGGCGGCATTTCGCGCCAAGGACATGCCGGCGGCGGTGGCGCTGGTACACGGCGTCCTGGGCGAGACCTATGTGCCGGTGCGCGACAACATGAAGGCGCTCGTCCAGTTGCAGCTCGACGTCGGCAAGAGCGAATACGAGGCCGCCATCGTGCGCTTCGAATCGGCCAAATTGGTGGCGATCGGGCTGTCCGGCTTCGGCCTGCTGGCCGGCATCGTGATCGGCGTCTGGCTGATCGGCGGCATCACGCGTGCGCTGGCCGAAGCGCTGCGCGTGGCCAACAGCGTGGCGGCCGGCGATCTGACCGAACGAATCCGCATCGACTCGAACGACGAGATCGGCCAGCTGCTGACGGCGCTGCAGAAAATGAACGCCGGCCTGGTCGAGATCGTCTCCGAGGTGCGCGGCGGGACCGACCTGATCGCCACCGCCTCGAGCGAGATCGCGGCCGGTACCCAGGACCTGTCGAGCCGTACCGAAGAGCAGGCCAGTTCGCTGGAAGAGACCGCCTCGTCGATGGAAGAACTGACTTCGACGGTGCGGCAAAACGCCGACAACGCGCGCCAGGCCAATGCGCTGGCCGAAACGGCGTCGACCGTCGCCTCGCGCGGCGGCAGCGTGATCGGCCAGGTCGTCGACACGATGGGCGAAATCAACAATTCGGCGCGCAAGATTGTCGACATCATCGGCGTGATCGACGGCATCGCCTTCCAGACCAATATCCTCGCGCTCAATGCCGCCGTCGAAGCGGCTCGCGCCGGCGAGCAGGGCCGCGGCTTTGCGGTCGTCGCCAGCGAGGTGCGCAACCTGGCCCAGCGCTCGGCCGCCGCGGCCAAGGAAATCAAGTCGCTGATCGGCGACTCGGTCGAGCGGGTCGATGCCGGCAGCAAGCTGGTCAACGAAGCGGGCAGCACCATGCACGACATCGTCGAGAGCGTGCGGCGGGTCACCGACATCATGGCCGAAATCAGCGCGGCGAGCCAGGAGCAGACCTCGGGCATCGACCAGATCAACCAGGCGATCACCCAGATGGACCAGGTCACCCAGCAGAATGCGGCGCTGGTCGAACAGGCGTCGGCGGCGTCGGAAGCGATGCAGGACCAGGCGGCCAAGCTGGCGCTGGTGGTGAGCGTCTTCAAGCTCGATGCCAGCCGGGTCGCCGCGCCACCGCGCGTGGCGGCGCCGGCGCCGCAGCGCGCCATCGCCATCAAACCGCGCCAGGGTAAGGCAGCCGCGCCGGGGCGGATCGCGGCGGCGACACCGCGTGCCACGGCGACCGGCGGCGCCGATGATTGGGAAGAGTTCTGACGCGCGCGTCGCCTCGTGAGGCCGGTATCGGCCGTCATCCGGGCGTGTGCCGCCGGTCGCCTCAGCGTCTCAGCGCACGCTCTGCATCACGAACGTCGCCTGGCGGCAGCTGTTGGCCGAGCGCTTGATTTCGCTCGGCCCGCAGCTGGTCGATGCGCCGCGCTTGTCATAGCAGGCGTGGATCTCGTTGAGGAAGCGGCCGCCGCCGCCGCAGAACGGCAGCACGGCGTTGTCGGCCAGGCGCGGATTGGCCGAGCGGAACGCCTGCACGAACTGCGCGTAGCCGATGCGCAGCGGCTGCGCGGGGCGCTGGTAGGGCACCGGGATGGCCAGCTGGTCGCGCAGCCGGGCCGACAAATCGAAGTATGCGGCCGGATTGAGCCCGGAGCAGGTGCCGTGCTTCTGCCATTCATGGCCGATCATCTTCGGCGACGGATACAGCGCGGCGTACTTGTCGCGGTCCTGCGCCGGCAAGCGCTCGCTCGAGCATTCTTGCGGATACCCCTTGGCATACTGCGGCCACAACCCGTGCATGACGAAGCCGTTCTGGCGTCCGCGCGCGCACTGGTTCGGATCGTCGTGGGTGGCGCAGAACGACGGCGACCAGCTCAGCGCCACCGCGTAGTAATCGAAGCGCCCAGGTTCGCCGTCGCCGCGGCCGTGGCGCGCCGATTGGGCGTTGACGCCGGCGCTGGCGCACAGCAGCGCTGCGAGCAGCAGGGTTCGGGTAGGGGACATGGCGCTCCTGGCGTGAGTGAATCGGCGCTCGCCGATGAATAGTGATATCTGGAAAGGTTCTTCGCGTTACATTTTATAACGAGATGCGGTCGGCACCGCTTGCCGGTCGAACGTTAACCGCGGAACAGGACAGCGTCTCGCAGCTTGGTACGCTGACGTACAGATATTTCTTTCACGCAGGTGCAGGATAGCCGCACCCCGACGCGGCCGCAGCGTGCCGCATGCCCCAACTTTTTATGCGAGGCAATATGACTTCCCCCATCCCTTTCAAGCGCATCGCCCTTGCCGGCCTCGGCGCCGCCCTGTTGTCGGCCAGCGCCGCCGCGCTGGCCGATCCGCCGGCGCGCGTCGCCCGGCTGGCCTATGTCAACGGGCCGGTCAGTTTCGCCCCGGCCGGCGACAACAACTGGGAAAGCGCCGCGCTGAACCGGCCGCTGATCCCGGGCGACCGCTTGTGGGTCGAAGCGGGCGCGCGCGATGAAGTGCAGGTCGGCGGCGCCGCGCTGCGCATGGGCGGCAATACGCTTGTCACCTTGCTCAACATGGACGACCGCACCACCCAGCTGCAGCTGTCGCAGGGACGCCTGAACGTGCGGGTGCGCCAGTTGCGCCCGAACGACGTGTTCGAGATCGACACGCCGAACCTGGCGCTGACGATCCGCCAGCCAGGCGACTACCGGATCGAAGTCGACCCGGCCGGCAACGCGACGATGGTGGCGGTGCGCAGCGGCCAGGCCGAAGCCTACGGCGACGGCAACGCCTACCGGCTCGGCACCGGCCAGGCTTTCCGCTTTGCCGGCACCGACCTGCGCGACGCCCGGTACGCGCGGCCCGAACTGAACGACGAATTCGACCGCTGGTCGGCCGCGCGCGAGCAGCGCATCGAACGCGCCAACGCCGCCCGCTACGTCTCGCGCGACCTGGTCGGCTACGAGGACCTCGACGAGCAGGGCACCTGGCGCAGCATGCCCGATTACGGCAATGTCTGGATGCCGCAGCACGTCGCGCGCGACTGGGCGCCGTACCGCGACGGCCACTGGTCGTACGTGCAGCCGTGGGGCTGGACCTGGATCGACGATGCGCCGTGGGGCTTCGCGGTATCGCACTACGGCCGCTGGTCGCGCTTCCCCGATGGCTGGGGCTGGGTGCCCGGTCCGCGCGCGGCCAGTCCGGTGTATGCGCCGGCGCTGGTGGCCTTCGTCAGCATCGGTGCGGGCGCGTATGCCCAGCGCGAGCGTCCGGTGGCCTGGTTCCCGCTGGCCCCGCGCGAAGCGTACCGGCCGGCGTACCGCGCCAGCCCGACCTACGTCACCAACATCAACATCACCAACACGACCTTCGTGCGCAACCAGGTGCCGCGCGACGACAACCGCGCCAATTACGTCAATCGCCATGTGGGCGGCGCGGTGACGGCGGTGCCGGCCACGGCGTTCGTGCATGCGCAGCCGGTGTCGCGGGCGGCGCTGGCATTGCCGATGGCGGCGCTGGCGGCCGCGGCGATCGCCCATAACGCGCCGGTCGCCCCGGAGCGCGACAACATGCGCGGCCACGGCAATCCGGCCCACCAGCCGCCGCCGGCCTTGATGGCGCGGCAGGTGCTGGCGAAGACGGCGCCACCGCCGGCCTTCAGTCACGCGCCGATGCCGGGCCGCGCGCCGGCCGACGCGCAGCAGGCAGCGATGCCGGCGCCACGCGTGCTGCCGCACGATCGGCACGGTGACGCCCGCCAGTTGCGCGAAGTGCCGGCGCAGCCGCAAGGTATCGCGGGGATGCACGCTCAGCAGGGCGTGCCGGCGCCGATGCCGCAGCCGCGCGACGCCGGTTCCGAGCGGCCCGGCGACGCACGCATGAACGGCGGCCAGCACGGCGCCGCGCCAGGCCAGGGCAGGCCGCAGCAGCATGTCGACACGCTGGCGCCAGCAGCCATGCCGGCGCCGATGCCCCAGCATGGCGGCGACCGGATGGTGCCGCCGCCACGGGCGAACGTGCCGGCCGCGCTGCCTGAGCATGGCGGCAATCGCATGCCGCCTCCGCAGGCGCATGCGAACCCACCGATGCAGCAGCAGCCGGTTGCCGCCCCTCCGGGCGCCAACCCGGTCAATGTGCAGCGCGATGAGATGCGCCAGGAGCGCGGACATCGCGAGCGTGATCCGCGCGGTATGCCGCAGCCGCCAGTTGCGGCGACCGTCGCCGCGCCCCCCGCCGCCGACCCGGTCAATGCGCCGCGCGACGAGATGCGTCAGGAGCGCGGACATCGCGAGCGTGATCCACGCGGTATGCCGCAGCCGCCAGTTGCGGCGACCGTCGCCGCGCCCCCCGCCGCCAACCCGGTCAATGCGCAGCGCGACGAGATGCGCCAGGAGCGCGGACATCGCGAGCGTGATCCACGCGACATGCCGCAGCCGCCAGTTGCGGCGCCGGTCAACGCCAATCCTGCCAACGCGCAGCGCGACGACATGCGTCAGGAACGCGAGCATCGAGAACGTGGTCCGCACGGCATGCCGCCACAGCAGGCCCGTCCCGAGGCGCATGCCGTAGCGCCGCCGGCAGCGGCCCAGCCGGTGGTGCAACATCCTGCTGCGCTACCGCCACCGCCACCGCCGGCGCCGGTGGCGCGTCCGCCCGAGCCGCCCAAGGCCAAGCCTGAGCAAGCGCACGCCGCGCCGGCGCCAGCACCGGCGCCGGCACCGGCGGCGCGGCCGCCCGAACAGCCCAAGGCCAAGCCCGAGCAAGCGCATGCCGCGCCACCGGCAGCGTCGGCGCCCGAGCATGGAAAAGGTAGCGAGGGGAAGAAGGATGATCGGCACCATCGCGATCATCCGGAGCAAAACTAGGCGGCGTGTCCGACGCCTATCGATCCGTCCGGTCGACGGCCTGCCGTTGCTGCTCTCTGTCTGCCAACAGGTCAACGAAGGCGCGCACCTTTGCCGGACGAAAGCGCGCTGTCGGGAAAACCGCATGGATGCCGCCGGAAGGCAGTCGCCATTGCGGCAGGACCGCGATGAGGCGCCCTGCGGCGAGCTCGTCGGCGATGGCAAAATCCGGCAACACGGAGAGCCCCGCGCCATGGCACACGGCTTCCCGTACCGCCAGTGTCGCATCGAGAGAAATGGACGACTGCACATGCACGACTTGGGATTCGCTTTCGTTGAGCGAGAAGTTCCAGTTTAGCGGAGCACGCAAGGCGCTGTTGGCGACGAACGGCAGCGTGGCAATGTCTTCCGGGCGGGTGAGCCGTGCCACTTGCGAGGCCATGCTGGGTGAGGCAACCAGCAATTGCCTGAAGGTCCCGATTTTGCGCGCCTGCAGGCCGGTCTCCGCCAGCCAGCCAACTCGGATTGCCAGTTCGATATTGCTGGACATGATATTCAGTGTCTGGTCGCTCAGGATGGCGTCGACTTTGCAGGCCGGATACCGCTGCGTGTAAGCGGCGATGACCGGTACGATCACGCCGACGCCGTAGTCGAAGGGTGCCGTCAGCCGCAGCGTGCCTGACGGCTCTGCCGATCCCTCGGCCAGTTCGTCGAAGGCATCCTCGGTCTGGCGCAGGATCATGGCGCAGCGCAGGTAAAAGGCTTGCCCCGCTTCGGTGGGCTGCACCTTGCGCGTGGTGCGAACCAGCAGCGAGGTCCGGAACTCGTTCTCCAGCCGTGCGACCTGTTGGCTGACCACTGCCTTGGTGACGCCGAGGCGCTCCGCTGCCGCAGTGAACGAACCGGTCTCCACGACGGCGGCGAAGTAGGCCAGGCGTCGCACATTTCCCAGGCCTCCGAGGCCACGTTCAGCTTGATTGTATGTTTTTAGCATACATTATGTTTAGCATGTATGTATTTATGAGTCAATCGATAGTGTGTACATTATCAGCATTGGCGGCATGCCGACCTCGATTGTCGAAGCCGGCGCATGCGATCCGGAGGCACTGCCTGAGCCCCGGCAATTCCTGTTCATTTAACGTTAAAGAAGACTAGCCCGATGACAACGAGAAGAGACGTGATCAAAACTGTAGCCGCCGCGAGTGTCGCGACGGCCATCCTGGGAGTGAAGAACGCAATGGCTGCTAATACTCAACTGACATGGAAGCATTTTCCCGCCGGCGAGCACGGCTTTTTTCGTGCGCCGGTACTGATTTCCGGCGCGCGTGAAGCCATTCTCATCGATGGTGGCTTTACCCTTCCCGACGGCAAGGCGCTCGTCGAGGCCATCCAGGCCTCTGGCAAGCACCTCACGACCATCTACATCAGCCAGAGCGATCCCGACTACTACTTCAGCCTCGCGCCGATCAAGGCGGCGTTCCCCGAGCTGAAGGTGATCGCCGCATCGGCCACGATCGCCGCCATCAAGGCCAACGTGGAAAAGAAGCTGGCGACCTGGGGCCCTCAGCTCAAGGAAAACGGTCCCCAGTCGCTGACGGACATCGTGATGCCCGAAGCGTTCGACGGCCGCACCCTCGCGCTGGAAGGCCAGACCATCGAGATCGCCGATGTCGACGGTCTGGCCAACCGCCGCTATATCTGGGTGCCTTCGCTCAATGCCATCTTCGGCGGCGTGTTGCTGTTCTCGGACGTGCATGTTTGGACCGCTGACACACAGGGCGCCGCGGCCCGCGCGGCGTGGGTGAAAGCGCTCGAGGCCATGGCAGCGCGCAAGCCCGCCGTGGTCGTTCCTGGCCACATGGCGCCCGCCGCCGCGGTGGACGCATCGGCCATCGCCTACACACGCGACTATCTGCTCGCTTTCGAGGAGGAGCTTGCGAAGGCTGCGGATAGCGCCGCCCTGATCGCCGCCATGACCAGGCGCTATCCGAACGCCGGCTTGAGCGTCGCCCTGCAGATCGGCGCCAAGGTCGCCAAGGGCGAGATGAAGTGGGGTTGAGGCGATGAACAGTGTGTGAAACATGCAGCTTGATGCGGTGAGACCGGCGGCGCCAACTGGACTGGCGCCGCCGCGGTGCAGGTCAACCGTGCTTTTTCAGCTCGACGACAGCCGGCGCCGGCTGCGCAGGTGGTTGACGGCGCAGCCGCTGCATGCCGCGCTTGAACAGGTGTTCGAGGTCGTCGATGTAGGTGAACACGGCCGGCACCACCAGCAGACTGAGTAGCGTGGAGGTGATCAGGCCGCCGATCACCACGATCGCCATCGGCGAACGGAAGCTCGGGTCGGCACCCCATCCGAGCGCCAGCGGCATCATGCCGGCGCCCATCGCGATGGTGGTCATGATGATCGGCCGGCTGCGCTTGTGGCAGGCGTCGACCAGCGCATCGAAGCGGTTCATGCCGTCCTGGCGCGCCAGGATCGCGTAGTCGACCAGCAGGATCGAGTTCTTCGTCACGATCCCCATCAGCATGATCAGGCCGATCATCGACGGCATCGACAGCGCGCGCCCGGTCAGCAGCAGCGCGACGATGGCGCCGCCGATCGACAGCGGCAGCGCCGCCAGGATCGTGAACGGCTGCATGAAGTCCTTGAACAGCAGCACCAGCACGCCGTAGATGCACAGCACCCCGATCAGCATCGCCACGCCGAAGCTGGCGAACAGCGCGGCCATTTCCTGCGCGTCGCCCAGTTCGGCGATCTTCACCGACGCCGGCAGCGCCATCATGGCCGGCAGCGCGCGCGCTTCGGCATTGACTTCGCCCAGCGAGCGGCCCGACAGCTCCACTTCGAGCGTGACGTTGCGGCTGCGGTTGAGACGGTCGATCTGGGCCGGTCCGCTTTCCATCGTGATCGCCGCCACGTTGGCCAACATCACCGGGCCGTTCTTGCCGGGCACCGTCAGGCGGCCGATGGCCGCCAGGTCGGCGCGCACCGCGTCGGGCAGCTTGACGCGGATCGGCACCTGGCGGTCCGACAGATTGAGCTTGGTGAGCGCGGTGTCGTAGTCGCCGGCGGTGGCCACCCGCACCGTCTCGCCGATCGCCACCGCGGTCACGCCGAGGTCGGCGGCCTTGGCGAAATCGGGCCGCACGATGATCTCGGGACGCACCAGCGAGGCCGACGAACTGACGTTGCCGATGCCCTTGAGCGTGCGCATTTCGCGTTCTACCTGCTGGGCCGCCGCGTTCAGCGCCACCGCGTCTTCGCTGCGCAGCACCAGCTGCATCTTCACGCCGGTGTCGGCCGGGCCGACGGTGAAGCGTGCACCCGGAATCGCATCGAGCTTGGCGCGGATGGCGCGCTCGATGGTGTTGAGCGACTCCTTGCGCTGGTTGCGATGCACCGTGGTCAGGGTCAGCACGGCGCGGCGCGCCTCGGCCGATGCGCCGGGGGCGAAGGCGTCGCCGCTGGAGCCGCCGCCGATCGAACTGAACACGCCGGTCACGCCCGGCACCTGCATCGCCGCCAGGCGCGCCTGCTCGGCGACGACGTGCGTTTCAGCCAGCGTCGAGCCCGGCGGCAGTTCGAGGTTGACCATCGTCTGCGAGCGGTCGGCCGGCGGCACGAAGCCGGTCGGCAGCAGCGGCACCAGCGCGATCGAGCCGCAGAAGAACAGGCCGGAAGCGATCGCCGTCACCAGTCGGTGCTTCAGGCACCACTTCATCGCGCGCATGTAGCGCTGCATGATCCAGCCGTCTTTTTCCTCGCGGTGCGCGGTCGGCTTGAGCAGGTAGGCCGCCATCATCGGCGTGAGCAAACGCGCCACCAGCAGCGAGGCCAGGATCGCCAGCACCGCGGTCCAGCCGAACTGCTTGAAGAACTTGCCGGGGATGCCGCCCATGAAGGCGGTCGGCAGGAACACCGCCACCAGCGCGAACGTGGTGGCGATCACCGCCATGCCGATTTCGTCGGCCGCCTCCATCGCCGCCTGCATCGGCGACTTGCCCATGCGCAGGTGGCGCGAGATGTTTTCGATCTCGACGATCGCGTCGTCGACCAGCACCCCGACCACCAGCGCGAGCGAGAGCAGGGTGACGGTATTGAGCGTGTAGCCGAACAGGTACTGGCCGAGGAAGGCGGGCAGCACCGACAGCGGCAGCGCGGCCGCCGCCACCAGCGTGGCGCGCCAGTCGCGCAGGAACCACCACACCACCAGCACCGCCAGCAGCGCGCCTTCGTACAGCAGCTCCATCGAGCCGCTGAAGTTCTCCTGCACCGGATTGGCGTTGTCGATCACTTCCTTGAGGGCGATGTTGGCGTGCTCCTTCTGCAGGTCGGCGATCGCCGCGCGCGCGCCTTTGGCGACATCGATTTCGCTGGCGCCCTTGGTGCGGAAGATCTCGAAGCCGACCACCCGCTTGCCGTCCTGCTCGGCCAGCGAGCGCGGCTCGGCGACGGTGTCGGTCACGTTGGCGATCTGGTCGAGCCGCACGCGCCGGCCGTCGGCCAGCGGAATGTCGAGCGCGGCCAGTTCGGCCGCCGTCTGCACGGTGCCGATGGTGCGCACCGACTGCTCGGCGCCGCTGATGTCGCCGCGTCCGCCCGGCGCCTCGCGCTGCACGCTGCGCAGCTGGCGCGAGACGTCCACCGCCGCCACCTTCAGCGCCGCCATGCGCGCGTCGTCGAGTTCGACCCGCACCTCGCGGTAGACGCCGCCGACGCGCTTGACCGCGCCCAGGCCCGGCACGCTGAGCAAGCGCTTGGAGACGGCGTTGTCGACGAACCAGCTCAGTTCCTGGTCATCGAGCTTGGCGTCGCCGCGGTTCGGCGTGGCCGTCGCGATGAAGGTCATTACCACGCGCCCGGCGGTGGTGGCCTTGGTGACGGTCGGATCGCGCATTTCGGCCGGCAGGTCGGCCTTGACGCGGGCGACCGCATCGCGCACGTCGTTGACCGCTTCCGAGATGTCCTTCTCGAGGATGAATTCGACGGTGATGGTGGCGACGCCGTCGAGCACCTTGGTGCCGATGTTCTTGACCCCCTGCAGGGTCGCCACCGAGTCCTCGATCTTGCGCGCGACCTCGGTTTCCAGCTGGGCCGGCGCGGCACCGTCGAGCGCCGCCGTGACGATCACCAGCGGCAGTTCGATGTCGGGGAAATCCTGCACCTTGTTGGCCTTGTAGGCGAGCAGCCCGGCCAGCGACAGCAGGATGAACAGCATGATCGCCGGCACCGGGTTCTTGATCGAGAGAGCGGAAAAATTCATGGTGCTTCCTTATTTGGCCGCGACGGCGGCGCCGGCCTGCACGTTGCGCACCAGGTCGCCGTCGTTGAGGAAGCCGGCGCCGCCGACCACCACCAGTTCGTCCGGCTTGAGGCCGCCGATCACTTCGATGCGGTCGGCCAGCCGGCGCCCGGTCTGCACCTTGAGCTGGCTGACGCGCTGGTCGGCGTTGAGCCGGAACACGTAGCTGAAGCCGTCGCGCACCACCACCGACTGCTGCGGCACCGTCATCGCGTCCGACGTGCCCAGCTCGAACTGGCCGCTGGCGAACATGCCGGCCTTGAACGGCGCGTTCGGCCCCATCGTCGTCGGCAGGTCGACGTACACCAGCGCCGAGCGGGTCTGCGGATCGATGGTCGGCGCGATCATGCGCACGCGCCCGGTCAACTCGGCGCCGTTGGCTGCCTTGACGACGGCGGTGGTGCCCGGCTTGAGGCGCGCCAGGTCGGCGGCAATGACTTCGGCGCGCCACTCGAGGCGGCCCTGGCGGATCATCCGGAACAGTTCGGTGCCGACGCCGACCACCGAGCCGACGGTGGCGGCGCGCGCCGAGATCACGCCGCTGTCGGGCGCCACCACCTGGGTGTATTTCAGGCGCAGCTGCTGCGCCGACAGGGTCGCCTGCGAGGCGGCGATGCGCGCGTTGGCGGTCTGCTCGGCCGTCATGTACTGGCTGATCTGCTGCGCGCTGAGCGCGCCGGAGGTGGCCAGCGTGCGCGCGCGCGCGGCGTTGGCCGCCGCTTCGGCCGCATTCGCGCGCGTCTCCTGCAGCGCCGCGCGCGCCTGCGCCACGTCGGCGTTGATGCTGTCGGCCGAGAATACCGCCAGCACCTGGCCTTTTTTCACCACGTCGCCGACGTTGACGCGCACATCGGTCAGGCGAAAGCCGCCGGTCTCGCTGCCGATGATCGCTTCCTGCCAGGCGGTGACGTTGCCGTTGGCGGCCAGCTTGATCGGCAGGCGCGCCGGCGACGCCCGCACGCTGGTGACGGTTAGCGCCGGCTTCGGCGCGGCGGCCTTCTTGTCGTCGGCGGCGCTCGACTTCGGCGCGGCCAGCAGGGCCGCCGCCGCGCACGCGGCGAGCACGCCCATGACGATGGCGGAGGCAGGGGTGAGGAGCAGTTTTTTCATGGTGTTGATTCCGTGGTCGGTTCGGTACGATCGATGCTCATGGTCGGCGCCAGCGTCAGTGTCGGCATCGGGTCAGTTGCGGGCCGCGCCATGCCAGCCGCCGCCGGCCGCGCGGTACAGCGCGACCCAGGCAGCATTGCGTTCGCGCTGCAGCGTGACGACGTTGTCCTCGGCGGCCAGCCGGGTGCGCCGCACGTCTTCGAGCTGCAGCAGGCTGGCCAGGCCATTCTTGTACAGGTCTTCGGTGGCGCGGAACGAGTAGCGGTAGCCTTCCAGCGCCACCTGGGCGTCGTCGCTGCGCTCGGACGTGCTGCGCAGGTTGACCAGCGCCTCCTCCACTTCGCGCACCGCCTGGCGCACCACCGCGCGGTAGCTGACCACGGCGTGGTCGTAGCGCGCCCTGGCCGCGTCGACGTTGGCGCCGCGCCGGCCGGCGTCGAACACCGGCAAGGTCAGCGCCAGCGGACCGATGCTCCAGGTGGCGAGGTGGGTGTTGTCGCCGCCGCTGCGGAAATTGGCCGCGCCGACCGAGCCTTGCAGCGCCAGGCGCGGATAACGGTCGGCCTGCGCGCTGCCGACCTCAAAGCTGGCCGCCGCCACTTCGCGCTCGGCGTTGAAGACGTCGGGACGCTGCGCCAGCGTGGCGGCCGGCAGCGCGCTGATCTCGATCGGCGTGACTGGCGTGGCGGCGCTGGCGGCGATGCGCTGGCGCAGCTGCGGCTCCGGCAGCGCCGTCAGCACCACCAGCGCCTTGACGTCCAGCTCGCACAGCGCGCGCTGCTGGGTGGCGCGGCTGTGGCCCTCGGCGGCGCTGGCGCGCGCCAGCGCCGCGGTGGCCGGCGACTGGAAGCCGGCGTCGGCCGAGAGCTGGGTCAGGCGCGCGGTGTCGGCGCGCGAGGCGGCGTCCTGTTCGGCCACCGCCTGCAATTGTCCGCAGGCGCGCAGCGCGTAATACTGGTTCGCCACTTCGGCGGCGACGGCGACGCGCGCCTCGTGCCAGCCGGCCTGCGCGCCGGCCAGGCGCGCCTCGGCGGCGTCGCGCTCGCTGCGCCGCGCGCCGAACAGGTCGATTTCCCACGCGGCCTGGAACGCCGCCTGCGAGGTGGTGCCGGCCGGCAGCGCGCTTTGCTGGCTGGTGCGGCTGATGCTGGCCGCCGCGTCGACCGACGGCAGCAGCGCCGCGCCGGCCGCCACGCGCTGCGCGCGCGACTGCGCGATGCGCGAACCGGCCGCCGAAACGGTCGGGCTGGCCGCCTGCGCGGCGTCGATCAGCTGCACCAGCAGCGGGTCGCCCTGGCGCTGCCACCAGTTGGCCAGGTCGGTCAGGCTGGCGTTGTGGGCGGGCGCGGCGTACCACTGCGCGGGCGCCTGGGCGCTCACCTGCGGCGCCGGCGGCGCCAGCGCGCAGGCGCACAGCGCGAGCGGCGCGGCGGCGGTCATCAAGGTCTGGACTATCTTCATGCTTGCTTCTTTCGTGGCGGTGTTTTCCTGGGTGCCTGCGCGGCGGCCTGGCGCGCCTGCAGCGCTTGTTCGGCATTGACCATCGCCTCGGCGTAGTCGACCAGGCGCGCCATCCAGGTGTCGATGGCGGCGTCGCTGCCGAGCAGCTGCGGCGTCAGCTGGTCGATGACGTCGCGCGTGACCATCATCTGGATCGCCAGGCCGACCACGCAGAAGGCCAGCCGGGCGATGTCGTCGCCTGGCTCGGCGATGCCCATGTGGCGGCCCAGCACCAGCACCAGGCCGGCGTGCGCCGGCTTGATGCCATGGTCGATTTTTTCGAGCCACAGGCCGGTCGGTTCGAGCATCTCGCGATACCACAGGCGCATGCCAAGGCGTGCCTTGTCGCCTTGCTTGAGCCGGCCGAGCAGATTGGCGTAGAACGCCTGCAACGAGGCGCGCAGCGGCAGGCCGGGCGCGGTGAAGGCACTCAGGTCGTCCGACTGGCGGGCTTCGTGTTCGGTGAACGCGGCGCGGTACAAGCCGGCCTTGTCGCCGAAGTAGTAGCTGATCGAGGCGACGTTGGTGCCGGCGGCGAGCGCGATCTCGCGCGTCGAGGTGGTGGCGAAACCGTGTTCGGCGAACAGGCGCATCGCCGCCAGCAGCAGCCGCTCGCGCGACTGGGCGCCGTCCGAGCGGGTTTTCCTGGTCTCGTCGGCAAGATGGGGATTCAATGGTTCCATTGCACGATTACACCACAGATACCAATCGAGCGATATAACTAAAACGGTTGATTGAATTGCCGTTACATTTACTTACAATTGAAACACGGCACCCCTTAGTACGACGGGTGGGCTGGGATATAAATACTGCGTGCCGGGTTTTTCCGGCTTTCGCTCAACGGGGCTGACATGAAAAAACAAACAATATCCGTCGTCGTCATCGGCGCCTTGCTGTGCGCCGTGTTGCCGGCCCGCGCCGCCGCGCCCGGCACCGCGCTGACCCCCGAACAACAGGCCGTGCATGTGCTCAACCGGGTCGCCTTCGGCCCCAAGCCGGGCGACATCGAGCGCGTCACGCAGATGGGCGTGCAGCGCTACATCGAGGCCCAGCTGCATCCCGAAGCGCTCGCTTATCCGGCCGCCCTGACCGAGCGCCTGGCCGCGCTCGAGACAGTCAACCGCAGCGCCGGCGATGTGGTCGGCCAGTACGCCGAACTGCAGAAACAGGTGCGCGACGAAGACGAGGGCGCGAAGCAGAAGCGGCGCCTCGCCGTCACCACCATCGCGATGCAGGCGGCCGAGGCGCGCCTGGTGCGCGCCATCGACAGCCCGCGCCAGCTCGAAGAAGTGATGGTCGATTTCTGGTACAACCACTTCAACGTGTTCGCCGGCAAAGGCATCGACCGCGCGCTGGTGCCGAGCTACGAACGCGACGCGATCCGGCCATACGTGCTCGGCTCGTTCCGCGACCTGCTCGGCGCCACCGCCAAGCACCCCGCCATGCTGTACTACCTCGACAACTACCTGTCGACGTCGGCCGACTACACGCCCGGCAAGCTGCGCGGCGCGCTCGGCGCGCTGGTGCCGAACGCGCCGAAGGCCAAGGCGCGCGGCCTGAACGAAAACTTCGCCCGCGAGCTGATGGAACTGCACACGCTCGGCGTCGACACCGGCTACGTGCAGAAGGATGTCACCGAACTGGCGCGCATGCTGACCGGCTGGACCTACGACCAGCGCGCGCTGGTGCGCAACAACCAGACCTTCCGCTTCGACGCCCAGCGCCATGACCAGGGCGTCAAGCACTGGCTGGGCCGCGACGTACCGCAGCAGGGGCAGCAGGAAGGCGAGATGGCGCTCGACGTGCTGGCCATGCATCCGGCCACCGCGCACCACCTGAGCTACAAGCTGGCGCAGTATTTTGTGCAGGATAATCCGCCGCCGGCGCTGGTCGACCGGATGGCCCGCACCTACCTCGACTCGAAGGGCGACATCCGCGCGGTGCTCGGCACCCTGTTCGCCAGCGCCGAATTCATGGCGCCGGCGGCGCTCGGCGCCAAGTTCAAGACGCCGTACCAGTTCGTCGTCTCGGCCGCCCGCGCCAGCGCCGCGCCGGTGCTCAACGTCGCACCGCTGCTGGGCACCATGACCGGGCTCGGCATGCCGCTGTACGGCTGCCAGACGCCCGACGGCTACAAGAACACCCAGGACGCGTGGCTCAATCCGGATGCGCTGACGCGCCGCATCACCTTCGCCACCGCGCTGGCGGCTGGCCGGCTGCAGCTGGCGACCCGCCCCGTCGCCATCGCCACGCCGCGCCAGATCAACGCCGCCATGGACGCGGCGATGACGGTGCCGTCGGCCGCGGCCACGGTCTCGGCACCGGCCATGCCGGCGCTCGATGCGCTGCAGCTGCAAGCCACCCTGGGCGGCGCGATTTCACCGCGCACCCTGAGCACGGTGGCGGCCAGCGCCGAACCTCTGCGCGCGGCGATGCTGCTCGGCAGTCCCGATTTCATGCAGCACTAAGAAGAAGCGGAGAACAACCATGCAACGCAGAGACTTCCTCAATTCGATGGCGCTGGGCGCCAGCCTGGTGATACCGGTCAGCCGCAGCGCCTGGGCCGCCACCACCGACAACCCGACCAAGCAGAAACTGGTGGTGGTGATGCTGCGCGGCGCCGCCGACGGGCTCAACGTGGTGGCGCCGGTCGGCGACCAGAACTACCTGCGCCTGCGCCCGACCATCGGCCTGGCGATGCCCGGCGTCGAAGGCGGCGCGCTCGACCTGGACGGCTACTTCGGCATGCATCCGGCGCTGGCGCCGCTGCAGCCGCTGTGGCAGCAGAAGAAGCTCGCCTTCGTGCACGCCAGCGGCTCGCCCGACATCACCCGTTCGCACTTCGATGCGCAAGACTACATGGAGTCGGCCACGCCTGGCCGCAAGAGCACCCCCGACGGCTGGATGAACCGGCTGGTGGCGACGTTGCCGGGCGCCTCGACGCCAAGCCGCGCGCTGAGCATCGGCCCGGTGATGCCGCGCATCCTGGCGGGCCGCTCGGCGGCGATCAACCTGCCCAACGGCGCCGCCGGCACCAAGGCGAACATCCTCGACCGGCCGGCCATCGGCACCGCCTTCGACCAGATGTACGCCGACAATGCGCGCTTCGGCCGCGCCTACCAGGACGGCAAGAGCGCGCACAAGGAAGTGATGGATGCGTCGGCCAACGGCGAGATGAAGATGGCCGACGGCGGCGCGCCGCTGCCGAACGGCTTTCCGGACGACGCCGCGCGGCTGGCCACGCTGATGCGCAACGATCCGAAGATCCAGCTGGCGTTCGTCGCGCTGGGCGGCTGGGACACCCACGCCAGCCAGG
>JARXKM010000173.1 GCA_030272785.1 Pseudomonadota bacterium
GTGTTTGCTTCGGCGCGATTTTCGGCGGCCCCGCCGATTAATTCGCTGACATTCGAACATTTGAAGTGCCAAATGTCTGAATATCAGACCTGACCCCGGCTTTTTTTGCCGCTGGCCGTTCATGCAATCACGGCGTTGAGTCTTTTCCGAAAAACGGCGACCGGCGCCGCGCCTTGCATAGAATGTCGGACATGACGACACCACATGACCGATCGATGAACGCCTTGCTGCGCTGGCTGGTCTGCGCCGTCATGCTGGGGTGCGCGACCGTCACCGCCGCGGCCGAACCCGAATTCGCCAATCCGCTGGTGCGCCAGCGCGCCGATCCGTACGTCGTGCTGCATACCGACGGCTACTACTATTTCACCGCCACCGTCCCGGAGTACGACCGCATCGAACTGCGGCGCGCCCGCTCGCTCGACGAACTGGCCAAGGCCGACGCCAAAGTCATCTGGCGCAAACACACCAGCGGCGCGATGGGCGCGCACATCTGGGCGCCCGAACTTCATTTCATCGACGGCAAATGGTTCATGTATTTCACCGCCGGCCGCGCCGATGCGATCTGGGACATCCGCCTGTACGTGCTCGAAAACAGCGCCGCCAATCCGCTCGAGGGCAGCTGGACCGAACGCGGCCAGCTCAAGACCGGCTGGGAAAGCTTCTCGCTCGACGCCACGACCTTCGCCAGCGCCGGCCAGCGCTACCTGGTGTGGACCCAGCGCGCGGCCGACCCGGCGCAAAAGGCCACCAACATCTACATCGCCAAGATGGCCACGCCGACCTCGATCAGCGGCGCGCCGGTGCTGCTGTCGACGCCGCAGCACGCGTGGGAAAAGGTCAAGTACCAGGTCAACGAAGCGCCGGCCGTGCTGCTCAAGAACGGCAAGGTGTTCCTCACCTATTCGGCCAGTGCGACCGATGCCAGCTACAGCATGGGCATGCTGACCGCGGCCGCGAGCGCCGACCTGCTCGACCCGGCATCGTGGACCAAGTCGGCCGAACCGGTGTTGCGCAGCAGCGCCGTCAACGGCCAGTACGGCCCTGGCCACAATGCGTTCACCACCACGCCCGACGGCAAGACCGACGTGCTGGTCTACCATGCGCGCAATTACCGCGACATCGAGGGCGATTCGCTGCGCGACCCGAACCGGCACACGCGCGCGCAGGCGATCCGCTGGCGCGCCGACGGCACGCCCGATTTCGGCGCGCCGGTGGCCGACCGCGGCGAGCTCGCCGCCAAGCCGCTGTTCCGCGATCCGCTGTTCGACGGTGCCGCCGACCCGGTGGTGGTGCGCAACGTCGCCCTCGGACGCTGGTGGATGTTCTACACCAACCGCCGCGCCAGCGCGACCGAACTGCCAGGCGTCTCGTGGGTGCATGGTACCCGCATCGGCATCGCCGAATCGAGCGATCAGGGCGCCAGCTGGCACTACCTGGGCACCGCCGACATCGAACTGCCGCCTGAGCTGGGCGGCACTGACGCGACCCACTGGGCGCCCGACATCGTGCGCGCCGACGACGGCGTGTATCACATGTTTCTCACCGTGGTGCCGGGCGTGTTCACCGACTGGAAGCACCCGCGCCACATCGTGCACCTGACCAGCGGCGACCTGCGCAGCTGGCGCAATGCCGACATACTCAAGCTGGCCGCCGACAAGGTGATCGACGCGGCCGTCGCGCGCCTGCCCGGCGGCGGCTGGCGCATGTGGTACAACAACGAGGCCGATCGCAAGGCGGTCTACTACGCCGACAGCGCCGACCTGACCCACTGGAGCGACCATGGCCGCGCCGTCGCCGACCAGGGCGGCGAGGGGCCGAAAGCATTCCAGTGGAACGGCGCCTGGTGGCTGATCACCGACGTGTGGCGCGGCCTGGCGGCGTACCGCTCGACCGATGCGCAGCACTGGACGCGCCAGCCCGGCAATCTGCTCGAGCAGCCAGGGCAGGGCGTCGACGACCAGGTGATCGGCGGCCATTGCGACGTCGTCGTCAGTGGCGGACGCGCCTTCCTGTTCTACTTCACCCATCCCGGCCGGCGCGGGCCGGACGCGAAAAAAGACGGCCTGGAACAGCGCCGCAGTTCGATCCAGGTGACCGAGCTGATTCAATCCGGCGACACGCTGCGGGCCGAGCGCGATGCGCCCACTCGCGTCCTGCTGCGCAACGACTAACTTCACCACCCACAAGGCAGATCCGCATGGCACGCAACTCCACATTCAGCATCCTGGCGCTCGCGCTGGTGGCGCTGGTCGCGCAATCGGCCGGCGCAGCGGCGCCGCCGGCGACCTGGGTCGACAAGGACACCGGCCACCGGGTCTGGCGCCTGACTCCGGAGCCGGGATCGTCCGCGCTCTACTTCAACTACAACGCGTTCACGCCGGACGGCCGATCGATGGTCTACAACGCGCCCGACGGCATCCACGCGCTCGACATGGCCAGCCGCAAGACGCGCCTGCTGGTGCCGGCCGGCGACGACAAGCGCGGCGGCCCGCACGCCATTTCGGTCGGCCAGAAAACCAATTCGGTGTTCTTCACCAGGACCGATCCGGGCACGCGCGTATCGAGCATTTACCTGGCCAGTTTCGATACCGGCGAGGCGAAGAAGCTGGTCGACCTGCCGGCCGGGATGCGCGTCGACAGCATCAACGCCGACGAGACGCTGGCGGCCGGCACCTTCGAGGAAAAACTGGCGGTGCCGCGCGCGCCGCTGCCAAAGACCGACAGCAAGGGCGCGATGATGGAGCAGCGACTGGCGTCGCGCACGCCGCTGGTGCTGTTTACGATCAATCTGCAGAACGCCAAGGTGACCGAGCTGCTGCATTCGACCGACTGGGTCAACCACCTGTTGTTTTCGCCCACCGACCCGACCTTGCTGATGTACTGCCACGAGGGGCCGTGGCAGAAGGTCGACCGCATCTGGACCATCCGCACCGACGGTTCGCACAACACCATGATCCACAAGCGCACCATGGCGATGGAGATCGCCGGCCACGAATGGTGGGGCCAGGACGGCAAGAGCGTCTGGTACGACTGGCAGTATCCGAAGGGCGAGGTGTTCTACGTGGCCGGGCTGAACCTGGAAACCGGCAAGCGCACCGCATACAACCTGCAGCGCAATGAGTGGTCGATCCACTTCAATTCGACCCGCGACCTGGAGCTGTTTGCGGGCGACGGCGGCGATGCGGGCCAGGTGGCGAAGGCGCCCGACGGACAATGGATCGAGCTGTTCCGGCCGCAGAAGGTCATGGCGGCGGGCGCGATCGACGAGCCGGGCTACTGGCACGGCGGCGTGTTCAAGGCCGAGCGGCTGATCAACATGGCGGCGCATAACTATCACCTGGAGCCGAACGTGCGGTTTTCGCCGGACAAGAAGCTGGTCATCTTCCGCACCAATATGTTCGGCGCGGGATATGTGCTCGGCGTCGAGGTCGACAAGGCGGCAGCGGGGGCGGCCGATGTCCAGTCGACGCCGGAACTGGCGCGGCGGCTGCAGTCGCATTGAGGGCCGCGTGGCCTGAAAAATTGTTCTTGTTGTAATGATTTTGATGTGGGATATTGTAGGCGCGAGAACAACATCTCGCGCCTTCACGCTGTTCGACCCTTCCCTTGCATGGTTAGGAGCTGACGATGCCCTGCGCTAAGATCCCGCCAGTCCACACTTGTCCCGGAGCGGGTGGCGCCGCCCATCTGATTTGTCCGTTTTGCAAGACGGTGGCGGCCAATACCACCAACATCCGGGCGCGCCGGGCAAGCGTGTCCGGGATTGCGGACGCCGGCGGCGACGGCAAGGCGATCCAGACTGCCTGGAACACGCGCATCGACACCATCATTTCCGGCCTGTTTCAGGCCGCTTACGGCGAGGCGATGGCGGCAGGCGGCGTGCCGCTGGCCGATTCGCCGTGGGCGTTCTGCGTGTCCGGTTCGGGCGCCAGGCAGGAAGCTTGTCCGTATTCCGACCTCGACTGCTTTGTGCTGCTCGACGATGCCAGTCCGTCGCGGGTCGCCATCTTTCGCGACGGCGCGTTGCGGATGCGTACCATGCTGTTTGCCATGGGCGAGGACGGCGCGGTCGATACCCTGGGCGTGCGCTTCTGTCATGGCGGGCTCAATCCGATCGGGCTCGGCGTGGCGTCGTCGCCGCCGCTGATCGGCACACCGGCCACGATCGCCAGCTTCATCGAAAATGCCACGGTGGCCGACCATATCCGGCAAGGCCTGTCGGAATCGCGCCTGATCTGCGGGCACAAGGCATTGCACGACACCTATCTGGCCGAGACCGAGGCGATCCGCGGCAAGTCGCTGTCGGCTCCCTGGGCGCGCCCGATGCTGCCGGGACGCAAGAAACTGGGCCTGAAACTGATCCAGGATGCCGCCAGCAAGACCATTCCCGACATGAGCGGCGCGCTCGATATCAAGACCGACATCTACCGCCTGCCGCAGTTCCTGCTGGGCGGATTGGCCGCCTACTATGGCGAGGCGGAAACTAATTCGTTTCGCATCGTCACCGCGCTGGAGCGGCGCGGCAAGCTGGGCCGCTCGTCGGTCACCGCCTTCAATCGGGTGCTCGAGGCGGTGGCGCGGCTGCGCACAACGGCCCATCTGGGCATGCACCGCGAGGCGGACATGATCGCGCCGCCGACGGCGCCGGACAGTGTCAATGAAACCAAACTCGAAGCGGCGGACTGGCTCAAGCTGAAGATCTGCAGGATGGAACTGGAAGCGCTCAAGCGGCTGGCGGGCGAATTTGCGACGGCGAAACAGAAAATGTTCCAGTCGGATCGCAATAATCCATTTGCCAACTATTAGAGGGGGAAAAGCAAAAATTTTGCGCGCCGCACGCCTATGCGCAGGTGTTTTGATGTCGAATAATAACTTTTGTTAATTTCGCATTACTCTGGTTACTACGCCAGAGCCTGGCAGCTTCCTATCGGATCGGGAAACTCATGGAAACGACCTTTACCGCATCGGCGACTCGCCTCGCCACCCGCATGTTCGTACTCGCATTGCCGATGGCGCTGCATGGATGCGCCACCGCTCCCCCGCCTGAACCTGTCGTCGCTGCCGCGCCGCGCCCGCCGACCGAGATGATCACGCCGCAGCTGATCGCCACCGAGCAGGAAAAGAGCGAAGGGGCGGTCAGCAAAGACCTCTCACGGCTGCTCGTGCAACGGCCGCCGTCGTACACGATCGACAGCGGCGACATCCTTTCGATCGTCGTGTGGGACCATCCGGAACTGGTCGGCGCCACGGTCAAGACGGCGAGCGGCGCGGCCGAACTGACGGTCGCCGGCGCGCCGGTGTCGGGCTTCATGATCGATCCGAAGGGGCAGCTGCAGTTTCCGTTCGCCGGCACGCTGAAGATCGCCGGCATGACCGAAGACCAGGCGCGCCGCGTGCTGGAGAAGAAGCTGGCGCGTTACATCGTCACGCCCAAGGTGGCCTTGCAGGTGCATGCGTATCGCAGCAAGCAGGTGTATGTCGACGGGGCGGTCGGTGCGCCCGGCATCCAGGCCATCAACAATGTGCCGATGACCTTGATGGAAGCGCTGAACCGCGCCGGCGGCCTGCTGCCGACGGCCGACCAGAGCCGCATGGTGCTGGAGCGCGGCAAGCAGCGCTATCGCATCGACATGGGCGAGCTGGTACAAAAGCGCATCAATCCGCGCAATCTGCTGCTCGCGTCGGGCGATGTGGTGCGGGTCCATGCGCGCGATGACGACCTGGTGGTGGTGTCGGGCGAAGTGGTGGTGCCGCGCGCGCTGGCGATGCGCGACGGCCGCCTCACGCTCAACGAGGCGCTCGGCGAAGCCGGTGGACTGAGCCCGCAGCCGAGCGAGGCGCGCCAGGTGTACGTGGTGCGCAAGACGAAGGATGGCGTTCGCCTGTTCCAGCTCGATGTGCGCAGCGCCGACGCAATGGCGATGGCGCAGGAGTTCGAGCTGCGCCCGAAAGACGTGGTGCACGTGGCGACGACGCCGCCGGCGAACTGGAACGGCAAGCTGCTGCCGTCCAAGCAGGTCACCATGACAGCCGCAGTGACCCACACCAGCAAGCCTTGAGCGCGATGCGAGGATCATCATGGATACGCCCAGCGAGCAGCACGCCGTCTCCAGCGTCGTGCACCAGACGACGACGCCGGACCTGCAATGGGAAACGCGGACGCCAGAGATGGCGGCGGGCGCTCACGGGCGCGATCCGAAAGGCTACCTCAATACCTTGTATGACAGCCGCTGGCTGATCGGCGCCATCACCGCGCTGGTGACGGCGGCGGCAGGATTGTATGCGCTGGCCGCCAAGCCGGTGTACGAGGCGAACCTGATGATCCACGTCGAGGAGGACAGCCCGAACGCGTCGAAGAACATCCTCAGCGAAGCGTCCTCGCTGTACGAAACGAAGCAGGCGGCGATCGCCGAGATGGAATTGATGCGCTCGCGGATGGTCGTCGCGCGCGCGGTCGACAAGCTGCACTTGTTCATCGAGGCGCAGCCGAAGTATTTTCCGATCATCGGGCGGCGCGTCGCCGGCGCCGCCAGCGACGCCTTGTCCGAGCCGGGTATTTTCGGCTGGGGCGGCTACGCGTGGGGCGGTGAGGCGATCGATGTCGCCGTGTTCAACGTGCCCGCGGCCTGGCAAAACCGTGAGTTTACGCTGACCGCGCTGGCCGGCCAGCGCTATCGCTTCGACGGCGGCGGCGGGGCGCCGGCGTTCGACGGGGCGGTCGGGCAGCGCTATCTGGTGCCGGTCGACGGCGGCGGCATCGAACTGAAAGTGGAACGGATGGAGGCGCTGGCCGGGGCGCAGTTCCTGCTCAAGCGCGCCTCGCGCCTCGGCACCATCGAACGGATCCAGAGCGCGCTGGTGATCGCCGAACGGGGCAAGCTGTCGGGCGTCGTCGAAGTCAAGCTGCAAGGCGACAGCGCGAAGCGGAGCAACCAGATGCTCAGCGAAATCGCCCGCGAATACATGCGCCAGAACCTGGCGCGCAAGACCGAGGAAGCGGAGAAATCGCTGGCGTTCCTGAACCAGCAGCTGCCGATCCTGAAGCGTCAGCTGGAGCAGTCGGAGGACAAGTACAACCAGTTTCGCAACGCGCACGGCTCGATCGACCTGCGCGAGGAAGCGCGCATGAGCTTGCTGCGGGCCGGCGATGCGCGTACCCGCCGCCTTGAGCTGATCCAGAAAAAGACCGCGCTGCTGACCCGCTTCACCGAAGAGCATCCGATCGTCAAGGGCATCAACGCGCAGCTGGCGGAGGCCGACACCGAGATCGCCGCCGTGGCCGAGCGCATCCGCACGCTGCCGGTGCTCGAGCAGGACGAATCGCGCCTGACGCGCGAGATCAAGGTCAATACCGATTTGTACATGGCGCTGGCGACGACGGCGCAGCAGCTGCGCCTGATCTCGGTCGGCCGGGTCAGCAACGTGCGCATGATCGACGCGCCGATGGCGCCGGAAGCGCCGGTGAAGCCGAACCGGCCGCTGATCGTGGCGCTGGCCGGCATGGTCGGCCTGCTGCTGGGCGGTGCGGTGGCGCTGGCGCGCAAGGCGCTGGCGGGCGGTATCGACAGCCCCCAGCAGATCGAACGGCTGCTGGGCGCCGCCGTGGTGTACGCCACCATCCCGCACAGCGCCAACCAGGAGCAGCGGATGAAGCGGGCGCGCCGCGACGGGCCGGCCTCGCCGCTGCTGGCGCAGGCGATCCCGGAAGACGCGGCGATCGAAAGCCTGCGCAGCTTCCGCGCCACGCTGCAGTTCTCGATGCGCCACTTCAGGAACAACATCGTGATGCTGGTCGGGCCGACTGCGAATGTCGGCAAGTCGTTCGTGTCGGCCAATTTCGCCGCCGTCATGGCCGCCGCCGGCAAGCGCGTGCTGCTGATCGACGCCGACGTGCGTAACGGCCACCTGCACCGCTATTTTGGCCTGAGGCGCGATCAGGGGCTGTCGATGGCGATCAGCGGCGCCGTGCCGGTCGAGCAGGTGATCCACCGCGGGGTGCTGGAAAACCTCGACTTCATTGCGACCGGAACGCTGCCGCAAAATCGCGCCGAGTTTCTGCTCAATCTCAATTTTGGGGTGCTGCTCGAAACGGTCAGCGCACAGTACGACCTGGTGCTGCTCGACGCGCCGCCGGTGCTGGCGGTGGCCGACGCGCTGGTGATCGGCGCGCACGCGGGCGCGGTGTTCATCCTGACCCGCGCCGGCGTCACCACCGCCGGCGAGATCCATGAATCGATCAAGCGCCTGAACCATGCCGGCATTTCGCCGCAGGGCGTGCTGTTCAACGACATGGCGCCGCGGCTCGACAACGACAGTTCGCTATATCGATTCGAACCGGTGCCGGCGCTGGCGTATTCGTCCTAGCAGGATCTGCACGTGTTGGCGTTGCGCGCACCGGCGGCGTCACCGTCGCCCGGGCCAGCGCCTGCACACCTCTCGTCCATTGCGATTCAAAAAAACCCAAACCTGGCGCCTTGCGTTCGTAACCGTACAGAGCAGGGTTCGCGAACTGCTTACTATTCAGTTAGCAGCGAATTCGACGACTCCGTTGACGCGACCGTGCTTTTACTCAGCGGTACTTTGACACAGGGAGCTCGCGAAACTCGATCCTCATACGTACACCACCAAGGAAAATACCATGCCTATATCCAGTCTCAACGTAGCAGGCAACGAGATCACTTCACTTTTCAGCCAGGCGGAACGCAAGCTCGATGAAGCCAGTATTACAGGCGGCGAACGTGCAGCAGAACTGAAGAAGCAAGGCCTACAGCTGATGGCTGACGGTATCGCCAAGGCGAAAGGGCTTGAAAAAGTCGCGCGCGAATCGGCAAGGGAGCTGGCAAGTTCGACCGACCACCTGGTGCACGAAAATCCGTGGCGGGCGATTGCCGTCTCGAGCGCCATCGCGGCCAGCATTGGTATGGTCGTCGGTGTGGTGCTCGCCAGGAAGTAACAGCATTAATCGGGGTCAATTAGCGTTTTGGCCTCGCTGCACTGACCCTTCAGGTCCGGGACAGTCTGCAATCAAGTACAAGATGTTCTCTTGTGTTTCTCTCTTTCTTATACCTGTCTTATCGGAGATCTTATGTATATCGGCCTCGGCACTGTAGTCCTCATCATCGTCCTTTTCCTCATCTTCAAGCGCCGCTAACGTCGTCGAGCATGCACCGGTCGTTATCTATCGAATCAGCTTGGAGTCTTTGTCGCAAGCGTATTTCGGGTCCCGCGCTGGAGCGAGGAAAGTATCGATGGCAGCTGTGATTTTGGCCTTTAGTTGTTCACTGCCAGCATCTTGCATGTCGTTGTGACGGGAGCCTTCGATGCGGACCACGCAGGTATGGTAGCGGCTCCGCTCTTCCTGGTTTGGCAGGACTCCGGGGTCCGCAGTGGTGTTGCTGGCACGAATTGTCAGGACGTGGATGCGAGCCGAGCGGGGCAACGCAACTCGCCGGCTGTCGAGGCTGATCAGGCTGGAGACGCGGTTTGCGTTGTCAGCGGCGAACTGCGCGGAACTGTCGCCGCCAAGGGAGTGCCCGACGAGGAGCAGGTGTCGCCAATCGAACTGGGGATACCGTACCGCGGTTTCGTCGATCACGGTGGAGATCGACTGCGAGGCCACCCGGGCCATTGCTTGTATTTGCTTCGACACCGGGGCGTTCCGGTCCAGTTTTACGCCTGCGGCACTGTCGTGCAGGGCTACAACCAAGTAACCCTTCCCGTTAAGATAGTTGGTGACGAAGGAGTAATCCGAACCAGCAAGTCCATATCCCGGGCTAAGGATTGCTACTGGGCATGGTCTCGCATTCGTACAGGCTTGAACACTGGCTGGGGCGTGAATGTCCATTGGGACGGCTGCCCTGGCCATACACATTCCAAGAAACAAGGGCAATACGGCGAACAGACGGCGCATGAGATCCTTTCTTCATAGGGCGATAGTGCTGAATCTGGCGTTGCATCGCTGTGGTTCGCCTTGCTCCGCGATCAGCGCCGCGGGCCGAGCGGGTTAATCGCAGCTGCACCGATCTGTCGCATCTGCGCTGCGTTGAGGCTTTCGATTGCGCCGAGCCGCATATTCATC
>JARXKM010000174.1:0-5209 GCA_030272785.1 Pseudomonadota bacterium
CCCGATGGTCGACGGCTGGCGCGGCGACGACTGGTTCCACAACGGCGCTTTCCGCACCAGTAATCTCGACTACATTGGCGGCCAGACCGCCGCGCGCGGCGAAGGCGTGCAGCTGTCGACCGGCATTTACGATGACTACGAGGCGATGCTCAAGGCAGGCTCGATGGCCGATTACGCCAGCCAGTTCGGCGTCGAGAAGCTCAATTTTTCGAAGAAGATTTTCGAGCATCCGGCCTACGACAGCTACTGGCAGGGCCAGGCGCTCGACCGCATCCTGGGCGCGCGGGCGCTGACGGTGCCGACCATGACGGTGGTGGGCCGCTGGGACCAGGAAGACATCTACGGCGCCTATGCGAGCTACGCCGCCACCGAACCGAAGGACAGCCGCAACGACCTGAACTACCTGGTGGTCGGGCCGTGGCGCCACAGCGGCGTCAATTACAACGGCGCCAGCCTGGGCGCGCTCAAATTCACCGGCGACACCGCGGCCGAATTCCGCCACGACGTCATGCAGCCGTTCTTCGACCAGTACCTGAAGGACGGCGCGCCGAAGGCCGACACGTCGCCGGTGTTTTCGTACCAGACCGGCACCAACAAGTGGCAGCGCCTGGCCAAGTGGCCGCTGGCGGCGGCGAGCGCGCCGATCTACCTGAAGGACGGTTTCGGCCTCGGCTTCGACAAGCCGGCCGGCGGCGCCCAGTTCGACGAGTACGTGGCCGACCCGGCCAAGCCGGTGCCGTTCGTGCAGCGCCCGGTGCGCATGACCGATCCGGCGGTGTGGAAGCCGTGGCTGGTGGCCGACCAGCGCGGCTACTCCGACCGCACCGACGTGCTCACCTACGTCAGCGCGCCGCTGCGCGCGCCGCTGCAGATCTCCGGCCAGCCGATGGTCAACCTGTTCGCCTCGACCAGCGGCACCGACGCCGACTGGGTCGTCAAGCTGATCGACGTCTATCCGGACGAAGTGGCGTCGCAACCGGAACTGGGCGGCTACCAGCTCGGCATCGCGATGGACATCTTCCGCGGCCGCTACCGCCAGGGGTTCGACAAGCCGCTGGCGATCAGCGCCGGCAAAGTCGAGAACTACCGCTTCGCACTGCCGAACGCCGACCACGTGTTCCTGCCGGGCCACCGCGTGATGGTGCAGATCCAGTCGAGCTGGTTCCCGCTGTACGACCGCAATCCGCAGAGCTTCGTGCCGAATATCTTCTATGCCAAGCCGGGTGATTACCGCAAGGCCACCCAGCGCATTTACCATGCGCCGGGCATGGAAAGCACGATTGAACTGCCGGTGGTAGGAAAAGCCGCCTTGTGAGCGGCAGGGTGCGGCAGCGCACCGATTGCCGCGCTTGCGCGCCCTAGAGTGAGCCGATGGGCGCGATCTACATCGGTATTTCCGGCTGGCGCTACCCGCCGTGGCGGGGCGGCTTCTATCCGGCCGGGCTGGCGCAGCACAGCGAACTGGCGTTCGCTTCGCGCGCGCTGCCGTCGATCGAACTCAACGGCTCGTTCTATTCGCTGCAGCGGCCGGCCAGCTACGCGCAATGGCACGACGAAACGCCGGACGGCTTTCGCTTCAGCGTCAAGGGCAACCGCTTCCTGACGCACGTCCTGCGCCTGCGCGACATCGACGGCCCGCTGGCGAACGTGATGGCGTCCGGCGTGTTCAACTTGCGCGACAAGCTCGGCCCGTTCCTCTGGCAATTCCCGCCCAACTTTCAGTTCGACGCCGACCGGATGGCGCATTTCCTCAGCCTGCTGCCGCACGATACCGAGGAAGGCCTGGCGCTCGCCCGCAAGCATGAGCCGCGCATGGAAGGGCGTACCGCGCTGGAGGTCGACAGGAAGCGCAAGCTGCGCCACGCGATCGAAGTGCGTCACGACAGTTTCCTCGACCCGGCGTTCATCGCCCTGCTGCGCAAGCACAAGGTGGCGGTGGTGGTGGCCGACACCGCCGGCAAGTGGCCGCTCATCGAGGATGTGACGGCGGACTTCATGTATTTGCGACTGCACGGCGAGCAGGAGTTGTACGCCAGCGGCTACACCGACGCGGCGCTGGATCGCTGGGCCGAGCGGATCCGCGCCTGGGCCAGCGGCGGGCAGCCCGACGACGCGCAGCTGGTGTCGTCGACCGCGGCGCCGAAGCGCGCCAGCCGCGACGTGTTCTGCTATTTCGACAATGACGTCAAGGTGCGCGCGCCGTTCGATGCGCGGCGCCTGATCGACAAACTGGGACTGGACCCGGACGGCAAGCTGACGCCGCTGGGGCCGCCGCCGGCCGGTTGAACATCGGGCCCCGCGTTGGCGAGAATTAGCGGCGCACGTGAATCTTGATGACCCGTTCGGCCGCCGCCGCCGTCGGCTTCGGCGCCGGCTCGGCGCAGGCCTTGCAGGTGTCGCAGCCGCTGCCGCAGCTCGATTCGGTGTTCAGCCAGCGCGCCAGGGCCGCCTGGCTGGCGCCGCGCGCGGCGAGCAGGTAGACCAGCCTGGTGCGCCAGCTCTTGGGCAGGTACTTGCGCGCCACGTACAGCGCGGCGAACAGCACGATGACGGCGACGATCAGGTTCTCGATCAGCTTCGCGATCATCGCATCACCCCAACGCCAGCGCGATGCGGTAGGTGATGAACGACGCCGCGTACGCCAGCGCGAACATGTACCCCGCCATGATCAAAGGCCAGCGCATGCCGCCGGTTTCGCGCCGCACCACCGACAAGGTCGACAGGCACTGCGGCGCGAACACGTACCAGGCCAGCAGCGACAACGCGGTGGCCATGGTCCACGACTGCGCGATGATCGGCGTGAGCGAACTGGCCAGCGCCTCGCCGCTTTGCGACAGCGCGTACACCGTGCCGAGCGCGCCGACCGCCACTTCGCGCGCCGCCATGCCCGGCACCAGCGCGATGCAGATCTGCCAGCCGAAGCCGATCGGCTCGAAGATGACGGCCATGCCGCGCCCGATCATGCCGGCGAAGCTGTAGTAGATGGCAGGATGCGTGGCGCCTTCGGGCGCGCCCGGAAAACTCGACAATAACCACACGAGCACCATCAGCGTGAGGATGATGGTGCCGACGCGCGACAGGAATATCTTGGCGCGCTCCCACAGCCCGAGCGCGAGGTTCTGCGGATGCGGCCAGTGGTAGCTGGGCAGCTCCATCATCAGCGGCTGCTCGCCGCTGGCGCCCATGGTGCGCTTGAACACCCACGCCACCGCCATCGCGCTGGCGATGCCGGCAAAGTACAGCGCGAACAGCACCAGGCCCTGCAGGCTCATGATGCCGCCGACGTCGCGGTTGGGGATGAAGGCGGCGATGATCAGCGCGTACACCGGCAGGCGCGCCGAACACGTCATCAGCGGCGCGATCATGATGGTGACGAGGCGGTCGCGCGGGTTCTGGATGGTGCGCGCGGCCATGATGCCGGGGATGGCGCAGGCGAAGCTCGACAGCAGCGGGATGAAGGCGCGCCCCGACAGCCCGACCCCGCCCATCAGGCGGTCGAGCAGGAAGGCGGCGCGCGGCAGGTAGCCGCAGTCTTCCAGCGCCAGGATGAAGAAGAACAGGATCAGGATCTGCGGCAGGAACACCAGCACGCTGCCGACGCCGCCGAGGATGCCTTCGACCAGCAGGCTGCGCAGCATGCCGTCGGCCATGTGGCCGCCGAGCCACTGGCCGACCGCGTCGACGCCGCCTTTGATCATGTCCATCGGCAGCGCGGCCCAGCTGAACACGGCCTGGAACACCAGGAACATCAGCGCGGCGAGCAGAATCGGGCCGAGCACCGGGTGCAGCACGAACTGGTCGATCTTTTCGGTCAGGTTGCCGGTGTCGTTGGCGTGGCTGCTGCAGGCGTCGAGGATGCGGCGCACTTCGCGCTGGGTGTCCTCGACCGAGACGGCGTCGATCGCCGACAGCGCGTTCGACACGCGCGGCGCCTCGTCGGGCATCAGGTCGAGCGCGCGCAGCAGCGATTTTTCGCCGCCGCTTTGCACCGCCACGGTTTCCACCACCGGCATGCCCAGTTCGGCGGCCAGCTTGTCGGCGTCGATGACGATGCCGCGCTTGTGCGCCACGTCGACCATGTTCAGCGCCAGCACCATCGGCAGGCCAAGCCGCTTGACCTCGAGGACCAGGCGCAGGTTCAGGCGCAGGTTGGTGGCGTTGACGACGCAGACGATGGCGTCGGGCGCCTGCTCGCCGGCGCGCAGGCCGGCGACGACGTCGCGTGTGATCGCTTCATCCGGGGTGTGGGCCGACAGGCTGTAGGCGCCCGGCAGGTCGAGCAGACGGTAGCTGCGCCCGGCCGGCGAGGTGAAGCTGCCTTCCTTGCGTTCGATGGTGACGCCGGCGTAGTTGGCGACCTTCTGGCGCGCGCCGGTGAGGCGGTTGAACAGCGCCGTCTTGCCGCAGTTGGGGTTGCCCAGCAGCGCGATCAGCGGCGTGCGCGTGTCGGCCTGGACCCGCCGTTCGACAGCACCCATGATTTATTCCGGTTTGACCGATACCAGCGCGGCTTCGAAGCGGCGCAGCGCGAAGGTCGACTGGCCGACCTTGATCGCCAGCGGGCCGCCCTGCAGGCCGCGGCGCAGCATGCGGATCCGTTCGCCCGGCACGAAGCCGAGCTCCATCAGGCGCCGCGACACATCGACGCCGGCGCCGTGCAGGTCGGTCGGCGCCAGGTGGATCACCGTGCCGCCTTGTCCGGCTGCGAGGGTGTCGAGGGTGGTCAGTGTCGAAGCTTGCGTCATGGTGAACTTTGTCGGTTGGGCTGTCACATGCATGCGGCAGTCATGAAACAGATACTAGCATCTTAAACGGTAATGCGAATTGTTTCTATTTACGATTCTAGCATTGTATGGCCCAGTTGGGCTGAACTGCAACAAATTTGGGCAGCGTTGTTGCCCGATATCCCTGCTGGCATTGATGTTGAGCAGAAAAAGCGCTTGCATTTGCCGCCGAGTTGCGTGAAAATCTAAAACTTAATGATAATGATTCTCATTCTGGACAAAGCGGCAACTGCCAAACTGTTCATCTAGACGAAGGTGCCACAATGATCGTTTGTGTCTGCAACAACATCTCCGACCGTGAAATCCGCCAGGCGGTCGACCTCGGCCTGTCGTCGATGGACGAACTGCGCCGCGACCTGGGCGTGTCGACCTGCTGCGGCAAGTGCGCCAGCTACGCCGAACAGGTATTGGACAGCCACCTCGCG
>JARXKM010000174.1:5309-10037 GCA_030272785.1 Pseudomonadota bacterium
TATGATGTTTCTTATCTCATCCCACGAAAGTACTCCATGAAGGGCGATCCGAACATCCTGCGTCTGCTCAACGCGCAGCTGACCAACGAGCTGACCGCGGTGAACCAGTACTTCTTGCACGCGCGCATGTACCGGCACTGGGGCCTGGAAAAGCTGGGCAAGAAGGAATACGACGAATCAATCGGCGAAATGAAGCATGCCGACAAGCTGATCGACCGCATCCTGATGCTCGACGGCCTGCCCAACCTGCAAGCGCTGCACAAGCTGCTGATCGGTGAAAACACCGAGGAAATGCTGGCATGCGACCTGCAGCTTGAAAAAGCGGCACACGTCACGGTCAAGGAAGGCGTGCAGGCCTGCGAACTGGTCGGCGACTACGTCTCGCGCGAACTGTTCGTGATGATTCTCAGCGACACCGAGGAACACATCGAGTGGCTCGAGACGCAACTCGAACTGATCCAGAAGATCGGCATCCAGAACTATCTGCAAAGCCAGATGGGCGAGTAATACGGCTGCGCGCGGCCGATCCCGCCAATCCGTGAAGAATTAAAAAAAATGCCGCGGCACTTGCGGGCCGCGGCATGTTCATGACGTCGTGCTGCTAATTATTGCGGATTCCATCCAGCGCTGCCGTAGGCCGAGAACACCTTGGCGCGGGTGGCGAATTTGGCGGCCATTTCCGCGTCCGTCAAGGTGTAGCCGCCGACCCGGTTTCGCAGATCGATCGGCACACCGGCCAGGCTGGTGCTGCCGTACTCGCGCCAGCCGGCGGCCGCGCTCGCGACGGCGGGATTCGGCGCCGGCTGCCCCGCCACGCCCAGGCCGGCCCAGCCCACTGCCGCGACGTGCGTGTCCATCTTGCAGTTGATAAACGCGACATTGTCCCAGCTCGCGGTGCCGCCCGGGCTGCGCGCCAGGTAGGTGGCGCCGTTCGGCACGTCATAGTGATTGGCGCCAGGCCCCGGTCCATGCGTCAACGAGCTATTCAAGAAGACATAGCCGCGGTCGGTCTGCACCGGCACCCGTGCCTGCAGCACATAACCGCCGCCGGTCGCACTGGTGGAATCGCCCACGCTGCGAATTTCGCTCTCTTCGAACAGGGCCGCGTGGCTGCCGCCCCAGATGAAGTCGACGTTGCCGGCCACCAGCGACTGGTAAAACCATGCCCAGCCCTTCAAGTTCAGCGTATCTTGCTCGCTGTAAAAGCTGGCGTTCCTGGCGACCATGCGGCCCGTGTCGACGTTGTAGTACAGCGCTTCCGCCTGGGCGGAAATCCCGCTCGCACGCAAGGTGGTGTTCTTCAGGCTGAGCGTATCGAGCGTGAGCAGGTCCGCCCCTTCGACCAGCATCACCGCGCGACCGCCGCCGGGCGCGGCCACGGTGCTGGCCTGGCTGGTGCCGGTGCCCGTATTGAGGGTGTCGTAGTTGGTGTACGAAATCATCACGCCGTCGCGGCTCTCGCCCTTGATCGTGACGTTGTCCTTGTTGCTGAGGAAGAGCAGTTCCTCGTAGGCGCCGTTCTTGACGTTGATGGTCACCGGCGCGGCCTTGGCAAAGGTTTTCATGGCGTAGTTCAGCGCGCCCTGGACGGTGCGGAAGTCCGCCACGCCATTATCGTCGACCGTCACCGTGCTGGCCGTCGGCGCGGCGGGCAGGGTGGCAAAACTCCAGCCGGCCGCCTTGCCGATGCCGACGAAGCTGGTGCCGTTCAGCGTGGCGCCGGTCAACACGCCATTGGCGATCGCGGCGTAGTATTCGGTGCCGTAGGCCAGCTTGTTGCTGTGCGGCTTGATCGTCACGGTATTGCCGGCAATCTTGACCGGTGTCGTGTTCACTGTACGGACCAGCGCCTGCCCGGGGTAGCCGATGGCGTCGGTCTCGCCACTGAGCTTGATCACGTCGACCAGCGCGTCGTCGCTCTTGCGAAAGATGCGGATGGTGCCGCCGGCGCCCAGCAATGGCGGGCTGTCGAAGGTCAGCTTGAGCGAGGTATCGACATTCACCGCCGCGTCGAGCACGGCCGGCACGGCCACGCCTCGCAGCTGGTAGATCTGGGTCGGCTGGATGAACTGCGGCTGGATCGTGGCGGCGATGGTGCGCGTGAGCGTGCCCTCGGAATCGCTGGTGAAGACGATATTGGCAGTGCCGGCGCCGACCGCGCTCAGGGTCACGACATTGCCGCTGGTCGATACGGACACGACAGCCGGATTGCTCGAGACGGCGGTAAAGTTGTCCGGCTTGCCGTCGGCGGTCACGGCGGTGACGGTCACCGGATACGGCGCGTCACCCGCTTCGGCCGAGTAGGTGACAGCTGCCGGCGTGATTTTCAGCTGCACCGGTTTCATGCTCGGGTCGCCGACCCGCACGTCGTCGATCATGAAGCTCTTGTTGGCGGTGTACAGGCCGATCAGGCCGCGCGCGGCGAACGAGGCATCGGTGAGCGTGCCCAGTTTGGTGCCGTCCAGATACACGGTGAGGGTGCTGCCGATCATCTCGAAGCGCACCGTGTAGAACTGGGCATCGAGCGCGATCGGCGCCTTGGCCTGGACGGGCCGGCTAAACACGCCGCCGAGCATCCTGGCGATTTCGACCTGGGTGCTGGCGGTGCTGCTTTGTACGTTCAGGCCGGCGCCGTACCAGTTGTTGCTGTCGACATAACGGGTGACCAGCATCAGGAACTTGCTGCCCGTCGTGCCATTCGTCATCGGACGAATGCGCGCCTCGAGGTAATAGTTAGCCGACGGCACGCCGGTCCATGCGCTGGGCTTGACCAGCGCGATCACGCCGCCGGTGCCGACGTTGCCGGCCGTGTACTGCAACACCTTGTTGGTGCTGGGCGACGCTTCCGTCACCACGCTGAACGCGGCACCGGTGCCCACCGGCGCCAGATCCCACTTGGCCGACGTGCCGTTCTGGAAGTCGTCGCAGAAATACAGCCCGGTGGCGGGACAGGTCAGCGGCGCATTGCTGTCGACCTTGACCACGCCGGTGCCGCTCACGGTCGTGCTCAGCTTGCCGCCGCCGGCCTGGTTCAGCGCATTCGCCTTGACCAGCAGGATGGGGCGCGCGGTGAACGCGTATGGCGGCGTCCACGTGACGGTGGTCGGCAGGCTGCAGGCGCCCAGCGCGGCGCCGTTGAGGACCGAGCCGGTATCCTTGAAGGCGCCCGGCGTGCTGCCACCGGAGTTGATGACCACCGAATTGCAGTTGACGGCGCCGCTGATCTCGAACACGTTGTTGTTCGACAGGATCTTGGCATTCACGCCCGCGCCCACGCTGTAGCTGTACGGATAGATGCTGTCGGTCTTGCTGCCGACGTAGTAGTTGTTAAACAAGTGCACCTGGCCGTAGCGCACGCGCGGCGAGCGCTGCACGACGTCGCGGTACACATTGTTGCTGAACGTGATACGCAGCTTGCCTTCATCGGTCGTGGCGGTATCGCTGCTGCCGATCAGGTTGTTCTTGTTGTGCTGGCCGAACACGTTGTACGACACGGTGACGTAGTCGGAGGCGTTGGTAATATCAAGCGAGCCGTCGTGGCATTGCTTGGTATGGCCATTTTCGACCGGCAGGAAATTGTCGGTGACGGGCAGATCGGTAAACGAATTATGGTCGATCCAGACATGGTCGGCGCCGGTCAGCGAAATCGCATCATAGGCGGAGTTCCAGTTGCCGGTGGCGCCGTCATTCGGATCCCAGACGGGGCCGACGTCGCACGGGTTGACCAGCTTGAGGTTGCGGATGATGATCTGCGAGACGCTCGACAACACGATGAAGCCGTTGGTGATGCCGGAATTGGCGCCGTCGCCCACCAGCGTGGTGTTGCTCTTGAGCCGGATCGCGCCGCGCGCGGCCTGGTCGGCGGTGCTGATGAAGGGTTTGCCTTCGCTCATGTCGAGCACGCCGACCAGCTTGATGATCTTCGGGTTGATGCCACCGTTGGTGATCGCCGCCAGCAATTCTGAACGGGTGGTGACGGTGTAGATGTTGGCGCTGGTGGCGGCCGAGCCGCCGACGGTACCGCCGGCCTGGCTGGCCCAGCCGTCGGTAGGGGCGGGTTGCTGCGCCATATCGGCGGCAGCCGCAGGCAGGCCGAACGCGGCCGCGAGCATGAAGGCAGCGCGCAGCGATGCCTTGAAACTGAAACGTTTCATATGATTTTCCTGGGACAGGGAACAAACAAGGAGCGCGGCTTGCCGCGCCTGCACTTTACGGGGTTGTTGCGCGCTTGCGGCGGCTGGCGCCGATGCCGGCAAGGCCGGCGACCAGCAAGGCGAACGACGCTGGCTCGGGGACGGCAGCGCCGAGCTGCGCCGTAAAGGAGACGAACGGGCCGCTGAAGCTGACGTTGCTCAGGTCCAGCGCAAAGGCGTGGCTGTTCAGCAGGGAGAACAGCGGGGCGCCGGTGATGGCGCTGGTGTCGAGCGCGGTGAAGCTGGCGAGCGCCGGCGACAGGGTGTTGCCGAAGTCGAATCGCAAGGTATGCTGACCCGCCGCCTGGACATTATCGGCGTAGACCGTCAGTAGGCCGGTGGTCGAAAAATCGACGATGTACAGTCCGTCGTTGGTGATGAATTCGGCGTCGGTGATGCTGTCGGTGACGTGCGTCACGTTGGCGCCCGTGCCCGGCGTGTAACCACTGTCCGCCCCGCTAATGCCGTTGACGTCGTTGTTGTAGGTCGCCGTGACGGTCGCGCCGGCCAGCGAGATCGGTGCTGCCTGTGCCTG
>JARXKM010000175.1 GCA_030272785.1 Pseudomonadota bacterium
CTGGGGTCAGGTCTGACAATCGGACATTTTCAGCGGCCGCGCTGGGGTCAGGTCTGACATTCGGACATTCCTTGGGTACGGGCCGAAATTGCCTCGTCCGCTTGCACTGCTTTCCGTAGCATGAACGCACTCCATGCAAACTCAGCGGACACCCGGAATGTCCGATTGTCAGACCTGACCCCACGCAGTTGCGCGATTGTCAGACCTGACCCCGGTGCGCAGGCCGACAATGTCCGATTGTCAGACCTGACCCCAGCGGGGAGAGCGGACGCGGCGGGGGATTATTTCTTCGCCGCCTCCTGGATCTTCTCGCCAGCACGCTCGACCTTCTTGCCGACCTCCTCGGTCGCCTTGTTCAGCCCTTTGCTGGCGTCGTCCGTCGCCGCCGCGATCTTGCTCTTGGTTTGCGCGGCCGAATCGGCCATCTGCTGCCCGGCCTGCTTGGCCGCGTCGAGCTGGTCCTGGATTCCCTTGGCAACCTTGTCGCCGGCCTGGTCGACCGCCTGCCCAGCCTTCTGCGCCGGCCCGATCGGCTCGTCGCGCTTGGTGCAGCCCGCTGCCCCGGCCACCAACGCCACCGCCAACACGGCACTGAAAATGGTACTCGTTTGCATGATTTCTCCTGTCGGTTTTAGTTGCCGACAAGCATACACCCGCCGCGCAAATTGCGGTTGACAGTTGCTCGATGAATCCTGACAATAGCACGCTCGTGCGATTTTCCCAGCACCCGCCCCGCCAGCCTTCTGAAAGCGACGCCATGACCGAGCAAGCGACCACCGCGTACCGAATCTGCCCTTTTTGCGAAGCCTGCTGCGGCCTCGAAATCGACGTCGAACAACAGCGCGTGGTGCGCATCCGCGGCGACGCGCGCGACGTCTTTTCGGCCGGCTTCCTGTGCCCGAAGGCGATCGGCCTGAAGGACCTGCACGACGATCCGGACCGCCTGCGCACGCCCCTCATCAAGCGCGACGGCCAGTTCGTCGAGGCCAGCTGGGACGAGGCGTATGCCGAAATCGCGCGCCGCCTGCCGCCGGTCATCGCCGCCGGCGGCGCCAACGCGGTCGCCACCGTGCTCGGTAATCCGACCTCGCACAAAATGAGCCTGATGCTGTACTTCCCGCGCCTGGCACGCGCGCTCGGCACGCGCAACATGTTCTCCGCCTCCAGCGTCGACCAGGTGCCGAAGATGCTGTCGGTCGGCCTGATGTTCGGCAGTTGGCTGTCGGTGCCGGTGCCCGATATCGAACGCTGCGACTTCCTGCTCATCCTCGGCGCCAATCCGATGGTCTCGAACGGCAGCCTGTGGACCGTGCCCGATTTCCGCGGCAAGGCGAAGGCGCTGCGCGCGCGCGGCGGCAAGATCGTGGTGATCGATCCGCGCCGCACCGAAACGGCCGATGTCGCCGACACCCATCACTTCATCCGCCCAGGCGCGGACGTGTTCTTCCTGCTCGGGATCGCCCATACGCTGTTCGACGAACAGCTGGTGCGCCTGGGCCGCCTGGCCGACCACGTCGCCGGCTTCGACCAGCTCGAGCAGGCCTTCGCACCGTACTCGCCCGAGCGGGTCGCCGCGCGCTGCGCGATCCCGGCGTCGGTGATGCGCGAACTGGCGCGCAGCCTGGCCGGCGCCGAACGCGCCGCCGTCTACGGCCGCATCGGCACCTGCACCCAGCAGTTCGGCACCGTCACGTCGTGGCTGATCGATGTGCTCAACGTCCTCACCGGCCACCTCGACGAGGCGGGCGGCGCGATGTTCCCCAAGGCGGCCGCATTCGCCGCCAACACGCGCGGCAAACCCGGCGTGGGGCGCGGCGTGGTGACCGGCCGCTACGCCTCGCGCGTGTCGGCGGCGCCGGAAGTGGGCGGCGAGCTGCCGCTCACCTGCCTGGCCGAGGAAATCGATACGCCCGGCGCCGGCCAGGTCAGGGCGCTGATCACGGTGGCCGCCAACCCGGTGCTGTCGGCGCCGAACGGGCCGCGCCTGGCGCGCGCGCTCGAGCAGCTCGATTTCATGGTCAGCCTCGACATCTACCTCAACGAAACGTCGCGCCACGCCGATGTCATCCTGCCCGGCCCCTCGCCGCTGGAAGACCCGCATTACGACGTCTCCTTCACCCAGTTCTCGCATCGCAACCACGCACGCTACAGCCCTGCGGTGCTGGCGCGCGCCGACGGCCAGCCGGACGAGTGGCAGAGCATGCTGCGCATCGGCGCGATCGCCAAGGGGCTGGGCGCGCACGCCGACCTCGATGCGCTCGACGACGCCGCCCTCGAAGACGATCTGAAACGTTCGGCGGGCGACGCCGCCGGCCAGTTGATGGCCGCGCTGGCGCCCTTGCGCGGCGCCGAACGCATGCTCGACCTGGCGCTGCGCAGCGGCCCGTACGGCGACCAGTTCGGCCGCAACCCGGGCGGGCTGACCCTGGCCGCGATCCAGGCCGCGCCATCGGGCATCGACCTGGGCCCGATGGCGCCGCGCATTCCAGAAGTGCTGCGTACGCCATCTGGCAAGATCGAGCTGGCGCCGCCGATGCTGCTCGACGACCTGGCGCGGGTGGCGGCCGACCTGGCCGCGCCGGCGCCTGACATGGTCATCATCGGACGGCGCCAGCTGCGCTCGAACAACAGCTGGATGCACAACCTGCCGGTGCTGGCGAAGGGCGCGTTCCGCTGCACCGCGCTGGTCCACCCTGACGATGCGCTCCGACTCGGGCTGACCGATGGCGCGATGGCGGCGATCAGCAACGGCGAGCGGCGCATCGAAGCGCAGGTCGAGGTCAGCGCCGAGATGATGCCGGGCGTGGTCAGCCTGCCGCACGGCTGGGGTCACAACCTGCCCGGCACGCGCCTGCACGTCGCCGCCGAACGGCCTGGCGCAAACCTGAACGCCCTGCTCGACGAGAACCTGCGCGATCCGCTGTCGGGCAATGCCGTGCTGTCCGGCGTCGCCGTCGAAATGGGCCCGCTCTAGTCGTCCGTACCGCCGTTGCCGCCCCCACCGGGCCGGCATCGGCACTCAATCCGCATCGCCGCAACCGGCGAAATCGGCCGGCTCAAATTGCGCTTGCCATGTGTATCAATGAAGTGATACAGTGATTCACATGCACTTCGATATCACACCCACCGCCCCCACCCCGATCTATCGCCAGATCGTCGAGCAGGTTCACCGCATGGTGGCCAGCGCCCAGCTGCGCCCCGGCGACTATCTGCCGTCGGTGCGCGCCGTCGCCCTGCACCATGCGATCAACCCGATGACCGTCAGCAAAGCCTACAGCCTGCTCGAAACCGAGGGCCTGGTGGCGCGCGTGCGCGGCCTCGGCATGGTGATCGCCGAGGCGCGCGGCAAGTCGGGCAAGCAGGAAAAGGCGGCGATGCTGCGCCCTGCCCTCGACGCCGCCGCGGCGATGGCGCGCCAGCTCGGCCTGTCCGACGCCGACGCCATCGCGCTGTTTCAATCCAGTCTCAAGCAAACTTCTATCAAGGATAACAATGAAAACGACTGACGCGGCGATCGAGGCGATCGGCCTTGGCGTGGTGCGCGAAAACACGCACATCCTGATCGACATCTCGCTCGCCATCCCGGCCGGCTCGGTGGTCGGCCTGGTGGGGCGCAACGGCGCCGGCAAGTCGACCTTGCTGCGCTGCCTGGCAGGCCTGATGGCGCCCGACAGCGGCGCATCCTTCCTGCTCGGCTGCCCGTCGGCCAACCTCACCGACGCCGTGCGCGAACGCCTCGGCTACGTCGCCCAGACGCCCGACCTGTTCGACTGGATGGAGGCGGAAGAACTGATCGCCACCATCGGCCGCGCCTACCCGCGCTGGGACGCGCAGCGCGCCAAGGCGCTGGCGGCGCGGCTCGACTTGCGCACCGACCGCCGGGTGAGCGAACTGTCCGGCGGCGACCAGCAAAAGCTGTCGGTGGTGCTGGCACTGGCGCACGACCCCGACCTGCTGCTGCTCGACGAGCCGGTCGCCAGCCTCGATCCGCTGACCCGCCGCGAATTCATGCGCGCCCTGTTCGGCGACGACAGCGAGGCCGAGCGCGAACGCACCATCGTCATTTCCAGCCATATCCTCACCGACCTCGAACGGGTGGTGTCGCACGTCGCCTTCATGCGCAACGGCTTTCTGCAACTGTTCGAGCCATGGGACACGCTGCTCGAGCACTTCCGCCTGCAGGCGCCGGGTGCGCGCGGCATTCCGCATGAGGCGGTGGTCTCGATCAACCATCGCAGCGGCGACCGCGTGGCCGACATGCGGCTCGCCGCGCCGGGCGCCGACGCCGGCAGCGCGCTGACGCTCGACGATCTTTTCGTGGAGCTGAACGCATGAGCGCCGCCATTCCCTTGCCGCTGTTCCCGGTGCGCGGCCGCACCCCGCTCTACGCCCTGCTGACGATCCTGCTGCTAATCTGGATCTGCATGCTGTTTGCCTCGGCCAACAAGGCGCGCGGCACCGGCGACGGCATCCGCTATGTGCTCGAGGCCAGCAGCCTGCTGATCGGTGCCATCGGCGCGCTGCAGATGCGCGGACTAGCGCGCGCCCGCGAACTGATCGCCAGGCACCAGATGCCCGGCCTGCTGTGGCGCCAGTGGCTGCGCGCCTGCATCGTCGAAACGTCGCTGATCTGGGCCTTCCTCGGCGCCACCATGGGCACGCTGCTGGCGTCGCGCGCATCGACCATGCCGTGGCCCGGCGCCATCGCGCTGCTATCGGCCAGCTTGTGCATCGGTGCAGCCGGCGTGCTGACACGCGAGGCGATGCTACCGCAAAAACTGCGCTTGCTGGTCTATGCAATCGACGCGGCGCTGCTGATCGCCGCGCTGTGGCTCGGTGTCGGCCGGGTCGTCGCCTGGTTCATGACCTTGCCCTTGCCGGCGCTCGCGCTGCTGACGCTGTGCTGGCCCTTCCTTGCCACGATGCTGGTACTGTCCTGGCGCCGTCCAATGGGTGAATTGCGCGTCGTTTCAGGCGCCGCTCCCCGCAACCGCCTGCGCGCCACCTTCTTCCGGCATCTGCGGCGCTATTCGCCGCTCGACTGGAAAACCACACGGCGCGCCCCGTCCGAGCAGGCGAGCACGCGTATCCGTCTCGCATGGTTGGCATATGCCTGCTTCCCCGTCCAAATCTACTTCAGTTCGTTCACACCGTTCGGATGGGATCAGGAACCGGACCTGCGTCAGTTGCTGTCGCTCGGGATGCTTTGCCTGTTCATGTCCCAAGCCCTGATCGCGCGCGACCTGCACTGGCGCTACGTGTTGATTCCGGGCGGCTGGCGGCACGGCCATATCGCATCGGATATCTTCGCCGCTTCGCTCAGGATCCAGTTTGCCGTGATCGCAGCTGCGGCCGGCGTCTTTCTCGTCGCGAATATGCTGGACAAGGAGATGTCGATTGCCGAAGCGTTGCGACAGGTCGCCAATCACACACTGCTGCTGGCGGCGGTGGCCCTGGCGGTCAGCGTTGGTCTGGTTGTGCGCGCTCTGGCGCGTCAGGAGCTGGTGGTTACGACGGGAGCGGCGCTGATTTTGGCCGGCTGGGCATATGCGCGCTTTGTTGTCGGCTACGCCGCGCTGGCGCATTGGCCAGCAAATCCCGTGCTGTACGCGACGTTGATGAGCACCGCCACGTACGTGATGCTGGCCATCGCTAACCGCATGTGGACGCCGGAAAAACTGATCGCCTGCGCGCGCCTGCGGTCGTAGCCGGCGACTGCGGTCGTAGCCTGCGCCTACTCGACGTCGGGGTGAGGTCTCCGACGCCGGGGTCAGGTCTCCGTCATTCGGACATTTGGCTTTTCAAATGTCCGAATGTCAGACCTGACCCCGGTTTAGGCCACCGTCAGCGATCAACCGCTGGGATCAGGTCTGACATTCGAATGATCACGCTGCTGCTGTTCAGGACCAGCGACACCGCCTACTGGCAGCGCTCGCCGATCCACTCGCGGCCGTCCGCCAGACAGCGCTGCAGCTCGCCCTGCAATCGTTCAGCCTTTGCCTTCAGCGCGCTGCATTCGCGATTGTCGGGATCGACCATCGCCGCACACACCTCCATCTTGTCGGCCGCCGCCTTGTAGTTACCCTGCGCCAGCGCCGCGCGCGCATCGGCGATCAGGTTGCGCGCCGACTGCGCCTGCTGGTTAGCCAGCTGCCTGGCCGGCTTCGCCGTTCCACGCGGGCGCGCGCGTTTGCGCTCGCACGCGCTGTCGGCCGCATTGAGCGCCGACTGCAGGCGCTGCAACTGCGCCGGTGTCGCCGTGCTGTCCTTGAGCGCGATCAGTTCGGCCTGCGCCTCGCTCGCCTTGCAGGAATTGGCCAAAACGATCGCATTGTCGATGCGCGCATCGATTTTCTTGGCGGTCGGGCGCTGGGTGATCCAGATCATCCACAACAAACCCAGCGCCAGCAGCCAGTAGCGCAGCCGGACCGGCTCGCGCACCGGCGGACGGGCGGGCGCGCGCGCCACCTGCGCGGGCACGCCCGGCGGCGTGGCGATCACGCTTGGCGCCGCCGCATGCACTGGCTGCGGCACTGGTTGCGGCACCGACTGCGGCACCGGCTGCGGTGGCACGGCCTTGGCGATCGACACCGCCACCGCCACCGCCGCCGGCGCCTCGCCGGGCCGCGGCAAGCCGGTACTCTGGCTGGTGCCGCAGTACGGGCAATAGTTCACCCTGCGCGGCAAGGACCGCGCGCAAGCGCCGTTCACACATCGGTAAATCACTTCATCTTGCACGTCGTCGCGCCTCACTCCGGATCGGGGATGTCATCATCGGGATCGGGAATCGCGTTGTGGAACAGCGCCGCCAGCTCGGCCAGATGGCCGGCAAACTGCCACTTGTCCAGTTTCGGATTCCACTGCATGTTCCAGACCCGCGTATCGCGCGTGACCTCGCCGCGCGTGATGCGCTGCGCGATCTCGTCAGCTGAATACGGACCGTGCTGGGCGCCGCCCGAGAACAGCTTGTAGCGCGGCGCGGCCGGCGCTGTCGCCGCCGCTGCCATCGCCTGCGCCGCACGCTGGTCGCTGGCCAGCACGTCGGCGCGGATCACCCGCTTGTCGACCGCGCGCTCGACCTCCCAGTGGTAGGCGTCGCTGGCCGAATCGGCCACCGGCTCGGTCCACTGCTGCAGGCTGGCCGACGCCGCGTCGATGCGCTCGGCCGACAGCGACGGATCGACGCCGCGCGCGCGCCGCAGCCACTGCTCGTACAGGCGCCGCGCGGTGATGTTCGGCAGCGACGGCGACGGCAGCTGGGCGCCGGTTTCGTCCACTTCCAGCTTCGGCTCGTAGACGCGCTGCTGGTAGTAACGCATCAGCGCGGCCAGCAACAGCAGTTGGTGCGGTCCCATCGTGGCGAGCTTTTGCTGAACCGCGGCGATCACCTGGTCGCGGTAATACGGCGGCAACCCGTTCGAGCGGATCGCGAACTCGTTGCCGATCTGAAGCCACTCGCCGGAACCGGGTTCGACTTCGAACAGGTACTGCCCGCGCGGCTGGAACGACGCTTCGCGGTCGGCCAGGTCCGGCTTGCGCTTGATGACGCCGAGCGCGTTCGCCTGCAAGAACCATTCGTAGTCGTCGGCCAGCCGGTTCAGTTCATCCATCGATGGCGAGATCGGATGGCGAAAGCGGGTCGAATCGAAATGCAGGTGGGTCGGAATCTTCGGGTTCTCGATCTGGTACGAGGTGCGCCAGGTCGGCAGCCCGCGCAGCACCGTCATCGGATAGCCGGAAAGCTCGATGTAGCATACTGCCTTGCCGTTGACGCCGGTGTTGACGATGGTGACCAGGTCGCCATGGAAGGAGCCGGTCGGCACCGCCGCGCGGATCTCGGCCTCCATACGGCGCCAGGCATTGGCGTCGCCGACGCCGATGAAGCACTTGAACTGGTCGGCGCGCGGCGTGAATTCGGCCGAGAAGCGCGCGTTAATCCACGGCATGGCGCTGCGCATCCATTCGCTGAAGATGCGCCCGCGTTCCTGCGCCGTCATCGCCGCCAGCCGTTCGAGCAGCGGATCGGGAGGTTCGGCGTCGCCGATCTGTTCAACGGTGAGCTGGGTTTGCGCGCGCCGGAACAGCTTGAGCAGCAGGCTGGCGCGCAGGCGGTCGTCGCCCAGCTGCGGGAACAGGCGCGCCGAGCCGCCGAATTCGAGCAGCACTTCCTCGCTCCACTGTCTGACGTCGCCGGTCAGCTTGACCGGCTCGGGCAGCACGTCGCTGGCCAGCTTGATGTAGGTGGCGTGTTCGTGCTGCGCGTCGGCGCGCAGCTGGCCGATGCGCTGGTCGACCGCGCCAAGCATCGCCTGCACGCAGCGCCGGCCCTCCTGGAATTCGCCGGCGATGCCGCTCCATACCGGCTGACCGTGTTCGTCGGTCGACTGCGGATCGCCCAGCCAGGCCGACATCGCGCCCATCACTTCGACCGCCTGGCCAGCCGCCACCGCCAGCAGGTGGAATCGCAGGTAGTCGGCGATGTCGCGCTTGAGGTGGGTCATCACTTCGCGCGCCTGCGCATCCTTGCCGAACAATTTGCCGGCCGCCTGCGACAGGTTGTTGAGCGACTCCTCGACCTGGCGCGTGCGCAGCGCATCGCGGATGTCGCGATAGCGCTTGCCGTTGCGCTGGGCGCTGGCAAGGTCGCGCTGCAACAGGCGCGCCTTGACCTGCTCGAGCAGCGACAGCACGAATTCGAGCCCGCCTTGCTTGCGGTCGTCCAGCAGCGCGTACAGCTGGTCGCGCGCGCGCACCTTCAGGCGCGCCATCAGTTCGCCGGTGTGGCGCTTGATGCGGTCTTCGCTCGTTTCGGCGGTGGCGCCGGCCTCGCGGATCGCATCCCTTTCGAGCTGCGGCAGCAGTTCCGACACTTTTTCGCGCCACACCTTCAAGTCGTAGGCGCCCATGATGCGGTCGATCTCGACCTGCACCTTGCTCTCGACGCGCTCGAGCAGCGAGCGCTGGTCCTTGTCCATCAGCAGCTGGTCGGTCAGCGCGTATTCCTGGAACGGCGTGACGTCGACCGTGCCTTTTTTGAAATCGGGGAATTCGCTGAACGGCCGCTCGCTCATCGCCAGCTGGTCGCGCATGAAGATGTCGCGTTCCTGGTCGCCGGCGCGGCGCGCGGCGGTGCCGTCGCTGCCGACCAGGCCGAAGAATGCCTTCACCATCAGCGCCGACAGTTCGTAGGCGCGGATATCGTCGCGCAGGCTTTGCTGGGTGTCGAGCACCGCCTGGCCGAACGCCGAATACACTTTCGAGTACGACAGGCGCATGTCGCCGAAGCGCTGCTCCGGCACGCGCGGGTTGAACGGCCCGAGCTTGTGCTGCTGCTGGTTGACCGCGATCGAGCGCTTGCGGTTGGCGAAATCGGCCGAGGCGAAATCCTCGAACAGCGTGTCGGCCACCATCTGGTAGACGTCCTTGATGTCCTGGGTCGCCTTGTTGGCGAGGTTGGCGTTGTCGACGAAGTAGACGTCGTCGAACGGCGCGCCCTTGCCGACCACGCTGTCCGGATCCATCCAGGTCACGCGTGCGTTCATGTCGCGCATCGTCGTTTCCAGCTCCATCAGGGTGGCGTAGGCGTTCGCCTCGGTGCGCTCCTTGTTGGCCTTGGCGAAACCGGACGGCATGAACATCACCAGGTCGACCTGGTTGTCCGAAACTTCCTGGCGCGCGATCGCCTTGGCAATCCAGCCAAGGTCGATTGCGCTGCCGGCGCCGGTGCCGCCGGCGCACGAAGCGATGACGACGATGCGGAACTTCGAGGTGTCGACCTGCAGGCCGAGGCGCTGGTAGGTTTCCTTGCGCTCGTTGCCGGCATTGCTGCTCAAGAAATTGAGGGCGCCCTTGATGCGGCCGCGCAGCTTCGGATATTTGTCGAACAGGTACAGCCGCGCCAGCGCGCGGATCTGGCCTGCGCCCTTGGACGGATCGATGCCGGAGACCCGCAGCGAGCGGGTGGAGCGCTTCCTTGGTGTCGAGGGTGAGGTCCCTGTCGGGCTGATCGACCTTCGGATTCCGCTGCTCG
>JARXKM010000176.1:0-4115 GCA_030272785.1 Pseudomonadota bacterium
ATCAAGGCCGAAGGCAAGACCGTGCTGCTGATCGAGCACGACGTCAAGCTGATGATGGGCCTGTGCGACCGCATCACCGTGCTCGAGTACGGCAAACCGATCGCCGAAGGCATCCCGGCCGACATCCAAAAAAATCCGGCTGTGATCGAAGCCTATCTCGGAGGCGGGCATAAATGAGCGACACCATACTGAAAGTTGCGGGGCTGAAAGTTGCTTACGGTGGCATCAAGGCGGTCAAGGGGATCGACCTGGAAGTGCACAAGGGCGAACTGGTGACCCTGATAGGTGCGAACGGGGCCGGCAAGACCACCACCTTGAAAGCGATCACCGGCACCTTGCCGCCGTGCAGTGTCGAAGGCGTCATCAGCTACCTGGGTGAGACGCTCAAAGGCGTGCATTCGTTCCAGATGGTTGAAAAAAAGCTGGCGATGGTTCCGGAAGGGCGGGGCGTATTCACCCGTATGACGATCCAGGAAAACCTGCTGATGGGCGCCTACACGCGCACGGACAAGGCCGGGGTTGATGCCGACATCGAAAAATGGTTCAGTGTCTTTCCGCGTCTCAAAGAGCGTGCGGCGGCGATGGCGGGCACCCTGTCGGGCGGCGAGCAGCAGATGCTGGCGATGGCGCGTGCGCTGATGAGCCACCCGAACCTGTTGTTGCTCGACGAGCCATCGATGGGTTTATCGCCGATCATGGTCGAGAAGATTTTCGAAGTGATCCGCGACGTTTCCAAGCAAGGCATCACGATCTTGCTGGTGGAGCAAAATGCCAAGCTGGCGCTGGAAGCGGCGCACCGTGGCTACGTGATGGATTCCGGCTCGATCATCATGACCGGCAACGCTGCCGACATGTTGCACGACCCGCGGGTGCAAGCGGCCTACCTCGGCGAATAAGGCTGGCGCAGGCCAAAAAAATGCCTCGATACGTCGGGGCATTTTTCTTGCTGGGGTCAGGTCTGACAATCGGACAAAAAGCTGGGGTCAGGTCTGACAATCGGACATTTGGCGGGGGTCAGGTCTGACAATCGGACATTTTGGCGATCCAGCGCGGCGTTTCAGTGTTCCGCCGCGTTTCCGAGGCAATGCCGGCGCCGCCGACACCCGGCTGTTCCATCTTTTCGGCGGCAAAAATGTCCGATTGTCAGACCTGACCCCACAAAATTGTCCGATTGTCAGACCTGACCCCACAAAATTGTCCGAATGTCAGACCTGACCCCGGTGGTTTCCCAGGGATTGTGGGCAAAAAAAATGCCCCGACGAATCGAGGCATCTTGCGGCCGGCGTACCGGCGATGTTGATTACTTCTTGGCGGCAGCTTTTGGCGCGACCTTCTGGGCAGCTTGCGTGAACTGGGTCACGGCAGCGCTCATGTTCGTTTCGATCGCTTCGACGGCTTGCTTGGTGCTCTTGGTGAACTGCTCGTAGCCGGCGTTGGCATTGCCAATCGACGCTTTGAGCGCGGCAACCACGTTTTCCGAACCGGCCGGTGCGTTCTTGCTCACTTCGTCAACCAGGGTGATGACTTTGCGGTTGGTTTCAGCGATCTGCGTTTCGGCAGCCTTGGTGAATTCGGCCTGGGTGCCGGCAGCGATCGATGCGAGCTGCTTGCTGTACGAAATCGCTTTTTCAGCCGTCGGCTGGGCTTGCGCCGCGCTCAGCGAAAAGAATTCTTGTGGGTCTTTGGCCGACAGCAGCTGGCGCGCGGTAACCGACGACTCTTCCAGCGATGCCTTGGCTGCCGTGATGTTCAGCTCGATCAGCTTTTCCATGCCTTCGAAGGCTTTGGCAGTCAGCGACGAGAAGATCGCAAATTGCGATTCGAAATTCGATTTGGTGGCGTTCGAAAACTGCTCAGGGATTGCAAACATGTAATTCTCCAGTGATAGTTGAATAAGCGTTAAAAACCAATGCTGCTGTGTACCCGTGAATCTGGCACTTCCTGTAAATCTCTCGCCGACCGTGTATTGTGCAGCGCAACAAAGTCTATTTTACGGAATTTTTCGCGCACGTCAAGCACTTTTTGTGCAGCGCACAAATTAAAGAAAAATCAAGTATTTGACGGGACGTATTCCGTCATGCAGCTCGCATACAGGGCCCGCGGCGGGCGCCCGCCTGGCCGTCAGAAACCCGTTTTGCCGGGCCATGTTAGACTGCCATCTCGGGCTCCTGCCTGCTGATCCGGCGCATCGGCCGCGTCTGCCGTCCCCCATGCGCTGGTGATCCATGTCCAACACCGATGTCCAACACGTTTACTGATGCTCTGTCGCGCCGGGCGCCGTCCTGGCTGTCGCCGATTCCGGTGTTTTTCGTGCTGTTGTGGAGCACCGGCTTCATCGTCGCCAAGTTCGGCCTGCCGTTCGCGCCGCCGCTGACCTTCCTGATATTGCGCTGCAGCGCCGTGCTGCTGGTGCTGCTACCCTGCGTGCTGATCTGGAAAGCGCCCTGGCCGGCGCCGCGCGCAATCGGCCACATCGCGGTGGCCGGTCTGCTGCTGCAAGCGGGCTACCTGAGCGGCGTCTGGTGCGCCATCAAGCTGGGCATGCCGGCGGGCTTGTCGGCCCTGATCGTCGGCATGCAGCCGATCCTGACCGCCGCCGCCGCCCCCCTGATCGGCGAAACCGTGCGCCCGCGCCAATGGCTGGGATTGCTGTTCGGCCTGACCGGCGTGGCGCTGGTGGTGGCCGCGAAGATCACCCTGGTCGGCCTGTCGGCGCTGTCGATCGCCTTCTGCCTGCTGGCATTGGTGTCGATCACCGCCGGCACGCTGTACCAGAAGCGCCACTGCCCGCGCTTCGATCTGCGCACCGGCACCATCATCCAGTTCGCCGCCACCGTGCTGGTGCTGCTGCCGCTGGCCGTGTGGTGCGAGGGCCTGCGCCTGCCGATGAGCACGGTGGCGTGGACGCCGCGTTTCATCGGCGCCTTGCTATGGTCGGTGTTCGCATTGTCGATCGGCGCGATCTTTCTGTTGTTCAAACTGCTGCGCCGTAGCGACGCCACCCAGGTCACCAGCTTGCTGTACCTGACCCCGCCGACCACCGCCGTCATGGCCTGGATCATGTTCGGCGAAGCGTTCAACCTGCTCGGCATGCTCGGCATGGCGGTGGCCGTGATCGGCGTCGTTTTCGTGGTTAAAAAATAGGAGTGATGATGTTAGCAAGCCCCCAGCAACACAGCGTCGACGAAGCCATCGTGTCGCGCCGCTCGATCCGCGCCTTCCTGCCCACCGCGGTCGCGCGCGAGGACATCGAGTCCATCCTGGCGGTGAGCGCGCGGGCGCCGTCGGGCACCAATATCCAGCCGTGGAACGTGACGGTGCTGACCGGCGCGGCCAAGCAGCGCCTGTCGGATGCGATCCTGGCGGTCTACCACGACCCGGACGCCGCCAGCGCCCACACCCAGGAGTACGCCTACTATCCGCGCCAGTGGGTGTCGCCGTTCATCGACCGCCGCCGCAAGGTCGGCTGGGACCTGTACGCGCTGCTGGGCCTGACGCGCGACGACAAGGCCGGCATGGCGGCCCAACACGGCCGCAACTACCGCTTCTTCGATGCGCCGGTCGGCCTGATCTTCACCATCGACCGGGTGCTCGAGCAGGGATCGTGGCTGGACTACGGCATGTTCTTGCAAAACATCATGGTGGCCGCGCGCGGGCGCGGGCTCGACACCTGCCCGCAAGCGGCGTTCACGCAGTTTCACCGCATCATTACCGAGCAGCTGGACCTGCCAGCCAACCAGACCGTGGTATGCGGCATGGCGCTCGGCTACGCGGACCCGGCGGCGATCGAAAACACGCTGCTGACCGAGCGCGCGCCGGTTGGCGATTTTGTACGGTTTCTCGCATAAAGTCGTACACTGTAGAGGAGAGCCGAAGCGGGGTATTCGAGCGCAATCGTTGCACAAGGGCACATGAATTGCTGTGAGCGTTGATTAGGTTGCTTTGCGGCCGTATTTCGCTTGCCATTGCTCAGTGTTTTGCTACACTGCAACAAGACGGCCCAGGTGCGCCGCAGTGGGTGCACCGCAGTGGGTGCACCGCAGTGGGTGCACCGCAGTGGGTGCACCGCAGTTTGTGTCATCGGTTCGCTGCCTTGGTGCGCTTCCTGCAAGTCA
>JARXKM010000176.1:4215-9922 GCA_030272785.1 Pseudomonadota bacterium
GTGCACCGCAGTTTGTGTCATCGGTTCGCTGCCTTGGTGCGCTTCCTGCAAGTCACCGGTCGCCGGTTCGGGTCGCCGGTTCGGGTCGTCAGTTCGGGTCGTCAGTTCGGGTCGTCAGTTCGGGTCGTCAGTTTGTCGCAAAGGATTTACAGATGTATAAGCTTGCCCTCGGCGCCCTCGTTTCCCTGCTGTTCATCCTGACGCCGGCCACCGCTGCCAAGGCGGTCGGCACCGCACACACGGCAAGCGCGAAAAAACACCTGGTCAAGAAATCCGCCGTCAAGCGCCGCGCGGCCGTCGCCGCCGGCGCGATGGCCGGCGAGCGCCTGGTGCGCCACGTCTCGGTGGTGCGCGGCAAACGGACGGTCTCCTACCGCAGCGTGCGCAGCGCCCATGTGCTGGCGCTGCCGGCCGCGCGCAGCGCCGGCGACGTCGCCGGCCTGAACCTGACGCGCGACCCGCTGGCGCTGGCCTCAAGCGTCGCCTTGGTGCTCGACCAGTCCAATTCGCAAGTGCTGTTCGAAAAAAATGCCAGCGTCGCCTTGCCGATCGCCTCGATCACCAAGCTGATGACCGGCCTCATCGTCGTGCAGGCCGGGCAGGACATGCGTGAAATGCTGACCGTCACCGACGACGACGTCGACCACGAAAAACACACCAGCTCGCGCCTGCGGGTGGGCGCGCGGATGATGCGCGGCGACCTGCTGCACATCGCACTGATGAGTTCGGAAAACCGCGCCGCCGCCGCGCTGGGGCGCAATTATCCGGGCGGCATTACCGCCTTCGTCGCGGCGATGAACGCCAAGGCGCACCAGCTGGGCATGAGCGACACCCGCTATGTCGATGCGAGCGGCCTGTCGAGCCGCAACGTGGCCAGCGCGCGCGACCTGGCCAAGCTGGCGATGGTGGCGCATTCCGAACCCTTGCTGCGCGAATACTCGACCGATCCGAAATACGAGGTCGATGCCGGCGGGCGCATCATGCATTACTCGAACACGAACTACCTGGTGGCCAGTCCGGACTGGGAAATCGGCCTGCAGAAAACCGGCTTCATCAACGAAGCCGGGCGCTGCCTGGTGATGCAGGCGATGATCTCGGGGCGCGCCGTGATCATGGTGTTCCTCGATTCGAAGGGCAAGCAGTCGCGCACCGCCGACGCCGGGCGCATGCGGCGCTGGCTCGAGGCGCTCAAGCCGCCGGTCGGCTGATCTACGGCACCGGCGCGTAGCCCAGGGTGGCCGAAATCCGGCCCGCCGTCTGCACCAGGTCGTCGAGCCATTCTTCCTGCAGGCGGTCGGCCGGCGCCGAAATCGACAGTCCCGCGATCAGCTTGCCGGTATCGTCGTGGATGCCGGCCGCCATGCAGCGCACCCCCAGCTCGAGTTCCTCGTTGTCGCGCGCATAGCCGCGCGCGCGCACCAGGCTGAGCTCGCGCTCGAGCTTGGCCAGGTCGGTGATCGAGTTCTTGTTGTGGCCGGCCAGCCCGGTGCGGGTGGCGTAGGAGCGGATCGCCTTCGGCTCGTCGACCGACAGGAACAGCTTGCCCGTCGAGGTCAGGTGCAGCGGGCCGCGCCCGCCGATGGCGCGCACCACCTGCATCCCGGAACGCTCCGAAAACGCCCGGTCGATGTAGACGATTTCGTCGCCCTGGCGCACCGACAGGTTGATGGTCTGCTGGGTTTTCTTGTGCAGGGCGCGCATGAAGTCGAGCGCCGCTTCACGCACCGACAGCCGGCTCTTGACCACGTTGCCCAGTTCCAGCAAGCGCATGCCGAGCCGGTAGGTGCCCGGTTCGACCCGGTCGACGAAGCGGGTGATGACCATGTCGTTGAGGATGCGGTGCGCCGTCGATGGATGCAGCCCGGACACTTTCGACAACTCCTTCAAACTCACCGGATCGCTGTAGGTGGCCAGCGCGTCGAGCAGGGCGACCATGCGCTCGATTACCTGGATCGAGGTCTTGGGCTCGCGCGGGGCGGCCATGTCGGCGGTATCGGTTTTCATGATGTGGTTGGTGCAGTGCAGTATATGTGTCCCCTTTATACCATAATGTGAAAAGGATTGGCAATCTCCGCAGCGCTGGTCGATGGATCGCGGCGCGCGGCGCATAATGGCGAATTCCTGTCATTTTTAACACATGCCCATGGTCCAACCCGTCAGCCAGTTCAAGAGCAAGAGCGGCGTCAAGCGCATCTTTGCCGCCCTCACGTATTCGATCGCCGGCTTCAAGGCCGCCTGGCAGAACGAACACGCGTTCCGCCAGGAATTGCTGGTCGTCGTCATCGGCAGCGTCGCCGCGCTGAGCATGAAGATCTCGGCGTTCGAAAAGCTGATGCTGGTGGCGGTGCTGGTGCTGGTGCTGATCGTCGAGCTGATCAATTCGGCGCTGGAAGCGGTGGTCGACCGGATTTCGCTCGAACCGCACCCGTTGTCGAAAAACGCCAAGGATTTCGGCAGCGCCGCCGTCGCGCTGTCGATCGGCATCGCCCTCGCCGCGTGGGCGGTGGTGCTGTTCAACCGCTTCTATTGATTCGGCTTCATGCGCGGCGCGCATAAGCTAGCGCCAAACGATTCGTTCCGTTCGCGCCGCGCACGCCGTACCCTGTGCTCCTGGAGGCGATATGGCGTACGAACGATTTTCCGATTTCCAAATGATCCTGGTGCCGGGCCTGCATGACAGCGGGCCGGCGCACTGGCAGAGCCGGTGGCAGCGCTCCCACCCGGAGTTCTGGCGCGTCCGCCAGGCCGACTGGAGCACGCCGGACTTGCCGGCCTGGGCGGCGCGGGTGAACCACCTGCGCGGTCTCGATGCGCGCCCGGCGCTGTTGGTGGCGCACAGCTTCGGCTGCCTGGCCGCGCTGCACAGCATCGCCGCCTATCCGCGCGGCGTGGCCGGCGCCTTGCTGGTGGCGCCGGCCGACCCGGACAAGTTCGGCGTCGCGGCGCTGCTGCCGGCGGCGCCGTTGGCCTGCCCGACGGTGCTGATCAGCAGCCGCAACGACCCATGGATGCGCGCCGACCAGGCCGCCGTGTGGGCGCGCCGCTGGGGCAGCGAACTGGTCGACGCCGGCGCGCTCGGCCACATCAATGCCGAGTCGGGCCTGGGCGACTGGCCGCTGGGTCGCGAAAGATTGCAATTATTATATGATCGGGCGCACAATGGACATCCGGCGCTGCCGGCATGATCGTCGGCTCGCCGCATTTTCCGCAATTTCCGCAATTTCCGTCAACCGCACGCACTGGAGACCACCATGGCTTTACGTTTGGGCGACACCGCCCCTGATTTCGAGCAAGATTCTTCCATAGGCAAAATCAAGTTTCACGAGTGGGCCGGCAATGCGTGGGTGGTGCTGTTCTCGCACCCCGCCGATTTCACCCCGGTCTGCACCACCGAGCTGGGCCTGACCGCCAAGCTCAAGCCCGAATTCGACAAGCGCAACGTGAAGGCGATCGCGCTGTCGGTGGATCCGGTCGAGACCCACAAGAAGTGGATCAGCGACATCGAGGAAACCCAGAATACGGTGGTCGGCTTCCCCATCATCGCCGACGCCGACAAGCGGGTCGCCGCGCTGTACGACATGATCCATCCGGAACAATCGACGACGGCCACGGTGCGCTCCTTGTTCGTCATCGATCCGCAGAAAAAAGTGCGGCTGATGATCACCTATCCGATGAGCACCGGGCGCAATTTCGACGAGGTGCTGCGCGTGATCGACGCGCTGCAGCTGACCGACGGCTACACGGTGGCCACGCCGGGCAACTGGCGCGACGGCGACGACGTCATCATTCCGCTGACGGTGACCGATCCCGAGGTGATCAAGCAGAAGTATCCGAAGGGCTTCGTCGCCCCGCGGCCGTATCTGCGCATCACGCCGCAGCCGAACAAATAAGCCACCCGGAAGCAAAGCCGCCCGGAAGCACGCGCCCGCGGGCGCGTCGCCATGACCGGCTGGCCACGTCGCGTTCGCGTTGCCCATGCGGCAGCGCTGGCGCATGCATAAGCAAATAAGTTCTGCGTCGTTTGCCGTATCGCTCAGTTAGCCTATCCTTGCGGCTAACCTGAGGGATTCTGTATGTTACTGACCTATGTAGTTTCCGGCTTCGCGGTAGGCTTGCTGGTCGGCATGACGGGCGTCGGCGGCGGTTCGCTGATGACGCCGCTGCTGACCTTGCTGTTCGGCGTGCCACCCTCGGTGGCCGTCGGCACCGACCTGGCGTTCGCCTCGATCACCAAGAGCGCCGGCACCTTCACCCACCGCTTGCGCGGAACGGTGCGCTGGGATATCGTGCGGCGCCTGTGCGCGGGCGCCTTGCCGGCCGCCATACTGGCCACGCTCGCGCTCAAACACTACGGCGCGCTCGACCAGCAGATCGGCCAGCTGATCCGCTATTCGATCGCCGGCTCGGTGCTGCTGACCGTCACCGCGCTGCTGTTCAAGCCGCGCATGCTGGCCTGGATCAACGCCAGTCCCAGCCGCCAGCTGCACGGTCGTCCGCTGGTGCTGGCCACGGTGGCCGCCGGCGCCTTGCTCGGCACCCTGGTGACCGTGTCGTCGATCGGCGCCGGCGCCATCGGCGCGACCTTGCTGGTGATGCTGTATCCACGCATGAGTTCGGCCGAAGTGGCCGGCACCGACATCGCCTACGCCGTGCCGCTGACCGCCATCGCCGCGTTCGGCCACTGGTGGCTCGGCTCGATCGACTGGGCGCTGCTGGCCAGCTTGCTGATCGGCTCGGTGCCCGGCATCACGCTCGGCTCGTACGCCGCGCGCGCCGTGCCGGAGCGTTTCCTGCGCGGCCTGCTGGCCGCCACCCTGACCGGCGTCGCCGCCAAGCTGATCTACTAAGGGGCATAAGGGGCAGCGCTTCTTCATACGCATTTTATCTATACAAATGAGAAATCCTTCGTTTGCCTTATGCGCAATAAGTGAGATTATCTTAGTCGTTAGAAGAAAAAGTAATAAGAGGAACGTATGTCAGCACTCACTATCCCGCCACCGCAGGCGGCGCCGTTCCGGGTCATGCCCGGTTTCGGCCTCTCGCTCGGCTTCACCATTTTCTATCTGGGCCTGATCGTCCTGATTCCCTTGTCGGCGGTCTTCCTGAAGACCTTCACGATGACCTGGGCGGCGTTCTGGAGCGCCGTCACCTCGGAGCGGGTGGTGGCCTCCTACAAGCTCAGTTTCGGCGCCTCGCTGATCGCCGCCGCCATCAACGTGGTGTTCGGCGGCGTCGTCGCCTGGGTGCTGGTGCGCTACAAATTCCCCGGCAAGCGCTTCGTCGACGCGCTGGTCGACCTGCCGTTCGCGCTGCCGACCGCGGTCGCCGGCATCACGCTCACGGCGCTGTACTCGTCGAACGGCTGGATCGGGCGCTACCTCGAAAGCGCCGGCATCAAGGTCGCCTTCACCCCGCTCGGCATCGTCGTCGCGCTCACCTTCATCGGCCTGCCGTTCGTGGTGCGCACGGTGCAGCCGGTGCTCGAGGAAGCCGAGCGCGAACTCGAGGAGGCGGCCGCCAGCTTGGGCGCCAGTTCGCTGCAGATCTTCGCGCGGGTGGTGTTCCCGACCATCATGCCGGCGCTGCTGACCGGCTTCGCGCTGGCCTTCGCGCGCGCCACCGGCGAATACGGTTCGGTCATCTTCATCGCCGGCAATATGCCGATGGTGTCCGAGATCACGCCGCTGTTCATCATCACCAAGCTCGA
>JARXKM010000177.1:0-1975 GCA_030272785.1 Pseudomonadota bacterium
AAAGATGCGGGTGTTCATGCAGCCGGCGCCATCGTCCGGCTTGACCACCCAGGCGCCGCCGATCGGCGGCAAGGCCTGGTCGGGCGAGTAAGTGGCGGCGACCGCGACGCCGGCCCTGGCGAGCACGCGTGCCGTGCGCAGTTTGCTGCCGGCCACCCGCAGCGCGTTCGGCTTGCTGCCGAGCAGAATGCGCTCGCTGCGCAGCACCTGGCGCGACAGCCGCTCGAGCAGGCCGCCGGCCTCCGGCGCCAGCGGCCACACCGCATCGGCCGCCTGCACGCAGGCGTCGAAGCGGCGCCGGAACGATCCGGCCTGCTCGCCGAGAGTGATCAGCTCGACGCCGGGCAGCTCGCCAAGATCGGCCAACAGCGCGCGCAGCATCATCTGCCCCTGGTGCCGCAGCGAATCGGGCAGCGCGGTGCCGCCGGACGCGTAGTCAAATGCAAACAATTTCATTGCTGACACCTGGGCCCCCGTCCTCTGCGCTCAGCGTTTGCCGGCCTCGGCGCCGACCAGAGTCAGCGTCTCGTCGATCAACGGCGCCGCCCCGGCCGCGCCGGCCAGCGCCGCCTCGACCTGGTACACGCCGCCGGGCACCTGCGCGCTGACGACAAAGGTGTAGCGCTTGCCGACGTAGGCTTCGAAGCGCTGGCGCAGCGGGTCGTCGCGGTAGGGCTCGATGACCACCTCGCGCCCGTCGATGCTCGCGCCGGCGTAGCTGAAGCGGCGCGGCCGCACCTGCGCCGACTCTGCCAGCGCCAGCCGGATGCGCTTGCGGAAATAATTGCTCGCGCCGCCGGTCTGGCGCGCCATCTCGGCGATGTCGCGTTCGAGAAAGCCGAGCAGCACCGGATTGCCTTCCGGACTGTCCACGTCGGGGGCACGACGTTGCCGCGCACCGGACAGGAACTGCATCGTCACCGCTGGCGGACCCTGCTGCGCGGCGGGCGCCAGCCGCACCTGGACCTGGTCGGAAAAGCCGGCCTCGAGGCTGCCTTGCTTGCGAAACGCGTAGGTCAAGGTCAGCGGCGCATGCGCGTTCTGCAGATGGTTGGTCTGGAACAGCAGCGTCTCGGCTTGCGAGATCGCCTGCGCCGCGGCGTTCTGCGTGGCCAGGGCGCAGGCGATGGCGGCGATGCGGCGCCAGGTCGAAAAAGTCATCGATGCGCCCCCGCTAGCGCGCCGCCGCGCGGTCCGGCTGCGCGAGCAGCGGCACGCCGTACTCGGCCAGAATGGCGTTGATCTTCGGCCGGTTGCGGTCGATCGCCTCGTCGATGCGCTGCTTGTAGGCCGCCTCGCCGAACCGCACCGCCATCGCGATGTCGAACTCGAACTGGATGCCCGGGTGCGGTTTCAGCGGGATCGCCAGGATCGGCACCGCCGTCGCCTGGCGCGCGAAATAGCCGGCGATCGGTCCCCAGATGAAGGCGACGTCGATGACCCCGTTGGCGAGGTCCTTTTCGACCATTTCACCCGGGTAGCGCTCGGCGTCGCCGGACTGGGTCTGGTACGACACCATCTTGTCGATCAGGCCGTTTTCGAGCAGCCAGTCGGTCACCGGCGAACGGCCGAACACGCCCAGGCGCAGCTTGGCGCGCTGCGCGGGGCTCAGGGTGAGCAGGTCCTCCAGCGTGTGCACGCCGTCGAGTCCCTTGCCCTTGACGTACGCCATCGCGTAGGTCGAGCGGTAGTAGGGCCGGGTGGTCGCGCCCATGTCGAAGCCGCTCGCCACGCCGGTCACCAGGTCGCACTTGAAGCTGTCCGAGTCGGGGTTCTTGGCGCGCAAGGTGTTGCGGATGAAACCCATGCGCTGCGGATACCAGGTGTAGTCGATCTGCCAGCCCAGATCGGCCGCCAGCAAGGCGGCGATCTTGTTCTCGAAGCCTTGCAGCGCGCGGTTGGAGAACGGCAGGTTGTTGGGATCCTGGCACACGCGCAGCACCCCTTGCGGCTCGGCTGCCGGCGCCGCTGTCGC
>JARXKM010000177.1:2075-9906 GCA_030272785.1 Pseudomonadota bacterium
CGCGGCGATGATCGCACCGCGCGCGCTCATTTGCCGATCTCCTCGAGCCGGCCCGGCTTGATGGCGCCGTCCGAGCGGCCCTTCAGGTAGGCATACAGATTGTCGACATTGTCGACGACCTGCTTGCTGCCGTCGAAGTTCGGCATGCCCTTGGCGGCGCGGCCGTGCAGCACGGTGTTCTTGAATTCGTCGCGCGTGAGCACCTTCAGGCTGTTCACCAGCGACGGCCCGACCATGCCTTCCTGCGCCGCGCCGTGGCAGCGTTCGCACGCCAATGCGCGCCAGGTGCGCCAGCCGTTCAGCGTCTGGCCGTCGACCTTGTTGCCGTCTACCACCTTGTAGGGCGGCGGCGCGGCGTTGGTGGTGGCGAGTGCGCCGGTGATCCAGAATGCGGCGGTCAGCGCGCAGAGTGTACTTTTTTTCATGTTCATCCTCGTCAGGTAGCAAGTGTTCCGTTCCCGGAACAGTGGGCGCGCGCAACTGTGCCGCGCCGGTGGCAGCCGGCCTTACTGCACGAAGCAGGCCTGGCGCGCCTTGGCCTGCAGCGCCTTATATTTGTTCGCCATCGCTTTGACGGCTTCGGGATCGCGAAATTCCGCGCCGCGCGGGCCGCCGAGGCCCTGGTGGCGCAGCGCCGTCGAGATTTCGACGTACTCGTCGTAGCCGACCTGCTGGGCGATCTGGTCGATCGTGCAGGAGCACTTGTACAGATATTCTTGTTTGCCCGGGTGGTTCATCATGCATTCCATCACGTACTCGACCCGGTCCGCGGTCGGGAAATCGTTTGCCTGCGCCGCCATCGGCACACTGGCGGCGAGCAACATCAACAAGCGCAATTTCTTCATGGTGTCTCCATATGGTTATCCTTCCACAGTCGATGGACAGCAGGTTTCATGCCATGCGGGTAAGTGGACGGCGATACCGGCGCCCTGCCTGGATGTCGGTATCGGCTTGCGCAAGCGGTCAGCGACGACGGCTTATTTCGGCGGCAGCGCGAACACCGTCAGCGTCCCGCCCAGGTTGGTGTACTTGGCCAGGTCCTTGTAGCCGCCGACCGCGCCCAGGCCTTCGCTGGGTTTCTCGAGCCCGGCCGCCAGGCCGATGCCGGCCCAGCCGCCGATGCCCGACAACACGCCGATGTACTGCTTGCCCTTGTATTCCCAGGTGTTGACGTTGCCGATGATGCCGGACGGGGTCTTGAACTTCCACAGCTCCTTGCCGTTGTTGTCGACCGCCTTGATGTAGCCTTCCAGGGTGCCGTAGAACACGACGTCGCCGGCGGTCGACAGGGCGCCGCTCCAGACCGAGAATTTCTCCGGCTTGGACCAGACGATCTTGCCGGTGCCGGCGTCCCAGGCGATGAAGTTGCCCATGCCGCCATGGCTGTTCGGCGCCGGATACATCGCCAGGGTCGAGCCGACGTACGGCTGGCCGGCGGTGTATTCGATCTTGAACGGCTCGTAGTCCATGCAAACGTGGTTGGTCGGCACGTAGAACAGGCCGGTCTTCGGTGAATACGTCGCCGGCTGCTGGTCCTTGCTGCCCAGCGCGGACGGGCAGATGCCCTTGCTGTTGACGTCCGGCCCGTTCTTGTCGGTGCTGTACTTGGCGTTGACGATCGGGCGCCCGCTCTTCATGTCGACGCTGCTGGCCCAGTTGACGGCCGGATCGTATTTTTGCGCCACCAGCAAGGCGCCGGAAAGGCGGTCGAGCGTGTAGCCGAAGCCGTTGCGGTCGAAGTGCACCAGCGCCTTGTGCATCTGGCCCTTGACCTTGACGTCGGCCAGGATCATCTCGTTGACGCCGTCGTAATCCCACTCGTCGTGCGGGGTCATCTGGTAGACCCATTTCGCCTCGCCGGTGTCGAGGTCGCGCGCGAACACGGTCATCGACCACTTGTTGTCGCCCGGCCGCTGGCGCGGGTTCCAGGTACTCGGGTTGCCCGAACCGTAGTACAGCAGGTTGGTGGCCGGGTCATAGCTGTACCAGCCCCAGGTGGTGCCGCCGCCGATCTTCCACTGGTCGCCCTGCCAGGTTTTGAGCGACGAATCCTTGCCGACCGGCGCCATCTTGCCGTCGGTCCAGGTCATCGTGGTGGCCGGGTTCATGCGCATGTCGGCGTCCGGCCCGGTGCTGAAGGCCTTCCACAGTTCCTTGCCGGTGTTGATGTCGTACGCCGTCACGCGGCCGCGCACGCCGAACTCGCCGCCGCTGATGCCGGTGATCACCTTGTCCTTGAACACGTGCGGCGCGTTGGTGGCCGTTTCGCCGGCCTTCGGATTGCCGGTGACGACCTTCCACAGTTCCTTGCCGGTCTTGGCATCGAGGGCGACCAGGGTGGTATCGGCCTGCTGCAGGAAAATCTTGCCGTCGGAGTAGGCGACGCCGCGGCTGACCGTGTCGCAGCACATCACGGCGATCACGCTCGGGTCCTGTTTCGGCTCGTATTTCCACTTGATGCTCTGATCTTCGAGGTTGATCGCGAACACCCGGTTGGGGAACGGGCTGTGCACGTACATGGTGTCGCCGATCACCAGCGGACCGCCTTCGTGGCCGCGCAGCACGCCGGTCGAAAAGGTCCATGCCACCTGCAGGGTCTTGGCGTTGTCCTTGTTGATCTGCTTCAGTTCGCTGTAGCGCTGGTTGGCCATGCCACCGGCCTGCATCGCCCAGTTCTGCGGGTTCTTGGTCAGCGACTCGACGTCGGAAGCGAAGGCGAGGGCCGGTGCGGACATCAGGATCGCGCAGCGCTGCCAGTGTTTCAAGTTTTTACCGGATAACATAATCAATCTCCTATATAGTTTTTTTGAGTACAACTGACCAAGCCAACGTGATGTCGCGCACCAACCATTTCTTATTTCAGCACCCCCGACAATTTGGCCGCGTGCGTCGCCAGCGCGTCCATCAGCGCCGGCGACAGGCAGTCGTACGGCGGCAGCGCGAGTTCGACCAGCCGCGCGCGGACGGCCGGCATCGCTTCCGGCTTGGCGCCCGCTTCGATGATCGACGACACGAAGGCGGCAAAGGTCGGCGCCGCCCAGCCGCTCTCTGGCGAACGCTCGGTATGGACGAAGTCGAGGCCGTAGAAGCCGTGCGCGGTGTTCTCGATGCGGCCATACATGTGCACGCCGCACTGCTTGCAGGCGTGGCGCTTGATGGTGGCGTTGGGATTGACCACCGCCAGTTTTTCGGCATGCGCGGTGACGTTCACCTTGTCGCGCGAAATCACCGCGACCTGCGAAAACAGCGCGCCGGCCGGTTTCCAGCACTGGGTGCAGCCGCACACGTGGTTGTGCGCGGTTTGGCCGTCGAGCGCCACGGTGACGGTGTCGGTGGTGCAGGCGCACGACAGCGTGCCGCCGGCGAAACCGTCCCTGGCCGGTTTGATGCCATCGTCCACCGCCGGATGAATTTTTACTGTGTTTTCCATGATGAGTCCCTGTGATTTAATTGATTGAACTACCGACTGCCTGCGCTGCGTGAAACCGAATGTGGTCCTCGACAAAGGTGGAGATGAAGTAGTAGCCGTGGTCGTAGCCGGCATGCCTGCGCAAGCGCAGCGGCTGGCGCGCCTGGCCGCAGGCCTGTTCGAACGCCTCGGGAAACAGCTGGTCGGCGAGGAATTTGTCGGCCAGGCCCTGGTCGATCAGGATGCCGCCGGGAAAGGGCGCCTGCCGGCTCGCCATCAGGGCGCTGGCGTCGTATTGCTGCCAGGCCGCTTCAGCGCTGCCCAGGTAGCCGGAGAAGGCTTTGCGGCCCCATGCGCAGCGGCGCGGCGCGCAGATCGGTGCGAACGCGGACACCGAGCGGAACAGGCCGGGATTGCGCAGCGCCAGCACCAGCGCGCCGTGCCCGCCCATTGAGTGGCCGAAAATGCCGAGCCGCGCCGCATCGACCGGCAGCTGCGCCGTCACCAGCGCGACCAGCTCGAGCACGTAGCTGTACATGCGGTAGTGGGCGCGCCAGGGCGGCTCGGTCGCATCGACATAAAAGCCCGCACCGACGCCGAAATCCCAGTCCTGCGCTTCGCCCTCGATGCCGGCGCCGCGCGGGCTGGTGTCGGGCGTCACCAGGATCATTCCCAGCTCGGCCGCCACGCGCTGGGCGCCGGCCTTGACCATGAAGGTCTCCTCGGTACAGGTCAGCCCCGCCAGGTACACCAGGGCCGGCAGCTTGCCCGCGGCCGCCTGCGCCGGCACGAACACCGAGAAGCGCATCGGCAGGCCGATGGCGCTCGACGGGTGCGAATAGAAGCGTTGCATGCCGCCGAAACAGGCGTGCTCGCTGAGCAGTTCGAGCATGTCAGCGGCCATCAATAGAGCACGACGGAACGGATCGACTGGCCGCTTTTCATCAGCTCGAAGCCTTCATTGATGCGTTCGAGCGGCAGCGTGTGGGTGATCAGGTCGTCGATATTGAGCTTGCCGTCCATGTACCAGTCGACGATCTTCGGCACGTCGGTGCGGCCGCGCGCGCCGCCGAACGCGGAGCCTTTCCATTGACGCCCCGTGACCAGCTGGAACGGCCGCGTGCTGATTTCCTCGCCGGCGGCGGCGACGCCGATGATGAACGACTGGCCCCAGCCCTTGTGGGTGCATTCGAGCGCCTGGCGCATGACGGTGGTGTTGCCGATGCACTCGAACGAGTAGTCGGCGCCGCCATCGGTCAGCTGGACGATGTGATCGACGAGGTTGCCGACTTCCTTGGGATTGACGAAGTGGGTCATGCCGAACTTGCGCGCCATCTCGATGCGGCCGGGATTGATGTCGACACCGATGATCTTGTCGGCGCCGACCATCCTGGCGCCCTGGATCACGTTCAGCCCGATGCCGCCGAGGCCGAACACCACCACGTTGGCGCCCGCTTCGACCTTGGCCGAGAACACCACCGCGCCGACGCCGGTGGTGACGCCGCAGCCGATGTAGCAGGCCTTGTCGAACGGCGCGTCGGCGCGGATCTTGGCGAGGGCGATTTCCGGCACCACGATGTAATTGGAGAAGGTCGAGGTGCCCATGTAGTGGAAGATCGGCTTGCCGTCGAGCGAAAAGCGCGAGGTGCCGTCCGGCATCATGCCGCGCCCCTGGGTCGAACGGATCGCCTGGCACAGGTTGGTCTTGCGCGAGAGGCAGAACTTGCATTGCCGGCACTCGGGCGTGTAGAGGGGGATGACGTGGTCGTCTTGTTTCAGCGTGGTCACGCCGGCGCCGACCTCGAGCACGATGCCGGCGCCTTCATGGCCGAGAATGGCGGGGAAGATGCCTTCCGGGTCGGCACCGGACAGCGTGTAGTAATCGGTATGGCAGATGCCGGTGGCCTTGATTTCGACCAGTACTTCGCCCGCCTTCGGTCCTTCCAGGTCGACCTCTTCAATCGTCAATGGCGACCCGGCTTTCCAGGCAATAGCGGCTTTCGTTTTCATGGATGTGTTTTCCGATTAAGAAGTGAGGTGGGGCTGCGGCGCGGCGCGACAACCTGTCTTCTCTAGAGCAAAACACATGCCACGCAGGATTTGCGCGTGCGCCATGCGGGGGCGCCAGCGGGGCGATGCGCGCAAGGGCCCCGGCTGCTAGGTAATCGGAACACCGGGCGAGCTGCCGTGTTCGATTTATGGAACAGCTGCGTGCCGCCAGCCGTGTCAAGGTGTGGCGTATTCGCGCCGCGCGCTTGCTCGCTTGCGCGCATAGCGTCACGGACGCGCGACCCGGGCGGACTTTTTCACCGGTTCGACCGCGGAAATCGGCGCGCCACCCGCAGCGGTAGCGGCGTGCGCGCCGGCCGTTCTGCTACGGCAAAGTCCTACATGACCACAAGAATCGCCCCTACAGCGCCGCCGCTGATTAATCATAAGATATCTTCACTTGACGACCCCTTCCGAGGCGAAGTTAAGTTTGATAATCAAACAGGAGATCAACATGACTGCATCAAACCAAGGCGGCAACAAAGGCACCGACAAGCAATCCGATGACGATTCGAAAGCTACACAATCGAAGTCCGGTTCCAGCGCCAGTTCGCAAAGCGGCGGCAAGTCCGGTTCGTCGCAAGGCGGCGACAAGTCGAGTTCGTCGCAAGGCAGCGGCAAGTCCGGTTCGTCGCAAAGCGGCGACACCAGCAACCGCGGCTTCGCATCGATGGATCCGGCGCAGCAACGTGAAATCGCCGCCGAGGGCGGCCGCGCAGCCCACGCATCGGGCAATGCCCACGAATTCACTTCACAGGAAGCCCGTGAAGCCGGCGCGATGAGCCATAAGAACGACGGCAATCAGCAAAGCGGGTCGAAGCAAAGCGATTCCGGCGCTAAATCCGGCAGCGGCAACAGCGCCGGCGGCAATCAGTCGAGCGGCGCGGGATCGCGCTCCGGTTCGGGTGGCGGCTCCTCGGCATCGTCCTCGGGCGGCGGCAAATCGGATTCGGGCTCGCGTTCGAAATGATCATTACCCATGAGCGCGCTTCGGTGCGCTCGCTACAAAAGGAATTACCATGAGCACCCTATCGAATGCAGCTGACATCAAAGCCGCGACCACGTCCGCGGCGGCGCAAGACATTGACGCCATAGAACTCCTGACGCGCGACCACGCCAACGTCAAGGCCCTGTTCGAACAATATGACGCGCTCAGCGATCGCTCCCGCGCCAGCAAGAAGAAGATTGCCACGCAGATTTGCCTCGAACTGATCAAGCATGCGACGGCCGAAGAAGAGATTTTCTATCCGGCGGTGCTGGCGGCGACGAAAGACGAAGATATGGTCGACGAAGCGACGGTGGAGCACGCATCGGCGAAGGAACTCATCGCGCAGATCCTGGCCATGAATCCGGACGAGGATCTTTACGATGCGAAAGTGAAAGTACTGTCCGAACAAATCGAGCACCACGTCGGCGAGGAAGAAGGCGAGATGTTTCCGAAGGCACGGAAGGCCAAGCTGGACTTGAAGGCGCTCGGCGCGGCGATCGCGGCGCGCAAAGAGGAAATTGAGCTGCCCGTGATGCAGTAAGCTGGCGCAGCTGTTCAAAGATTGACCCGCCTACGCGCGGATCGATCTTCGACAGCCGATCAGTGGCGAACCGTGGCGAGCAAGGTCAGGTGCACCGGTCACGCATCCGCGCGGACCCCGGCGCCATGCGCCTGTTCATCGGCGTGATACGAGCTGCGCACCATCGCGCCGACGGCCGCGTGCACGAAGCCCATCTTGTACGCCTCGGCTTCGAACATCTTGAAGACATCCGGGTGCACGTAGCGGCGCACCGGCAGGTGCGAGTTCGACGGCGCCAGGTACTGGCCGATGGTCAGCATCTCGACGTTGTGTTCGCGCAGGTCGCGCATCACTTGCAGGATCTCGTCGTCGGTCTCGCCCAGGCCGACCATGATGCCGGACTTGGTCACCGCGGCCGGGTACAGCGCCTTGAAGTCGCGCAGCAGTTCGAGCGAGTGCTTGTAGTCGGCGCCGGGGCGCGCTTCCTTGTACAGGCGCGGCACGGTTTCGAGGTTGTGGTTCATGACGTCCGGCAGGCCGTCCTTGAAGATCGCCAGCGCTTTTTCGAGGCGGCCGCGGAAGTCCGGCACCAGCACTTCGATGCGGGTCTTCGGCGACAGCGCGCGCGTTTGCTGGATGCATTCGACGAAGTGGCCGGCGCCGCCGTCACGCAGGTCGTCGCGGTCGACCGAGGTGATCACCACGTACGACAGGCGCAGCTCGGCGATGGTCTTCGACAGGTTGCGCGGCTCGTCGACGTCGAGCGGGTCCGGACGGCCGTGGCCGACGTCGCAGAACGGGCAGCGGCGGGTGCACTTGTCGCCCATGATCATGAAGGTCGCGGTGCCCTTGCCGAAGCATTCGC
>JARXKM010000178.1 GCA_030272785.1 Pseudomonadota bacterium
GTCGTCACCGCCTGGCTGCCGCGCAGCTGCGCCGCGTTGCGTTCGACGCTGGCCAGGTTGCGCTGCGCGTCGAGCAGGTCGAGATAGCTTGAGCGGCCGGCGTTGTACAGCTTCTGCGCCAGGTCGGCCGAGCGGCGCGCCAGCACCACGCCGGCCTGCACCTGTTCGCTCTGGCCGGCCAGGATGCGCAGGCCGGCCAGGTTGTCCTCGACTTCGGCGAACGCCACCAGCACGTTCTGCCGGTACGCGGCGACCGATTCCTCGAGCACCGCTTCGCTGCGCGCGATGTTGGCCTTGTTGCGGCCGCCGTCGATGATCGGCATCGACATCAGCGCGCCCAGCATCCACGAGCGGCTGCTCCACTGCAGCACGTTCGACAGCGCGCTCGATTCGCCGCCGCCGGCGCCCGACAGACTCAGCGACGGGAACATCGCCGCGCGCGCGACGCCGATGCGCGCATTCGATGCGACCATCGCGCGCTGCGCGGCGCTGACGTCGGGACGCCGCTCGAGCAGCTTCGATGGCATGCCGGCCGGGATCGTCGGCAGCAGCGCCGCCTCGAGCAGCGGATTGGCCGCGGCCGAAAACAGCGCCGCCGGCTTGCCGAGCAAGACCGCCAACGCATGCTCGAGCTGGACACGCTGGCGTTGCAGGCCGATTGCTTCGGCGCGCGCCGTCGCCAGGTCGGCCTTGGCGCGCACCAGGTCGAATTCGCCGATGTCGCCATTGTCGAAGCGGCTCTGGTTGACCTTCACGCCCTGCGCGCGCAGGTCGGTGCTGTTGGCCAGCGTGGCCAGTTCGGCATCGGTGGCGCGGATGCGGAAGTAGGTCTGCGCCACGTCGGCCTGCAGCGCCAGCAGCACCGACTTGTAGGTCGCTTCTGACGCCGCCGCGTCGGCCTGCGCGGCGCTGACGCCGGCGCCGATGCGGCCGAACAGGTCGACCTCGTAGCTGGCGCTCAGCCTGGCCTGGTAGGCGGTGGCCGGCGCCACCGCGGCGCCGTCGGGCAGGCCGAGCGACACTGCCGATACGCGGCCGCGCTGGGCGCCGACGCCGGCGCCGACCTGGACGCCGCGGTCCGCTTCGGCCAGGCCGGCCAGCGCCCTCGCCTGCTTGACGCGCGCCGCTGCCACCGCCAGGCTGGCGTTGGCATCGGTCGCCTGGACGATCATGGCGCTCAGTTCGGGATCATGGAACGCCAGCCACCACTGTCCGCGCGGCTGCGCTTCGGCCGGCTGCGCCACCCGCCACGAGGTGCCGTCGGCGGCTTGCAGCGGCTGCTGCGACTCCTTGAATGCCGACGGCATCGGCAGCGCCGGTGCTTTCAGTTCAGGCGTGCTCGAACACGCCGCCAGGATCAGCGCCGCCAGCAAGGGGGCGACGCGTTGTGCGATACGGTTCATCAATGGACTCCTTCGGGTTGCGCGGCAATCGTCACGCGGGTTGTCTTTTCAAATCGCTTGGCCAAGGTGCGCAGCAAGACGTAGAACACGGGCGTCAGGAACAGGCCGAAGAAGGTCACTCCGAGCATGCCGCCGAATACCGCCACGCCCATCGCGTGGCGCATCTCGGCGCCGGCGCCGTGCGAGAACACCAGCGGCAGAACACCCATGATGAAGGCGATCGACGTCATCAAGATCGGCCGCAGGCGCTGATGGCACGCTTCCAGTGCCGCCGCGACGACGGTGCGACCGTGGTCTTCCAGTTCGCGGGCGAATTCGACGATCAGGATGGCGTTCTTCGACGCCAGGCCAACCAGCACGAACATGGCGATCTGGGTAAACACGTTGTTGTCGCCGCCGGTCAGCTTGACGCCGAGCATGGCGCACAGGATCGACATCGGCACGATCAGGATCACCGCCAGCGGCAGGGTCCAGCTCTCGTACTGGGCGGCCAGCACCAGGAACACCAGCAGCACGCACAAGGGGAATACATACACCATCGTGTTCCCGGACAGGATGTCCTGGTACGTCAGCTCGGTCCATTCATACGCGATCCCCGGCGGCAGCACTTCCTTGGCGATGCGCTCGAGCGCCGCTTGCGCCTGGCCGGACGAATAGCCGGGCGCAGGGCCGCCATTCATGTCGGCCGAGACGTACGCATTGTAGTGCTGCGCGCGGTCCGGGCCGTAGGTATCCTTGACGCGCATCAGCGACGACAGCGGGATCATCTCGCCCTTGTCGCTGCGCACCTTGAGCTGCTCGATCTGCTGCGGCTGCGAACGGAACGGCGCATCGGCCTGAACCCGTACCTGGTAGGTGCGGCCAAACTTGTTGAAGTCGTTCACGTACAGCGAACCGAGGTTGATCTGCAGCGTCTGGTAAATCGTCTGCAGCGGCACGCCAAGCTGCTTGGCCTTGACGCGGTCAATGTCGGCGAACAGCTGCGGCGCATTGATCTGGAAGCCGGAGAACACGCCGGCCAGCTCGGGCGTCTGGCGCGCCTTGGTCTGCAGGTCCTGCACCGCCTTGTTGAGCGCGTCGTAGCCGAGATTGCCGCGGTCCTCGATCATCATCTTGAAACCGCCGATGGTACCGAGGCCGTTGACCGGCGGTGGCGGAAACACCATGATGAAGGCATCCTGGATGCCGCCCAGGCGCTTGTTGATTTCGCCGGCGATCGCCGCGCCCGATTGCTCGGGCCGGGTGCGCTCGTCGAACGGCTTGAGCGTGGCGAACACGATGCCGGCATTCGGCGCGTTGGTGAAGTCGTTGATCGACAGGCCCGGGAAGGCGATGGTCGATTGCACGCCCGGCACCTTCATCATGGTGTCGGTCATGCGGCGGATCACGGCGTCGGTGCGATCGAGCGAGGCGGCGTCCGGCAGCTGCGCGAAGCCGACCAGGTATTGCTTGTCCTGGCCCGGCACGAAACCAGCCGGCACCGACTTGAACACGAAGGCGGCGGCGACCACCAGCAGCAGGTAGGCACCGACTGTGGCGCTCTTGCGGCGCAACACCGTCTTGACGCCGCCTTCGTATTTGGTCGAGGCGCGCCCGAAGAAGCGGTTGAACCAGCCGAAGAAGCCGCCGAAGACCTTGTCCATGCCACGCGTGAGCCAGTCTTTCGGCGCATCGTGCGGCTTGAGCAAGGCGGCGGCCAGCGCCGGCGCCAGGGTCAGCGACGAGAAAGCCGAGATCACGGTCGAGATGGCGATCGTCAGCGCGAACTGCCGATAGAACTGGCCCGACAGGCCGGACACGAAGGCGATCGGCACGAACACCGCGCACAGCACCAGCGCGATGGCGATGATCGGGCCGGACACTTCCTTCATCGCCTGGATGGTGGCGTCACGCGGCGACAGACCGGTGCCGATGTTGCGTTCGACGTTTTCCACCACCACGATGGCATCGTCGACGACGATGCCGATCGCCAGCACCAGGCCGAACAGCGACAGCGTGTTGATCGAGAAGCCGAAGCCGAGCATCACGGCGAAGGTGCCGACGATCGACACCGGCACCGCCAGCAGCGGGATGATCGAGGCGCGCCAGGTCTGCAGGAAGATGATCACCACCAGCACCACCAGCGCGATCGCTTCGAGCAGCGTGTGGATCACCGACTTGATCGAGTCGCGCACGAAGTTGGTCGGGTCGTATTCGATGCGGTAGTCGACGCCCTGCGGGAAGCTCTTTTTCAGCTCGTCCATCTTGGCGTGGACGTCGGTCGACAACTGCAGCGCGTTGGCGTTGGGCGCCTGGAAGATGCCCATGCCGACCGCCGACTTGTTGTTCAGCAGCGAGCGCAGCGAATACGAGTTCGAACCGAGCTCGATGCGGGCGACGTCGCGCAGGTGGGTGGTGGCGCCTTCGGCACCGGTGCGCACCACGATGTCGCCGAATTCCTCGACGCTTTGCAGGCGGCCCTGGGTGTTGAGGGTCAGCTGGAACTGCGCATCCTTCGACGGCGACGCGCCGACCACGCCGGCGGCGACCTGCACGTTCTGCTCGCGGATGGCGGCGACGATGTCGGCCGCGGTCATGCCGCGCTCGGCCACTTTCTGCGGATCGAGCCAGACCCGCATCGCGTAGTCGCCCGAGCCGAACAGGTTCACTTCGCCCATGCCCTGGATGCGCGCCAGTTGGTCTTTCACGTTCAGCACCGCGTAATTGCGCAGGTACAGGTCGTCGTAGCGGTTATCGGGCGAGACCAGGTGCACCACCATGGTCAAATTGGGCGAACTCTTGACGGTGGTGACGCCGATCTGGCGCACTTCCTCCGGCAGGCGCGGCAAGGCGCGCTGCACCCGGCTTTGCACCTGGGTTTCGGCCTGGTCGACGTTGGTGCCGATCTTGAAAGTGACCGTCAGCTGCATCGAGCCGTCCGAGGTGTTCTGCGACGACATGTACAGCATGCCCTCGACGCCGTTGATCTGCTCTTCGAGCGGCGCGGCGACCGTTTCGGCGATGATCTTCGGATTGGCGCCCGGGTACTGGGCGCGCACCACCACCGACGGCGGCACCACGTCCGGATATTCGGAGATCGGCAGCTTGAAGATCGACAGCAGGCCGGCCACAAAAATGATGACCGACAGGACCGCCGCGAAGATCGGCTTGTCGATGAAAAATCGTGAGAAATTCATGGGAGTTCCTTATTGGTTCTTGGGCGTCAGCGCGGCGACCTTCAGGTCCGCCGCCGGCTTGTCGTCGCCGTCCATCGGCACCACTTGCGCCGTGATCGGCGCACCGGGATGGACGCGCTGCAGGCCGTTGATGACGATTTTTTCGCCCGGCTTGAGGCCCGTGCGCACCACCCGCAGGCCATCGACGGCGGCGCCGAGCGTGACGGTGCGGTATTCGGCGGTGTTGTCGGCCTTGACGACGTAGACGAACTTGCGGTCCTGGTCGGTGCCGACGGCGCGCTCGTTGATCAGCGCCACCTTGTGCTCGGTCTCGCTGCTGCCGGCCAGCTGGACGCGCGCGAACAGGCCGGGCACCAGCGTGTTGTCGGCGTTGGTGAAGGTGGCGCGCATGCGCACGCTGCCGGTGGCGGCGTCGAGCCGGTTGTCGACGAATTCGAGCTTGCCTTCGTGCGGGAAGCCCTGTTCGTTGGCCAGGCCGACCCTGACGATCACCGGCGCGCCTTTTTGCGACACCCGCGCCACCCGCAGGTAGGTCGCCTCGTCGCCGTCGAAACTTGCGTAGATGTCCTTGTTCGACACCACCGAGGTGAGGATGGCGCTCGGATCGACCAGGTTGCCGACGGTGATCTCCGCCTTCGACACACGCCCGCTGATCGGCGCGGTAACCTTGGCGTAACCCAGGTTCAGGCGCGCCGCTTCGAGCGAGGCGCGGGCGGCGCGCACGTTGGCGTCGAGCTCTTTCAGGCTGGACGATTTTTCATCCACTTCGCGCTGGGCGATCGCCTTGTCGGCCAGCAGGCGCTCGGAGCGGCCCAGTTCGAGGCGCGCCAGGTCGGCCTTGGCGAGCGCCGAGACGGCGGCCGCCTCGGCGCGGTTGGCTTCGGCCTGGAACGGCCGCGCATCGATGACGAACAGGACGTCGCCCTTCTTGACCAGGCTGCCCGGCTTGAAATTGACCGCGGTGATGAAGCCGCCGATGCGCGCCCGGATGTCGACCCGTTCAACCGCTTCGAGGCGGCCGGAGAATTCCTGCGTCTCGTTGACCGAGCGCTCCAGCACCGCCGCGGCGGTCACCGGCGGGCCGCCGGCGGCGGCGGCCGGCGCGGCGGCGCTGTTGGCCGGACCGCAGCCGGACAGGCCGAGCGCGACCAGGCCGGCCAGGGCCATGGCAGCTGCCACTGGACGGGCGACGTGCGTGAATTGGGTGGTGGTTTTCATGGTCTATCCTTTTTAAAAATCTCGAAGCAACAGGCGTAGAGCGGCCTGATCGTTGGGTAACAGGCAAATCGTCAGGCAAAGCGCTGCCGAGGCGCCCGATCGGGCGCCTGGTTCAGCGGGGAAAAGGGACGGTCAGTCTTCGGCTACGGGGGCATCCAGCGCGGCCAGGAAACGGCCGATTTCGGCCAGCGCGGCGCCCTTGCAGGCACACTCGTTGCGCGCGCCCGCATCTTGCAGCGGCGCCGGCGCCAGCCGCTTGAGAGTGGTGCCGACGCCGGCGGCGGACAGCTTGGCGGCGTATTGTTCCGCCTCGTCGCGCAACGGATCGTCTTCGGCCGACAGGATCAGCGCCGGCGGCAGGTTCTTCAGGCGGCTCGACTGCAGCGGCGACGCATAAGGGTGAGTGCGGTCGGCACCGTTGGGCAGGTAGCCGCGGTAGCTGGCGGCGCAGGTATCGGCCACGCCGGCCATGCCGTCGTCGAGTTTGATTTCGCGCATCGAGCAGGTCGACAGGCCCGGGTCGAGCATCGGCATGATCAGGACCTGGCCGGCCAGTTCGGGACCGCCGCGGTCGCGCGACATCAGCGCGCATACCGCCGCCAGGTTGGCGCCGGCCTCAATGCCGGCCACCACCAGGCGCTTGCCGCTCCAGCCCAGCTTGGCCTTGTGCTTGCGGGCCCACAGCAGCACCGCATGGGCGTCTTCCACCGCGGCGGGGAACGGCCGTTCGGTCGCCAGCGTGTAGCTCGACGCCAGCACCAGCTGACTGCCGGCGCAGCCGCTCATGTGGCGCAGGAACTCGTCGGCGTCATCGAGGTCGCCGCCGACGAAGCCGCCGCTGTGGAAGAACACCACCAGGCTGTCTTTCTTGACGCGCGGGGCAGCGCCGATGTACAGGCGCGCCGCGAGCGGCCCTTCGGCGCCGTCCACCACGAGGTCGCGGATGGTCAGTTGCGGCAGCACGGCGACGGCATTCATTGCGCGCTGGCCTTGTCGGTGTCGGCGCAGGCGATCTTCGAGCCGTCGAACAGGTCATGTGCGAGTGCATCAAAACCGGCGTTTTCGGCGACCGCGGCCTGCTGGAACTGGGGGGTATAGGCCATGCCGGTCAGGGTCATCAAACTGACTACCAGCGCAATCGCTGTAATAATGGCATCTTTGTATCGCATGACCTTCTCCCTCGCCGCTTCCGTTTATCCCTGCATCCCTTGATCCAGTACAGCCAGTCTAAACTTGTTCTACAATCTGATAAAGATGCCATTAACGAATTGATTGTTCATATTTCTGAACAATACGGGGAACTATGAACAAACTGATGGCGATGGAAGTGTTCGTGCAGGTGGTCGACGCCGGCGGCTTCAGCCGCGCCGCGGACATCATGCAGATGCCCAAGGCGACCGTGTCGACCCTGCTGCAGGCGCTCGAAAAGACGCTGGCGGTCAAGCTGCTGCACCGCACCACGCGGCACGTCAGCGTGACCGCCGACGGCGCCGCCTATTACGAGCGCTGCCTGCGCATCCTGTCGGACGTGCGCGAGGCGGAGGAGTCGCTCTCGCGCAACCGCGCCAACCCGAGCGGGCGGCTGCGGGTCGACGTCGGGACCGGCATCGCCAACGACATCATCATCCCCGCCCTGCCCGATTTTTTCGCGCGCTATCCCGACATCGCGCTCGAACTTGGCTGCGGCGACCGCCCGGTCGACCTGATCGAGGAAGGCGTCGACTGCGCCATCCGCGGCGGCGAGCTGCCCGATTCGGGCCTGATCGCGCGCCGCATCGGCGTGCTGCACTTCGTCACCTGCGCGACCCCGGCCTACCTCGACCAGCACGGCCGGCCGGCGCATCCGGACGAATTGGCGCGGCACCGCTGCGTGAACTATTTTTCGTCCAAATCGGGCAAAATCTACGAGTGGGATTTCGCGCGCGGCGACGAGCAGATCCAGATCGCCGTGCCGGCCAGCCTGGCGGTGAACGACTCGACCGCGTACATCAGCGCCGGCCTGGCCGGCATCGGCATCATGCAGATGGCCAGCTATTCGATGGACCAGTACCTGGCCTCGGGCGCGCTCGAACTGCTGCTCGAAGACTGGGTCAGCTCGCCCCTGCCGGTCAATGTAGTATATCCTCAGAACCGCCACCTGTCGGCCAAGGTGCGCGTGTTCGTCGAGTGGGTGGCGGACTTGTTCATGAACCATCCGCGTTTCCAGATCAAGGCGCCGCAGCGCCTGCCCGCACCAATGAAGGCATGACATGCAAAATATCGTTTTCCTCGACCGCGACAGCCTGCTGGCGAACGTGCGTGCGCCCGCCTTCGAACACCAGTGGCGCGACTATCCGGCCACTTTGCCGGGCGAAGTGGCCGAGCGGCTGCGCGGCGCCACCATCGCCATCACCAACAAGGTGCCGGTGCGCGCCGCCGACATCGCCCGCCTGCCCGACCTGAAGATGATCGCGGTGGCGGCAACCGGCACCGACAATGTCGACCTGGCCGCCTGCCGCGAGCGCGGCATCGTGGTGTCGAACATCCGCAATTATTCGCTGGTGTCGGTGCCGGAGCACTGCTTTGCGATGATCCTGGCGCTGCGCCGCAACCTGCGCGCGTACTGCGCCGACGTCGACGCCGGCTTGTGGCAAAAATCTTCGCAGTTCTGCCTGTTCACCCACCCGATCGGCGACCTGGCCGGCAGCCGGCTGGGGATCGTCGGCTACGGCGCGCTGGGGCACAAGGTGGCGCAACTGGGGCGCGCGTTCGGCATGCAGGTGTGCGTGACATCGCGCTCGCCGGTGGCCGACGCCGACGTGACGATGCTGCCGCTCGACGAGCTGCTGCGCAGCTGCGACGTCATCAGCCTGCACCTGCCGCTGAGCGAGCAGACGCGCAACATGATCGGCGCGCGCGAACTGGCGCTGATGAAGCCGACCGCGCTGCTGATCAACACGGCGCGCGGCGGGCTGGTCGACGAGGCGGCGCTGGCGCAGGCGCTGCGCGATGGCGTGATCGGCGGCGCCGGCTTCGATGTGCTGAGCAAGGAGCCGCCGGCGCCGGACAATCCGCTGCTGGCGCTACACCAGCCGAACTTCATCCTCACGCCGCACGTGGCGTGGGCTAGCGCCGGGGCGATGCAGACCCTGGCCGATATGCTGGTCGATAATGTGGAGGCGTTCGTGGCGGGCGCGCCACGCAATGCGATGGGGTGAGCGGTCTTTAACGGCGGGGGTCAGGTCAGACATTCGAACATTTCATGGGGCCGAAATGTCCGAATCTCCGACCTTACCCCTTAATACGTACCGGGCAGCAGGATGTTCTTGTCGACCTGGTTGATGTCGCGCAGGCCGCAGAACGCCATCGTCAGATCGAGCTCGTTGCGGATGATGTCGAGGCATTTGGTCACGCCTTGCTCGCCGCCGGCGCCCAGGCCATACAGGAACGGCCGGCCGATGTAGACGCCCTTCGCGCCCAAGGCGCGCGCGCGGATCACGTCCTGGCCGGAGCGGATGCCGCCGTCCATGTGCACTTCGATCTGCCCGCCGACCGCATCGACGATGGCCGGCAAGGCGCCGATGCTCGACTGCGCGCCGTCGAGCTGGCGGCCACCGTGGTTCGAGACGATCAGCGCGTCGGCGCCGCTGGCGGCGGCCAGCTTGGCATCCTCGACATCCATGATGCCCTTGATGATCAGCTTGCCCCCCCAGCGCTGCTTGACCCATTCGACGTCGGCCCACGACAGCGCCGGATCGAACTGCTGCGACGTCCAGGCCGACAGCGACGACATGTCCGACACATCGCTGGCATGGCCGACGATATTGCCGAAGCCGTGACGGCGCGTGCCGGCCATGCCGAGGCACCACGCCGGCTTGGTCATCAGGTTGACGATGTTCGCAATCGTCATCTTGGGCGGCGCCGTCATGCCGTTGCGGATGTCCTTGTGGCGCTGGCCGAGCACCTGCAGATCGAGCGTGAGGACCAGCGCCGAACATTTGGCGGCGCGGGCGCGCTCGATCAGGCGCTCGATGAACGGCCGGTCCTTCATCACGTACAGCTGGAACCAGAACGGCTTGGTGGTGTTGGCGGC
>JARXKM010000179.1:0-3677 GCA_030272785.1 Pseudomonadota bacterium
TGCGCGACTGGGTCGGCAGCGGCGTGCCGAGGCGCCAGGTGCGCGACATCGCCTGGCCTTCCTCGATCTGTTCCTGGGTCATCTGGCGCGCGATGGCGGCGCGCTGTTCGGTGGCGTTCATGTTGCCGCCGGCGGCGGCGAGGTTCCACAGCATGTAGGCCAGCACGACATCCTGCGGCATGCCGGCCACGTGGTAGCGGTACATCAACCCCAGCGCGTGCTGGGCGTCGGCATGGCCCTGCTCGGCCGCCTTGCGAAACCACAGCACCGCCAGCTTCTGGTCCTGTGGCACCGCGTTGCCGGTGTAGTACATGGCGCCGACCACGTACTGCGCGTCGGCCTTGCCCTGCAGCGCCGCCTTGCGGTGCCACAGCAGCGCCAGCGGATAGTCGCGCTTGACGCCGCGGCCCATGTAATACATCAGCCCGAGCAAATGCTGGGCATCGGCATTGCCGGCCTTGGCGAGCGGCGCGATCTCCTTGAGCGCCAGCTCGTAATTGCGCGCGTTGTAGGCGTTGGCGCCTTCGGTGAAGCCCGCCATCGCGCCGGCATGCAGCGCCAGCGCGAGCGTTACCGCAACAAATAGTTTTTTCATGTCTCGTGGTAAACACCAGGTTCCATAGCCGATCACTTCCAACTGACTTTGCCAAGCCCGTCGACACTGACACTGCGGTTGAGCGGCTTGCCGTACACCGTTACCGACCCCAGCCCCGACAGGTTGAGCGTGGCGTTTTGACGCGCCGTCACCTTCGCGTTGCCCAGCCCGCTCAACTCGAGCGTGACGGTCTCGGCATCGAATTTCTGCGCGTCGAGGCTGCCCAGTCCGGCGAGGCTGGCCTTGAGCCATTTGCTGTGGCCCGACAACGTGACAAAGCCGGCGCCGTGCAAGTTCAAATCGATGCCGTCGCTGCTCACGCCCTGGATGTGCATGCTGCCCACCCCGCCCAGGTTGGCGTTGACGATGCGGTAGTCGCACACCACCTTCATCGAGCCGGCGCCGTCGAGCGCGAGGTCGAGTTCGTCGCCCGAAAAGCCGGCGATCTCGGTGAAGCCGACGCTTTCCGAGGACACCTCGCGCAGCTGCGGCAACGTCAGCTCGGCGCGCAGGCGCGCATTGGTGCGCATCTTGAAGCTGTGGTTTTCGGTATCGATATTGAGCGTGTCGCCGCTCTGGATGGTGGTGGTGCCGGCCAGGTAGCGCCGGTCGCCGCTGATGACCAGCTGCGCCACCGGCCCCTTCTTGAGCTTGAGGTCGATCACGCCATCGAGCTTCACGCGCACCACGCGCGCATCGATGGCGCGCGTCTCGGTGACGGTTTCCTCAGCGGCGCGCGCGATGCCCGTCAGCGCGCAAAAGGCGGCGCCGGCGAAGCCGAGTGTGAGGACCTTGTTCATGACGTTCTCCCGTATTATTTTTTTGCTGGGTCCGCGGTTCGCTGGCCGGCAGGGCAGGTTTGCCGGGATCGCCGGAGCCGCTACACTACCAGCTTGGCGCAGCGCGTTCCAGCAAATTTTGCCGATCGCCCGGCGGCGCGGATCGACGGCGCGTTCAGGCCGGCTTGACGGACGCATGCGGGCGCTTGCCGACGATCGTCACCACTTGCATGTGGCCGGCGAAGGGCACGGCGGCGACGCCCTGGCGCTGGGAAGGGGCCGGCACGGCGGCAGTGGCGAAGCTGGTGGCGGCGGCGGCGGCGATGGCGACGACGAAAACGGCTTCCATGTGTTTGGCGATGTTCATTTGTAGCTCCTTCTGAGCGGTTTCGGTATGATGTCACTATAGCCACAGCATTCGGCCGGCTCCACCGGATTGCGATGAAATGCATATTTCGCCATCTGGATTACCAAAACACCGGCTTGACGCGGCTGCCGGCGCCTGGCCTGAGAGGCTGCGAGGCTTTCGATCATGCCCGCTCATCTCACCAGAATGCGCCCGCTCGTCGTTGCAAATGCTCGCCATAGCCCGAGCTATGGCTGTGCTTTGCGCCTCGATCGGCCACTTTCTGGCGCGCTGCTCTGGCACGCCCGAAAGACTCTCAGCCTCTGAGTCCGCCGCGCAGGGTTTTTCTTTGACAACCACCGAAGTCAACATCAGGAGAACAGCATGATCGACACACCGCAGATCGCCCGCTCGGCGCCGCAGCGCACCGCCGCCATCCCCGTCATCATCGCCCGCAACGAGATCCAGCAAGCATTCCCGCCGGCGGTCAATGAACTGCTCGCGGCCATGCGAGAACAGGGCATCGAGCCGGCCGGCCCGCTGTTCAGCTATCACCGCAAGATGCCCGGCGCGGTGTTCGACATGGAGATCGGTTTCCCGGTCGACGACGACGTCACCGCGCAAGGCCGCGTGGTGGCCAGCGCGTTGCCGGCGACGCGGGTGGCGCGCACCATCTACCGCGGTCCGATGGAAGGCATCGGCGCGGCGTGGGGCGAACTGAAGGCGTGGGTGGCGGCGAACGGCCTGACGACGCAGCCGTTCATCTGGGAGAACTACCTGGTCGGCCCCGGCGACAACGCCGACGCGTCGACCTGGCAGACCGAACTGAACTGGCCGCTGGCCGACTAAGCCACCGCCCGGCCCGGCCGGCCCGGCCCGGTATCAGTCGCGTCGCCTCAACAGCAAGCTCAGCATGGGTTCCCGCCTGGGGAGGGGGCGCCGAGCCCGGGCACGACGTCTTCAACCAACGTCAGGCTCAGTGGCCGAGCGAGCTGTTCAGCGCTGCGCGCACCAGCTCGTCGATCTCCGACGTCACGTTCGTCATGGTGCTGGCGACGACGGCGAATTCCTTGCCGGCCTGGCCGGCGCGCGCGGCGACGATCTGCGCATTGAAGGCGACCATGCGGGCCTGCCGCGCGATCGTCTTGATGTCGCCCATCATCTCCTGCAGCTGGCGCCGCTGCTTCTGGGCGTGGCGCTTCGACTGCTCTTCGTACACCAGCGTCAGGCCGTTCAGCACGCTCAGCAGCGGCGTCGCGCTGCGCACCAGTTCGTCGAGCAGCGCCGGCGTGCCGCGCACATTGCTGACGATGCCGTCGAGCGTGGACTCGGCCAGCTTGATGAAGTTGCGGATCACCTTGTCGCCCTGCAGCGTGCCGAAATAGGCGTCGCGCAGCTGACCGCAAAACACGCCCGGCAGCCCGCCCTTGCCGTCGATCAGGGTGCTGTGGGCATCGCGGAACAGCGCCAGCGTTTCGCGCGCGGTGGCGATGGCGCCCTCATGGCCCATCGACGCCAGCACCGCGTACAGCACCACCCGCTGCGAGGTGAAGCGGCGTCGTCCGGACAGGTTGATCAGGGCGCCGAAGACGTCGCCCGACAGGGTGGCATCGGCATCCGCGTTGCCGCCTTGCGGCGCGGCGCTGGTGATGGGGGTGGTAGTGGTGGTGAGCTGGGCTGTCATGATGGTCTCCGTCGACGTATCCGCAATGGACGCAGGAAGTCATTGCAGATTCCGTGCCAGCGAAAAACCCCGATTTTCCGCCACGCTTTCACCATCTTGGCGCAAAAGCGCGCAAGCAGGCACTAAAGCGTCTCGCCGGCGTCCGATAGGGGGCGTCGCGGCGGCCAGACATGCATATCAATCTGTTACTTCGGGGCCGAAAAATTGCGCTACCATGTGGCGCTCGATGGCGCTGGCGCCGTCGAAAGTGAAGCCGTTTACCTGGTCCATCGC
>JARXKM010000179.1:3777-9790 GCA_030272785.1 Pseudomonadota bacterium
CTGGTCCATCGCCACCTTGAGGTTACTATGCGCAAACGCACCATCCCCGCCCTGCTGGCGGGACTTTCGCTGTCGCTGTCGCTGCCGGCGTTCGCCGCCGGCGCCGCCGCCGCCGCCGATCAATGGACCCTGCCGGTGCAGGTCAAAAAACTCGACAATGGTCTCACCGTCATCATCTCGGAAGACCACAGCTCGCCGACCGTCGGCGTCAGCGTGGTGTACCACGTCGGCATGCGGCTCGAGCCGAAGAACCGCACCGGCTTCGCGCACCTGTTCGAACACCTGATGTTCCAGGGCACGCCGAATGCGCCGAAGGGCGTGTTCGACAAGGCCATCACCGGCGGCGGCGGCAACAACAACGGCTCGACCCGCGCCGACTTCACCAACTACATCGAAACGGCGCCGGTATCGGCAATCGACTCGATCCTGTGGCTCGAAGCGGACCGCATGAAGACGCTCGACTTCAACGCCAAGTCGCTGAAGAACCAGCAGGACGTCGTCAAGGAAGAGATCCGCGTCAACGTCAAGAACCAGCCGTACGGCGGCTTCATGTGGATCGACATCGGCCAGCAGGCGTTCCAGAAGTGGGAAAACAACCACGACGGCTACGGCAGCTTCGAAGACCTCGAAGGCGCCAGCCTGGACGACGTGCGCGCCTTCCACCGCGACTACTACGGCCCGAACAACGCGGTGCTGGCGATCGCCGGCGACGTCACCCCGGCGCAAGGCTTCGCGCTGGCGCAGAAGTACTTCGCCGGCATCGCCAAACGCCCTACCCCGGCCGGCTCCGACTTCACCGAGCCGCTCAACACGGCCGAAAAGCGCATCGAGCAAAGCGACGCGCTGGCCCAGGCGCCGGCGCTGGCGGCGGCGTGGAAGATCCCGGCGCGCGGCAGTAAAGACCAGGCCGCGATGGCGGTGCTGGGCGAAGTGCTGGCCGGCGGCGACGCCTCGATGTTCTACCAGGGGATCGTCAAGGGCCGCGAAATCGCCCTCAACCTCGACTCGCTGTACGGCCTGACCGGCCCGTGGGAATACGACGGCCCGACGCTGTTTACCATCTTCGCCGTCTACAAGCCGACCAGCAACGCCAACGCGCTGCTGGCGGCGATGGATGAAGACATCGCCAAGGTGGTCAAGAACGGCGTCGACGAGGCCACGCTGAAGCGGGTCAAGACGCGCCTGCTGGCGAGCTGGAACAACAAGCTGGAAAGCTTCATCAACCGCGCCGACACGCTGGCCAAGCTGCAGACCATGTGGGGCGACGCCAACGTCGTCAACAAGATCCCCGGCTGGATCGAAGGGGTCACCTCGGACGACATCCAGCGCACCGCGGCGACCTACCTGACGCCAGCCAACCGCACCGTCATCGACCGCAAGCCTGTCGCCAAGGTCGCGGCAGCCACGCCGCCTGCCGGCACCACCAAATGAGGAGCGCAGCGATGAACAAACTGATGCTGACACTGACGATTTCCCTGCTGTTCGCGCCGCTGGCCTACGCCGCCGAGCCGGTGCCGACGCCCGCCGCCATGCCGCCCTACGGCAAGGACAAGCCGATTCCGGCGCCGCACATCGTCAAGAAGACGCTGGCCAACGGCCTGCAGGTCTGGGTGGTGGCGCGCAGCGGCCTGCCGCGGGTCGACTTCGTGCTGGCCGTGCGCGGCGCCGGCTACGCGGCCGACGACCTGCAGCACCCCGGTTTCGCCAACCTGATGGCCGGCCTGCTCAACGAAGGCACGGCCAAGCGCGATTCGCGCGCCATCGCCGAAGCGGCGCAAGGCATGGGCGGCTCGGTGGGCGGCGCGGCCACGCTGGACGGCATCGTCATCTCGGCCAACGCGGTCGCCTCGCAGGCCGGCGCGATGCTCGACCTGCTGGCCGAAGTGGCGCGCCAGCCATCGTTCCCTTCGAAGGAAGTGGCGCTGGCCAAGGCCAACGCGCTGCAGTCGCTGAAGGTGCAGGAAGCGACCCCGCGCTTTCGCGCCGAACGCGCGCTCGGCAAGGCGATCTACGGCGCGCACCCGTACGGCCAGACCGATCCGACCGTCGAAGCGATCAGCTCGGCCACCGATGCGATGCTGCGCGCCGAGCACGCGAAGCGCTTCCGTCCCGACCACAGCCTGCTGGTGATCACCGGCCGCATCAAGGAAGCGGACGCGATCAAGCTGGCGCAGAAGGCGTTCGGCGAGTGGAAGTCCGACGGCCCGGCGCAGGCCGACACGGCGCCGGCGCCGGCCAGCGCCAGGCCGGTGCGCGTGCTGCTCGAGCGCGGCGGCAGCGTGCAGTCGACCATTCGCATCGGCAGCCCCGGCATCGCCGCCGGCGTCGACGAGCTGGTGCCGATGCGCCTGACCAGCACCATCCTCGGCGGCGGCTTCAGCAGCCGCGTCAACCTCAACCTGCGCGAAGAGAAGGGTTACACCTACGGCGCCTCGGCCGGTGCGCGCGTGTATCGCAACGGCGGCGGCATCGTCGGCGGCGCGGACGTGCGCAACGCGGTGTCGGGCGCGGCGCTGACGGAGTTTTTCAGCGAGTACCGCAGGATCGGCACCGAGCTGGTGCCGGCGCCGGAACTGGAGATGAACAAGCGCTACGTGGCCGGCACCTACCTGGTCACCAACCAGCTGCAGCGGGCTGTGGCCGGCACGCTGGCGAGCAACTGGCTGATCGGCCTGCCTCCTGAGTTCCTCGGCCAGTACGTGCCGATGATCCAGAAGGTCTCGTCCGAGCAGGTGCGCGCGATTGGCAAGAAGTACTTCGCGCCGGAGAACCAGTCGATCGTCGTGGTGGGCGACAAGGCCGCGGTGGCCGAGCAGCTCAAGGCGTTCGGCGAGTTCACGGTGACGGACAAGTAATCGTTCGTGGTCTTTAGCGACAACGCCGGCCTCGCGCCGGCGTTTTTCGTGCCGGCCACGATTGCCGGCGAGGGGTCAGACCCAGGTTGTTCCGTTAAGGGTCTGACCCCGGTTGCGTCAGCGTCAGCGTTAGCGTCAGCGTCAGCGCGGCAGCATCAGCAATTCGCATACTTCCAGTTGCGCGCCTTGCCATCGCCGATCCACTCGATTGCCTGTGTCATCCTGCGCAAGCGCGTCGCCTCGGCCTTTGCCTCCACGATCCAGTCGACGTACTCGCGCTTGAAACTGGCGCTGCCGGCGTCGAAGTGCGCCAGCGCCGCCGGGTTCTCGTTCAACGCCGCCTGAAAATAATCGGGAACGACCAGTACATGCGGCGTCGTCGGCTTGCTGCGCGAAGGCGCCTTGACACCCTCGTCGTTGAGCTGCATGGCCCGCTTCACCAGCGCCGCGAGTTCCTGCTTCGGCGGCAGATCCTTGACCGACTCGATGCGGCCGAAATGGCCCATCGCCTCGCGCTCGCTCATCCCGGGGAACATCAACTCGCCCTTCCAGAAGCCAAAGCCGCAGTGCGCCTTGAACGCGGACATCCCGCACAGCAGGCCGTTGTACTCGAAATGCGGGCGGCTCCACTTCATCGTTTCGGCCACATCCGGGCACGCGGCATGGATCACCGCGCGCAAATGGGTCAGGACCGGCTGCGCGAATTCGGGCGCCTGGGCGATGTAGGCGTCGACGCGGGGATCGATGGTAGGCATGGGCTGGGCAATCTCGCTGGTATGATAGTTCGCCGGCCGGATGCCGACACTGGTTATTTTCGCATTTCGGCGACCGCAATAGTAGAATTCGCTTCCCTTCTTCCAGCATGCGCCATGACTGAAGCACTCTCACCATCGTACGACGCGATCATCGTCGGCAGCGGCCCCGGCGGGGCGACGGTCGCGCGCCAGCTGGCCCGGCGCGGCTGGCGCGTGCTGGTGCTCGAGCAAGGCAGCGCGGCGTCGCTGACCGGCACGCTCGGCCAGATGGCGAAGATCGCCGCGGTCCCTGGCAAGGGCATGTTCATCCAGCGCGACGCGTCGCTGCTGGTACAAGGCGTCACTGCCGGCGGCAGCTCGGCGATCAACTTCGCCACCGCCGCCGCGCCGCCGCTGGCGATGTTCGCCGCATTCGGCATCGACCTGGCGCCGGCCCTGCGCGAACTGCGCGCCGAACTGCCGATCGGTCCCCTGCCCGATGCGCTGATCGGGCCGATGGCGGCGCGCATCATGCAAGGCGCGCGCACGCTGGGAATCGACTGGCAAAAGCTCGACAAGATGATCCGCCCGCAGCTGTGCCGCAGCGGTTGCTGGCGCTGCGTGTATGGCTGCCCGTTCGGCGCCAAATGGACCGCGCGCGATTTCCTCGACGAGGCTGGCCGGCAAGGCGCGCAACTGCTGGACCGGGCGAAAGTGCTGCGCGTGACGTTCGACGACGGCCGCGCGAGCGGCGTCGAATTCGCGCGCGGCGGCCAGCTGCAGCGCGCCCACGCGCCGGTCGTGGTGCTGGCCGGCGGCGGCATCGGCAGTCCGCGCCTGCTGCACGCCTCGGGCCTGCGCGCGCGCGGCAGCAGCTTTTTCAGCGACCCGGTGATCGCCGTGATGGGCAGCGTCGACGACGTCGACGGCGGCACCGGCGAAGTGCCGATGGCGGCCGGCGTGCGCTTCGACGCCGACGGCATCTCGCTGGCCGACATGGCGTTGCCGAAGCCGATGTATCAAGGCTTCACTGCGCAGGCGGGCAGGCTCGATCGGCTCGCTGCGCACAGTCGCACGCTCAGCATCATGGTCAAGATCCGCGACGAGATCGGCGGCGCGGTCGGACCGCGCTGGGCCAGCAAGCCATTGCGGCCAGCGGATCGTCGCAAATTCGATGCGGGAGTCGGCATCGCGCGCGATATCCTGGCGGCGGCGGGCGCGACGCAAGTCTTCCAGAGCCGGCATTTTGCCGCGCACCCGGGCGGCAGCGTGCGCATCGGCGATGGCGTCGACAGCGACTTGCAAGTGGGCGCGCGGAATCTGTTCGTCTGCGATGCATCGGTGATCCCACAGCCGTGGGGTCTGCCGCCGACGCTGACGCTGCTATGCCTGGGCACCCGCCTGGGCGAACACTTGGCAGCACGCAGCAAAGCGCGGAACTTGTAAACTAGCCAATCAAGACGCCAGCGAGCTTGGCGCTCGCGAGTCGGTTGAGACTGATACCCTGTTCCGCCGCCTGCAGCGCCAGTGCCCGATGCAGCTCAGGCGGGATACGCACTCTGAATTCCCCGCTGTATCGCTTATCCGCCAAGGGCTCGGGCACTGGCTCCCCATTCGTTTGCAAGTCAGCCACCGTGTCCGCGACAAGCAGCCGAATTCCGTTCAATGCGGCTTCCTGTGTCGGAGCAAGCCAAGAAAGCGCCGGCAGTTCGGCACACAATCCAACGTGCTCCCCGTCTTCGGGCGACCAGGTGAGCCGATAAGTGTAATGTTCAATATTCATCCTGCTGCTCCTTCAACTTCGCAATGGCCAAGAGTACTTGCCGTACTTGATACGCCTTGGCCTTGCCTTTGTCGTTCTGGATATTGATGCGCGGGTCTCCTTGCCACGGCATTTTGAAAACCACGTGACTTGCCCCGGATTGGCGGGGCGTTCCAAAGTATTCTTCGCATACCTTCAGCAGATCCGGAAAGCGCACGTTGTTGGGCTCCCTACGCATTTGATCGACAATTTTAGCGGTGCGCACCATGCGGTGATGGTATCAATACTGGCCCCACAAGGTCAAATAAAAAACCGCCAGGGCTTGCGCGCTGGCGGTTTCTTGTTCGGCCGAAGCCGGTTGATGCTTACGCCGCAGGAGCTTCGGCAGCGCCTTCAGCAGCCTTCATCGACAGCTTCAAACGACCGCGGTCGTCGGTTTCGAGGACCTTGACGCGCACTTGCTGGCCTTCTTTCAAGTAGTCGGCAACCGCGTTTACACGCTCGTTGGCGATCTGCGAGATGTGCAGCAGGCCGTCCTTGCCCGGCATGACCTGGACGATGGCGCCAAAGTCGAGCAGTTTGAGCACGACGCCGTCGTACGTCTTGCCCACTTCGACCGATGCGGTCAGCTCTTCGATGCGGCGCTTGGCTTCCTGGCCGGC
>JARXKM010000180.1 GCA_030272785.1 Pseudomonadota bacterium
CCGCGGTGCGCTTCAAGGACGGCAGCGAGATCCCGGCCGACCTGGTGGTGATGGCTGCTGGCGTGCGCCCGAACATCGCGCTGGCGCAGGAGTCGGGCGTCCATTGCGAGCGCGCCATCGTCGTCGACGACACGCTTCAGACCTACGATCCGCGCATCTACGCGGTGGGCGAATGCGTGCAGCACCGCAGCGCCACCTTCGGCCTGGTAGCGCCGATCTGGGACCAGGCCAAGGTATGCGGCGCCCACCTGGCGCACAGCGGCCACCGCCGCTACGTCCAGAGCGCCACCCCGACCAAGCTGAAAGTGACCGGCGTCGACCTGTATTCGGTGGGCGACTTCATCGGCGGCGAAGGCACCGAAGACCTGGTACTGCGCGACCCGCGGCGCGGCATCTACAAGCGCCTGGTGCTGAACGGCGCCCACATCGTCGGTGCGGTGCTGTATGGTGACGTGCAGGACGGCCCGTGGTATTTTGACCTGATCCAGAACCGCACCGACATCTCCGCCATGCGCACCCATCTGTTGTTTGGCGAAGCGCTGTGCGCCCAAGCCGCCTGACGAGGAAACTACCGTGAATCTTTCTCCCATCCCACTCGGTGTGCGCACCACCTGTCCCTATTGCGGCGTTGGCTGCGGCGTGCTGGCCACCCCGGCCGCCGATGGCGCCGTCACCATCGCCGGCGACAGCACCCACGCCGCCAACGCCGGGCGCCTGTGCGTCAAGGGTTCGGCGCTCGGCGAAACGCTCAGCCTCGACGGCCGCCTGCTGCACCCGGCCGTGCGCGAAGACGGCGTGCTGCGCCAGGTGTCGTGGGACGCCGCGCTCGACCAGGTCGCCGGCCGCTTTCGCGACATCATCGCCGAGCACGGCCCCGACGCGGTCGCGCTGTACGTCTCCGGCCAGCTGCTCACCGAGGACTACTACGTCGCCAACAAGCTGATGAAGGGCTACATCGGCAGCGCCAACATCGACACCAATTCGCGCCTGTGCATGTCGTCCGCGGTGGCCGGCCACAAGCGCGCGTTCGGCGAAGACCTGGTGCCGGGCTGCTACGACGACTTCGAGCAGGCCGACATGGTCGTGCTGGTCGGCTCGAACGCCGCCTGGTGCCACCCGATCCTGTTCCAGCGCATCGCCCGCATCAAGGAAGCGCGGCCCGACTTCAAGGTCGTCGTGATCGATCCGCGCCGCACCGCCACCTGCGAACTGGCCGACCTGCACCTGCCGGTCAAGCCCGGCACCGACGTCTGGCTGTTCAACGGCCTGCTCAGCTACCTGGCGCGCAACGGCGGCGTCGATCAAGCCTTCGTCGCCGCCCACACCAACGGCCTCGACGCGGCACTTAACACCGCCGACGCCGACTGCGCCGACCCGCTCGCCGTCGCCCGCATCTGCCGCGTCGATGCCGAACAGCTGCTCGCCTTCTACCGCCTGTTCGCCGCCACCAGCAAGGTCGTCACCGCGTTCTCGCAGGGCGTCAACCAGTCCTCCGCCGGCACCGACAAGGTCAACAGCATCATCAACTGCCACCTGCTCAGCGGGCGCATCGGCCAGCCCGGCATGGGGCCCTTCTCGCTGACCGGCCAGCCGAACGCGATGGGCGGGCGCGAAGTGGGCGGCATGGCCAACATGCTGGCCGCGCACATGGAGCTCGACAACCCGGATCACCGCGCCGCCGTGCAGCAGTTCTGGCAGTCGCCGCGCATCGCCGCCCGGCCCGGCCTGAAGGCGGTCGACCTGTTCCGCGCCATCGAAGCGGGCACCGTCAAGGCGGTCTGGATCATCGCCACCAACCCGCTGGTCAGCCTGCCGGACGCCAACCAGGTCCAGCGCGCGCTCGAGCAGTGCCAGCTGGTGGTGGTCACCGACATCGTCGCCGGCACCGACACCAACGCCTACGCGCACGTGCTGCTGCCGGCGCTCGGCTGGGGCGAAAAGGACGGCACCGTCACCAATTCCGAGCGCTGCATTTCGCGCCAGCGCGCCTTCCTGCCGGCCCCCGGCGAAGCGCGCGCCGACTGGCAGGTGCTGTGCCAGGTGGCCCGCCGCATGGGCTTCGACGGCTTCGAGTTCGCCGGCCCGGGCGACATCTTCGACGAGCACGTGCGCCTGAGCTGCCACCGCAACAGCCCCGCCGACCTGCCGCGCGCCTTCCACCTGGCCGGCCTGGCCGGCCTCGATGCGCGCCAGTACGCCGAGCTGGCGCCGGTGCAGTGGCCGGTGCAGGCCGGCGGCGCCGGCACGCCGCGCCTGTTCGAAGACGGCCGCTACGCCCACCCGGACGGCAAGGCGCGCTTCATCGCCACCGCCCCGCGCGCGCCGGCGCACCTGCCGGACGCCGAATATCCCCTGACCCTCAACACCGGCCGCGTGCGCGACCAGTGGCACACCATGACGCGCACCGGCAAGGCGGCGCGGCTGGCCGGCCACGTGGCCGAATCGTTCATCGACATGCATCCGCAGGACGCGCTCAAATTCGGCGTGCGCGAAGGCGAGCTGGCGCGCGTGTCGAGCCAGTGGGGCGCGATGGTGGCGCGCGTGCAGCATGGCGGCGGCATCGCCCGCGGCGGCGTGTTCATCCCGATCCACTGGAACGGCCAGAGCGCCTCCGACGCGCGCGTCGGCGCAGTCGTCAGTCCGGCGGTCGACCCGCTGTCGGGCGAGCCGGAGTTCAAGCACACGCCGGTGATGATCGAGCGCTTCGGCGTGTCGTGGCACGGTTTCATCCTCAGCCGCGCCGACCTGGCGCTCGACCAGGTGGCGCATTGGACGCGCATCCAGGGCGAGCAGTTCACCCGCTACGAGCTGGCCGGGCGCGGCGCGATCGCCGACCATGGCGCGTTTGCCCGCACTCTATTAGGCGTGGCCGATGCCGACGCCGACTGGCTCGACTACGAGGACCGCAGCGGCGCCGTGTACCGCGCGGTGCACCTGGTCGACGAGCGCATCGCGCAATGCCTGTTCATCTCGCCGCGCCCGGACCTGCCCTCGCGCACCTGGCTGGCCAGCCTGTTCGCCAAGGACCAGCTGACGCAGGCCGACCGCATCAGTTTGCTGAGCGGGCAGCCGATCGACAAGGGTGCCGACGCCGGGCCAACCGTGTGCTCCTGCTTCGGCGTGGGCCGCAACACGATCTGCACGGCCATCCGCAGCCATGCGCTCACCAGCGTGGCCGCCATCACCGGCTGCGTCAAGGCGGGCGGCAATTGCGGCTCCTGCGTGCCCGAACTGAAACAGCTGCTGGCCGCCACCCTGGCAGCCGAGCACGCTTGCGCGCTCGATTGACACGTCTGCACGACGACGGCCGGCCGGCCGTCGCTTGCCATCCTGCCAAGCTTGCGCGCCGCGGCACCTGCTCCGTCCCCTGCCGTCTGCGCGCGCGATCGTCGGTAGCGCCGTGTCCGTACAAAAACATTCTTCCCGACAATTAAGTCCTAAAGTTTTGCACACTGGCGTCGTTACCGAGATATGACTCAGCATTGGTGTTGGGTCGCGGGATGGATTGCATAGCGGATGCCCGCTTGTAAACAGTGCCCCGGCAACATAACTTTGAATGGTGACGCAATGACCTCTATCATAACTTCAATGTCGACGACGCAGATTCAATCTCTGTCTACGAAGCAAGTGGCAGGTCTGACGACGACCGACATCGCCGCCCTCAGCACCGCCCAGGTCGGAGTGATGTCGTCGGGGCAGATCGCTGCGTTCTCGACATCGGCCATCGTCACCCTCAGCGCCGCCGGTGTGGCACTGAGCGGCAGCCAGATCGGCGCGCTGTCGGCCAAGGATATCGGGGCCTTGTCGGCCGCGCAGCTCAAAAGCATCACTTCCGGCCAGGCCACCGCGCTGACGTCGCTGCAGGTGACGTCGATGTCGACCGCCCAGATCACGTCGATGGCGACGAGCCTGTCGACCACCCAGATCGGCACCTTGGCGACCGCCCAGGCGTCCGGACTGACCAGCGCCGTGCTGGCGTCGATGAGCACGGCCCAGCTGCAGGCCATCTCGACCAAGGAAATCTCGTCGCTGACCACCGCCCAGGTCACCTCGATCGCCACCGTGATGACCACCAGCCAGATCGGCGCGCTGACCACCGCGCAGGCGCCGGGCCTGACCAGCGCCGTGCTGGCGTCGATGAGCACCACCCAGTTGCAGGCCATCGCGACCAAGGAAATCGCCTCGATCGCCGCGCTCGGTACCGTGCAGGCGGGCGCCTTGACCACCGGCCAGGTCGCCGCCATGACGACCGCCCAGGTCACCGCCGTTGCCACCACGTTGTCGACCGCGCAGATCGGCGCCTTGACCACCGCGCAGACCGCCGGCCTGACCAGCGCCGTGCTCGCTTCGATGAGCACCACCCAGCTCGCCGCCATCGCGACCAAAGAAATCGCCTCGATGACCACCGCCCAGGTGACGGCAGTGGGATCGTCGATGACCGCCAGCCAGATCGGCGCGCTGACCACGTCGCAGGCCGGCGGCCTGACCAGCGCCGTGCTGGCCTCGATGAGCTCGACGCAGCTGCAAGCGATCTCGACGAAGGAAATCGCGTCGATCGCCGCGCTCGGCACCGTCCAGACCAGCGCCCTGACCACCAGCCAGGTCGCCGCGCTGACCACCGCCCAGGTGACGAGCCTGGCCACCAGCATGTCGACCGCCCAGATCGGCGCCCTGACCACCGCCCAGACCACCGGCCTCACCAGCGCCGTGCTCGCCTCGATGAGCACCACCCAACTGGCCGCCATCTCGACCAAAGAGATTGCCTCGATGAGCACCGCGCAGGTGACGGCGGTTGGCGCCTCGATGACCACCAGCCAGATCGGCGCGCTGACCACGGCGCAGGCCGGCGGCCTGACGACGGCGGTACTGGCCTCGATGGTCACCGCCCAGTTGCAAGCGATCTCGACCAAGGAAATCGCCTCGATCGCCGCGCTCGGCACCGTCCAGGCCAGCGCATTGACCACCGGCCAGGTCGCCGCCATGACGACCGCCCAGGTCACCGCCATCGCCACCACCATGTCGACCGCCCAGATCGGCGCCTTGACCACCGCCCAGTCGACCGGTTTGACCAGCGCCGTGCTCGCCTCGATGAGCACCACCCAGCTGGCCGCCATCTCGACCAAAGAGATTGCCGCGATGACCACCGCGCAGGTGACGTCGGTCGGCGCTTCGATGACCACCAGCCAGATCGGCGCGTTGACCACGGCGCAGGCCGGCGGCTTGACCTCGGCGGTACTGGCCTCGATGGTCACCGCCCAGTTGCAAGCGATCTCGACCAAGGAAATCGCCTCGATCGCCGCGCTCGGCACCGTCCAGGCCAGCGCATTGACCACCGGCCAGGTCGCCGCCATGACGACCGCCCAGGTCACCGCCATCGCCACCACCATGTCGACCGCCCAGATCGGCGCCTTGACCACCGCCCAGTCGACCGGTTTGACCAGCGCCGTGCTCGCCTCGATGAGCACCACCCAGCTGGCCGCCATCTCGACCAAAGAGATCGCCTCGCTCACCACCACCCAGGTGACGGCAGTGGGCGCCGCGATGACCACCAGCCAGATCGGCGCGCTGACCACCGCGCAACTGCCGGGCCTGACCAGCGCCGTGCTCGCCTCGATGAGCTCGACCCAGCTGCAAGCGATCTCGACCAAGGAAATCTCCTCGCTGGCCAGCCTCGGCACGGTCCAGGCAAGCGCGCTGAGCACCGGCCAGGTGGCGGCCATGAGCTACACGCAGATCTCGGCGATGGCCACCAGCCTGAGCACCACCCAGATCGGCGCGCTGACCACCGCCCAGGCCACCGGCCTGACCTCCGCGGTGCTCGCTTCGATGAGCACCACCCAGCTCGCCGCCATCTCGACCAAAGAGATCGCCGTGCTCGCCACCGCCCAGATCACCGCAGTCGGCGCCAGCATGACCACCAGCCAGATCGGCGCACTGACCACCGCGCAGGCCGGCGGACTGACCAGCGCCGTGCTGGCATCGATGGCCAGCGCCCAGCTGGCGGCCATCACGACCAAGGAAATCGCCCTGGTCGCCGCCCTCAGCACCGTCCAGACCTCGGCGCTCACCACCGGCCAGGTCGCCGCCATGTCGTACACCCAGGTCGCCAGCATGGCCACCACCATGAGCACCGCGCAGATCGGCGCGCTGACCACCGCGCAGACCACCGGCCTGTCGAGCGCCGTGCTGGCATCGATGAGCACCACCCAGCTGGCCGCCATCTCGACCAAGGAGATCGCCTCGATGACGACCGCCCAGGTCACGACCGTCGGCGCCAACCTGACCACCAGCCAGATCGGTGCGCTGACCACCGCGCAAGGGGCCGGCCTGACCAGCGCCGTGCTCGCGTCGATGAGCACCACCCAGCTGCAAGCGATCTCGACCAAGGAAATTTCTTCCTTGACCGCGCTGAGCACCTTGCAAGGCACCGCGCTGACGAACGGCCAGGTGTCGGCCTTGTCGACCGCGCAAGTGACCGCCGTCGCATCGGTGCTCTCGTCCACCCAGATGGGCGCGCTGACCACCGCGCAGGTGTCCGGCCTGACCGCCGCGGTACTGGCTTCGCTGAGCACCGTCCAGCTGCAGGGTATTTCGACTGCCGAGATCTCCGCGCTGACCACCACCCAGGTGCAGTCGGTGGTGGTGGCCGGGCTCAAGACCAGCCAGGTAGCGGCGCTCTCGACGACCCAGGTCAACGCCCTGACCACCACCCAGATCGGCACCTTCGACACGACCCAGGTGCCGTACCTGAAGTTCTAAGCACCGGCCGGTCCCGGCGCGCAGGGGCCGGGCCTTCGTCACCCACGACGAATGCCCGCCCGCTGCGCGCTGGCACGTGCCACCGGCCTGCCACCAGCAGTGCGCTTCGCCCCCTCCCGTCCCCGCCGCAGCGCCGCAGCGCCGCATTGCGCCGCTTCGCCGCGCGCACATCGACCCTACAACATTCCGCCAACTATCGCTTTGCAGACTGCCGCCTCGGCTACAATTGCAGGCAGGCTTCTTCGGCGGCAACGCCGCGCATCTTTTGTGAATGTGGTATCGAATGAACATACAGGCAGATCGTCTGGCGGCACTCCTTGAACAGATCAATCTCGGGCAGGCGAAAAAAGTGCTGCCCACACTCGACAAGCTGCTGCGCCAGGAGCCCGCGCACCCGGGCCTGCTGGCACTGCGCGCCGAGGCGGTGCACCAGACCGGCACTCCCGCGGAGGCGCTGGTCGCCTTCAAGCGCGCCGGCGAAGGCGGCGGCGGCGCGCGCAACTGGCTCGCCGCCGGCATCCTGCTGGCGGCCGAGCGCAACACCGACGAGGCCCTGCCCTGCCTGCTGCGCGCGGTCGCCGAAGAACCGGAGAACGACGAAATCCTCGACGTGCTCAACACCACGCTGTTCAACGCCAACCGCCATCCGGAGGGCATCGAGTACGCCCGCCGCCAGCTCGCCACCAGCACCAATGTGCGCTTCCTGTCGAACGCGGCGCTGCTGTTGCAAAGTAACGACCTGTACGAAGAATCGACCAACGCCTTCCGCAAGATCCTGGCGCTGGCCGGCGACAATCCGAGCGTGCTGGGCGCCGCGCTGGTGCCGGCGCGCTTTACCTGCGACTGGGAATGGATCGAATCGCTGCAGCAGAAAATTCTCGGCTGGTACGCCGAAGGCCGCTTCGACGCGCCTTGCGAATATCCGCTCACCCACATCACCTGGTGCAGCGACGAGGCCTACAACCTGGGCGTGTCGCGGGCCTACATCGCGCGCATGGTCGCCCAGGTCGCCCCGTGCGTGCGCCCTCCTGCGCGCGCGCGCGCACCCGGCCAGCGCCTGCGCGTCGGCTACCTGTCGTGCGACTTCCGCCACCACGCCACCATGCACCTGATGGCCGGGCTGTTCGAGCACCACGACCGCGAGCGCTTCGAGGTCTATGCCTACGACTACAGCAGCGTCGACGAGTCGGAATACCGCCAGCGCTTCGTCAACGCGGTCGAACACGTCGTCCTGATCCACAACATGAGCGATGCGCAGGCCGCCGCGCGCATCGCCGACGACCAGCTCGACATCCTGTTCGACCTGAAGGGCTACACCGGCGGCGGCCGCGCCGGCATCATGACGTACCGGCCGGCCGCGCTGCAGGCGGCCTACCTGGGCTATCCGGGCAGCGGCGCCACCGCCGATATCGACTACATCGTCGGCGACCGCTTCGTCACGCCCGACAGCAGCGGCGCCTTCTATCCCGAAAAATTTTGCCGCCTGCCGCACTCCTACCAGTGCAACGACCGCAAGCGCGTGATCGCGGCGGCGCCGGGCGCGCGCGCGCAACACGGCCTGCCGGACGACAAAGTGGTGTTCGGCGCTTTCAACCAGTCGTACAAGATCGACCGCGCCAGCTTCGCGGTGTGGCTGCGCATTCTCAAGGAAGTGCCCGACAGCGTGCTGTGGCTGCTCGGCCAGAGCGAGTCGTGCATCAAGAATTTGTCGCACTACGCGCAGCTGGACGGCATCGCGCTCGAACGGCTGGTGTTCGCGCCGTTCGCCGCACCGCAGGAACACCTGGCGCGCCTGCAGCTGGCCGACGCCGTGCTCGACACGCTCGCCTGCAACGGCCACACCACCACCTCCGACGCGCTGTGGGCCGGCGTGCCGGTGATTACCGCGCACGGCCGCCACTTCGCCTCGCGCGTGAGCGAAAGCCTGCTCAACGCGATCGAGCTGCCCGAACTGGTCGGCGCCGACGTCGACGACATGGTGCGCATCGCCCACCGCATCGGCACCGACGCCGACTACCGCCTGGCGATCCGCCAGCGCGTCGCCGCCAACCGCATGATCGCGCCGTTGTTCGACACCGCGCGCTTCACCCACAACTTCGAGGCGGCGATCGAGGCGATGGTGGCGGCCCACGCCGGCGGCGCGGCCACGCCTGCGCATATCGACGTGGTCGAAAGCGAACTGACCCGTACCCGCAGCGCCGACGCCGCCGAAGCGGCCGCCAACGCGCCGCCGCTGCAGTCGGCCTACCCGGCCTGCCCGCTGTGCGCCGGCGCCAGCACCTCGTTCGGCTTCGCCAACTGCACCATGCACCCGCTGTGGCACGAGCCGCTGCCCAAAACCATCGAATGGATGCTGTGCCCGTCGTGCGCGCACATCCACAACCGCCATTACTGGACCGAAGCGGGCTTGAGCGAAGTGTTCCGCAACGCCAACGCCAGCCAGCTGGCCGACACCCTCAATCCGGACGCCAAGCGCGCCACCTGGGCGCCGGTGGTGGCCAAGGTGCTCGCCCACCTGGGCGGCTACGGCGCCGCCATGCGCAGCGGCAAGCCGATCTGGGCCGACATCGGCTGCGGCGACGGCGGCCTGGTGGCGACCGCATCGGACTATGGCTTTGCCGCCATCGGCCTCGATGCGCGCGCCGAAGCGGTCAGCCGCATCCAGGCGCTCGGCCTGAATGCCATGCAGGCCGATTTCATGGCGCTGAAGTTTGAAGTGACGCTCGATGTGTTGTCGATGATGGACGTGCTCGAACACATCCCTCACCCGGCCGATGCCTTGCGCAAGGCGGCCGAGGTGCTGCGTCCGGGCGGGCTGATCGTCATCAGCATGCCGGACCTGAGCTGCTCGAGCTGGAAGATGCTCGACGCCGCCAACCTCAACCCGTACTGGATCGAGCTGGAGCACTATCACAATTTCAGCCGCGACCGGCTCATCGCGCTGCTCAACGACTGCGGCTTCGACATGGTCGACTTTGCGATCCCGAATCGCTACAAGGCGCAAATGGAGCTGTA
>JARXKM010000181.1:0-8032 GCA_030272785.1 Pseudomonadota bacterium
GCACGGTCTTGACGACATCAAGCTCGCTCTGGTTGAGGAACACGCGCGTGTTCACGCCAAGGTCCAGGATCGCGAGCGCGTCGCGCATCACCAGTTGGTAAGTGGCCAGGCCGCCGTCGCTTTCGCCCTGGCTGGCCTCGGCGACGATGCCACAGATGCTGCGCAGCGTGCCCTGGTCGGTGACGATTTGCATTTCGACCGGCAGGCCGATCAGCGTTTTGAGCGGCAGCCGCGCGTTCAGCGACAGACAATAGATACGCATCTCGATACCGTCGCAGATCGCCTCGACCCCAGTGACCCGTTGCGGCAGCAGGACGTCGCTGGCCACGCCGTCGGGGAAATTCAGGTTCATGCGCAGCGGGCGGTTCTTGGCGGTCAGGATCTTGCCGAGTTGTTCGGCGCCGTCGAAATCGTCGTCATAGTCCACGATATGCTCCGTTCAAAAAGAGATGCGGTAGCGGGTTTGGTCATGGTCGACCGTCTGCGGCGCGGTCACCAAGAAGGCGCCATGGCTGAGCCGCGAGCGCGCATCCAAGGTGGCGGGCTTGATGTCCGCCGCGCGCAAGATCAGGCGCACCTCGAACATCACGGTCGGCATGGCGAACAGCGCCAGCATGGCCTTGAGCGCCTTTCCCGCACTGCCGCCGGCCAGGAAACGGTCGAAGTCCGCGCGTGCGAGCGGGCCCACCCACAGGCGCGCGATGGCGTCGCGGCGCCAGTAGCGCGGGCCAAGCATGGCGCCGTAACCGAGCACGTTATGTTGGCCGGCGAGCGAAGTGCGATCTTCTGGTCTGATGGTCACCCAGGCGCCGACGAAAGGCTGGAACCGGAACGGCACGCCGAAGTAGTCGGCGAGCATGCCCGCGATCATGTCACCTTGCAGGGGGCGGTGGCGGATCAGCGCCGCGTAGCGGGCCACGACCTCGTCGGGGAGGACTGCGCCGGCGGCGGGGGCAGCTGCTGTGGGGGCGGCCGCCGGGCCGGTCGTCGATTCGATTGCCAGCGCGCGCCGTTGCCTGCCGGCCAGCGCCAGTTGCATGTCGAGAAAGCCGTCACGGCTTTCGTCGTCGCCCCGGCATTCGATGCGGCATTTGGCCCAGGCCCGATAGAACAAAGTCATCGAGCGATGCGAGAAACTGTCGAAGAAGGCGCGGCCGCCTTCGTTCTTGTCGAAGTGGATCTGCGCGGCGATGGTGGCGGTGTAGTCGTGCGGCAGCACGCCGTTCACGCCGAGGAAGCCCATGAAGGCGGGCGTGATGCGGATGTGGCGCAGTTTGCGCGGGTCGAGCGCGCCCTGCGGCGCGTCGTCACCGGGCGCCGTTGCCGCGGCGTCGACGGACAGCGCCTCGATCTGGCTGGCCGGAAAACCCAGCGCGACGCTGTTTTTGAAACGCAGCACGGTGTCCAGCGTCTTGCCGTGCGCCGGCGCGTCGCGCCGCAGCCACAGGTCGATCACGCGCACGGCCTGGAAGAAACTGAATCGGTGCGGGTGATCGATCAACTGGCCGATCAGACTAGTTTGAGGGCGCCGCTTCGGGGTTGGCATCGCATCAGTTCCTTTCCGTTCGCTTGCGACAAGACCGTCAGTTGGGTGTAGCTGTGGCAGTGCACGTACAGGCAGAAAAAATGGTCGAGCACCGAGGCGAATAGGTGGATGCCGGTGCCGGCGAAGGCGTCCTCGTCGAGCGTGACGCGGACCGCGAGGCCATGCACAACGCTGCTGTGACCGTCGTCGCGCATCCAGGTGCTGGCGTTGCTATGCTCGAGACCGACGATGCCGGCGATCTGGCGCTGCGACACCGACGACTGCGCCAAGTCGTACAGGGTCAGCGTTTCTTTCAGAAGGTTCAGACCGTCGGGCGACAGCGCGCAGTGGCTCAGCGACAGGTGCGCGATCAGGCGCCAGTGGTCCTCGGCGCTGAAGCGGTATTGCGGTGTCGGCTTGCGCAGGAAGCGCAATGGAAAGCCATCCGTCGCCTGTTCCAGTGTCAGGTCGCCGGCGGCCCCGCCGTAGCCCAGGCGGCTCGGTAAATCGCGGTTGGTGCAGGTGAGGTCGATCGACACGCTGGCGTCGGGGATGGCAAGCGGGTCGAGGTCCAGATCGACCAGCGAGATGCGCATTTCATGGCCAGGGTCGCTCAGCGCCTTGACCGGGTCGCGCCGCACAACGTAGTAACGGCCGTTGCGGCCACCCGCCTGGCCATGGCGCAAGGAGTAGTAGGGCCGGAATTCGGTGAGTGTCTGGCCGTGACGCGCGGCCTGCACCGTGAACACTTTGTCGATACTGTAAATGTCGTAGGCGTCGGCTGGACTGCCGTCGGGAATCAATTCGTAGTCTGGCGTCATGTGGGTCAGCTCGATCGGACAGGCGGCGCGTTTGAACAGGTTGACCGCGGGCGTGCAGCCGAGGACGAAATTGTCGCTCGACAGCTGGCGCAGGGCGTGCGCATGGTGCGAGTCGGCGGCTACGCCGGCCAGACCGAGATGCAGGGTCAGCCGCCGGCAGCTGGGCGGCAGGTGCGGGGCCAGCGCCGCCCAGTCGATGTCGAAGAAATTGAACTTCGCCGGGTAGGCGAAATATTCGGTCAGCAGGAGATAGGCCTGGTGCGACAAGGCGTTGCGCGGAAGCAGTGCCTCGTGCGGAGCGAACCCGACCTGCTTGATCGGTACGCCCTTGAGCGCGACCCAGGTGCCGTCCAGTTCGAGGAAGGCCGTTCGTGTGTGCATGAACAGCACATCGCGCGTGGTCGCGCACAGCGATTGTTCGGCGTCCAGGTAGATGCGCAGCGCGTCCAACGTGAGTTGCGCGAAGCCGATGTTGGCCGCCTTGCATTCGATGTCGATGCTCAGCGTCGTCGTAACGTCCTCCGGCCGCGGCAGCGACGGTGGCAGAGCGCAACGGGGATGAAATGTGACTTTCGACAGCACGACGGGCGTGAGCGGCACGTCGAAGACGGTTTGGAACCGGCAGACCGGCGCGTTCTGCATCCGCGCACTGAGCGTGGCGCCGCGCGCAATGAGGCCGGGCGCAGTCATCGTCTCGATGCCGGCGCGCATGTCGACGCGCACGATGGCGGTCGACGGGAATGGCTGCAAATAGTGGGGATAGTTGACGTGCAGCAGCGCCTCGGTCACCATGCTGTCAGTGTCGTCGATCAACTTGGCGGTGCGTGCGTTCGACAGCGCCGTGGCCTGCATGAAGCGTTCGATGTGCGGGTCGTCGCAGTTGTCGCCGTCCATTCCCAGTCGGCCGGCTTGGGCGGGAAATTCGGCGGCGAACTCGGCGTTGAAACGCTGCATGGCCCCCAGTTCTCGCTCGTAATACAGGCGGATTTTCTTGAACAGGTTCTTCATTGGCGGCGCTCCGGCAAGTCAGCGGATGGAATAGTGCAGGCTCGACGATTCCAACATCACATCGAATCGCACGCGGTCGTCATCTTCCAGTGCGCGCAGCTGCGCAGAGATGGCGAAGCTGAGCCGGTTCACCATCCCGGTCTCGTCGACCAGGTGCGCCCGCACTTGCGTCAGACGCGGTTCGTGGCGCGCGATGGCCGCTGTCAGTCGATCACAGATTTCCTTGCGTTCCTCGCTGCTCGTCAGGCAAAGCTTCGCGAAATCGGCGAGACCAAAATTGACAATGGAGTCTCGGCAGGCGGGATAGGGCGCCAGCTCTTCGGCGAGAATGGCAACGCGCGTGTTGAGCAGCACCTCCAGGTCGCGGGCGATGTTGCGCTTGTACTGCGCCAGCGACAACCTCATCGGATTCTGATGACCGGCTGATGGATGGATCGGTTCTATCAGCCGATCCCACACAGTAGAAGAAAACGTACTCATGTGCGTGCGTTCCGATCTTGTCCATGGCGACGTTGGCGCTGGAGTGGGACGGTCATGAATCGCCCGGCACGCATCGCGCGGTGGTAGCGCAAGCACCGTCGAGCGGGCAGGCTGGCGCGTCAATCCGCAGCCATCCATCCCTCTATCGCCGGGCGAGCCCGACGGTATCGAAGGGCAAGTATTGCGCCGTTGTACATGGCGAGCTTGTGATAGCGCAAGCTTTTCCCTGACGGGGCAGCGAATACGGCGCGCGCTTATTTTTTGTGAAAATTATTGAAATAACCTGATTAAGGTCAACAGCGAATGCGAGCCTACTCAGCATGGATTCTCTCCTGCGCGGGAAGTCGGTTCTGCCAATGGTAGGAACGACGGCGTCAAAGCGAATGGATGGCGCTGGGCTGCTATCATGCCGGCCATGCCGATTACCAACCTCATCCTGATCCGCCACGGCGAAACCGCCTGGAACGCCGAACGCCGCCTGCAAGGCCACATCGATATCGCCCTCAATGCGGAAGGGCTGCGCCAGGCCGACGCGCTGGCCGGCGCGCTGGCCGGCGAGCACCTCGACGCCATCGTCGCCAGCGACCTGCAGCGCGCGCTGCAAACGGCGCACGCCGTCGCCGGCGCGCGCGGCCTGGCGGTGCGGCAGGACGCGGCGCTGCGCGAACGCTGCTACGGCGGCTTCGAGGGCATGCTGTACGCCGACATCGCGCAGCGCTTCCCGCTCCAGTTCGCTGCCTGGCAGGCGCGCGACGTCGACGCCCACATGCCGGCCGGCGCGCGCAGCGCTGAGAGCTTTCGCGAGTTTTACGCGCGCGCGGTGGACGCCATCCTCGGCTGGGCAGCGGCCCATCCGGGCCAGTCGATCGCGCTGGTGGCGCACGGCGGCGTGCTCGAATGCGCCTACCGCGCGGCGGTCGGCCTGCCGCTCGAGACGCCGCGCACCTTCGCGGTGCTCAACGCGAGCATCAACCGCTTTGCCGTCGAGGACGGCAAGCTGCGCCTGCTCAGCTGGGGCGAAGTGGCGCACCTGGCGCCGCGCGCGCTGGATGAATTATCGTAACAAAATAGTGCTTATTATTTGAGCAGCGGATCGGTTAAGATAACGGGTTCCCTCGTCTCTTTCGGCTCCTTCCAGTGCAAATCGGCCCGTACTTGCTTCGCAATAATGTTTTCGTCGCTCCCATGGCGGGCGTGACGGATCGCCCCTTCCGCCAGCTGTGCAAGCAGCTCGGCGCCGGCTACGCCGTGTCGGAGATGGCGGCGTCGAATCCGCGCCTGTGGGCGACCGAAAAAAGCGCGCGCCGCATCGACCATGCCGGCGAAATGGAGCCGAAGGCGGTGCAGATCGCCGGCGCCGATCCGCGCGAGCTGGCCGATTGCGCCACATTCAACGTCGAGCGCGGCGCCCAGATCATCGACATCAACATGGGCTGCCCGGTCAAGAAAGTGTGCAACAGCTGGTGCGGCTCGGCCCTGCTGCAAAACGAAGACCTGGTGGCGCGCATCCTCGACGCGGTGGTGGGCGCGGTCGACGTGCCGGTCACGCTGAAATTTCGTACCGGCTGGAACCGCGAGAACAAGAACGCGCTGCGCATTGCCCGCATCGCCGAACAGGCCGGCATCGCCATGCTGACCCTGCACGGGCGCACCCGCGCCGACGGTTACGCCGGCGCGGCCGAATACGCCACCATCGCCGCCGTCAAGGCCGCCGTGGCGATTCCGGTGGTGGCCAACGGCGACATCACCACGCCCGACAAGGCGCGCGACGTGCTGGCGCTGACCGGCGCCGACGCCGTGATGATCGGCCGCGCGGCCCAGGGCCGGCCGTGGATCTGCCGCGAGATCGACCATTTCCTGCGCACCGGCAGCTACCTGCCGGCGCCGCGGGTCGACGAGGTCAGCGCCCTGATGCACGAGCACCTGGAGGCGCATTACGCCTTCTACGGCGAATTTCTCGGCGTGCGCACGGCGCGCAAGCACATCGGCTGGTACGTGCGCGAACTGGAAGGCGGCGAGACGTTCCGCCGCGAAATGAACCTGCTCGAATCGACGGCCACGCAGCTGGCCGCCGTGGCCCGCTTCTTCGAAACGCAACAGCGCTTCGGCGAGCGGTTACAATACCGGCCCGCCGTCGTCGATCAAGCGGCGTTGGCGGCGTAACGACAGCACGCTCAGAATAAGAAAATATGCGACGAACGCTGCCTCAAGAACAGCGTCGACACAACACTAATCAGGCGGATCACGTAGAAAAATGAGCAAAGAAAGCATCCAGGAAGTCGTCCAGAAAAGTCTTGAAGAGTATTTCAACGACTTGGGCGAGCAGCAAGCGAGCAACATTTACGACATGGTCGTGCTCACCGTCGAGAAGCCCATCCTCGAAGTGGTGATGCTGCGCGCGGAGGGCAACCAGTCGCACGCGGCGCAGATGCTGGGCATCAATCGCAATACCTTGCGCAAGAAGTTGCAAGAGCACGGACTGCTGTAAGCCGTTTGGCGCCGGGGTGGGGCGCGGTTCTGCGCGCCCGCCGCCGCAGACGCCTGGCGCAACGCAGCGCAACGCAATGCAGCGAACTACCGAATCCTCATCCACCGGGCCACACCCATGATCACACAAGCTCTGATTTCCGTTTCCGACAAGACCGGCGTACTCGACTTCGCGCGCGCTCTCTCCGCCATGGGCGTCAACATCCTGTCCACCGGCGGCACCGCCAAACTGCTGGCCGACAACGGCGTGCCGGTCACCGAAGTGGCCGACTACACGGGCTTTCCCGAAATGCTCGACGGCCGCGTCAAGACCTTGCATCCGAAGGTCCACGGCGGCATCCTGGCACGCCGCGACTTTCCCGAACACATGGCCAAGCTGGCCGAACACGCCATGCCGACCATCGACATGGTGGTGGTCAACCTGTACCCGTTCCAGCAGGCCGTCGCCAAGGACAGCTGCACATTGGAAGACGCGATCGAGAACATCGACATCGGCGGCCCGACCATGCTGCGTTCGGCGGCCAAAAACCACAAGGACGTGGTGGTGGTGTGCGACCCGGCCGACTACGGCGTCGTGCTGGCGGAAATGAAGGGCACCAGCGCGGCCGCCGGCGACGTCAGCTACGACACCAAGTTCATGCTGGCGAAGAAAGTGTTCGCCCACACCGCGCAGTACGACGGCGCCATCACCAACTACCTGACCAGCTTGGGCGAGGACAAGGCGCATGCCACCCGCGCGGCCTATCCGCAGGTACTCAACATGACGTTCAACAAGGTGCAGGACATGCGCTACGGCGAGAACCCGCACCAGTCGGCGGCGTTCTACCGCGACCTGGCGCCTGCCGCCGGCGCGCTGGCCAACTACACCCAGCTGCAAGGCAAGGAACTGTCGTACAACAACATCGCCGATGCCGACGCCGCATGGGAATGCGTCAAGTCGCTCGGCGGCCTCGGCCAGCCGGCCGGCTGCGTGATCGTCAAGCACGCCAATCCGTGCGGCGTGGCGATTGGCGCCGATGCCCTCGACGCCTACGGCCGCGCGCTGCAGACCGATCCGACTTCGGCCTTCGGCGGCATCATCGCGTTCAACGTCGAAGTCGACGCCAACACCGCCACCGAGATCGCCAAGCTGTTCGTCGAGGTGCTGATCGCGCCGTCGTTTTCCGCCGAAGCGCGCCAGATCATGGCGGCCAAGCAGAACGTGCGCCTGCTGGTCATTGCGCTCGGCGGCGCCCACAATCCGTTCGACGTCAAGCGGGTCGGCGGCGGCCTGCTGGTGCAATCGCCCGACGCCAAGAACGTCGGCCTCGGCGAACTGCGCGTGGTGAGCAAGCAGCAACCGACCCAGCAGCAGCTGCAAGACATGCTGTTCGCCTGGCGCGTGGCCAAGTTCGTCAAGTCGAACGCGATCGTGTTCTGCGCCAACGGCATGACGCTCGGCGTCGGCGCCGGCCAGATGAGCCGGATCGACTCGGCCCGCATCGCCTCGATCAAGGCGACCAACGCCGGGCTGTCGCTGGCCGGCTCGGCGGTGGCGTCGGATGCCTTCTTCCCGTTCCGCGACGGCCTCGACGTGGTGGTGGACGCCGGCGCGACCTGCGTGATCCAGCCGGGCGGCTCGATGCGCGACCAGGAAGTGATCGACGCGGCCGACGAGCGCGGCGTGGTGATGCTGTACACCGGCATGCGCCACTTCCGTCACTGATCTTCC
>JARXKM010000181.1:8132-9755 GCA_030272785.1 Pseudomonadota bacterium
GCGCGCGCTTGCACAAAAACCTGTGTTTATGCACAGTATTTCTCCACGAACGTTGCCGCTCGGTATAACATTCGTCCATGATAATTCTTGGCATAGACCCCGGCCTGCGCACCACCGGCTTCGGCGTGATCGAAAAGCGCGGCAACCAGCTGCGCTACATCGCGTCGGGCACCATCAAGACCGGCAGCGAGACGGCGCTGCCGCCGCGCCTGAAGGTGATTTTCGCCGGCATCGCCGAGATCATCCGCACCTACCAGCCCGACTGCGCGGCGATCGAGAAAGTGTTCGTCAACGTCAATCCGCATTCGACCCTGCTGCTCGGGCAGGCGCGCGGCGCGGCCATCACGGCGCTGGTCGGCGGCGAGCTCGAGGTGGCCGAATACACGGCGCTGCAGGTCAAGCAGGCCGTCACCGGCACCGGCAAGGCCGCCAAGCAACAGGTGCAGGACATGGTGGCGCGCCTGCTGGTGCTGCCTGGCCTGCCTGGCAGCGACGCCGCCGACGCGCTCGGCGTTGCCATTTGCCACGCCAACAGCCATGATGCGCTGGCGCTGATCGGCGCGCTGGCACCCGCCTTGGGCGGCCTGCGCATGAAGCGCGGGCGGCTCGTCTAATTTCACTTTAAGGCACCCGATGATCGGTCGCATTTCCGGAATCCTGCTCGAAAAAAATCCGCCGCAACTGCTGGTCGATTGCATGGGCGTCGGCTACGAAGTCGATGTCTCGATGAGCACCTATTACAACCTGCCGCAGCTGGGCGAGAAGGTCACGCTGTTTACCCACCAGGCGATCCGCGAGGATGCGCACCTGCTGTTCGGCTTCGGCAACGCCGCCGAGCGCAGCGTGTTCCGCCAGCTGATCAAGATCACCGGGGTCGGCGCGCGCACCGCGCTGTCGATCCTGTCGGGCATGACGATCGCCGATCTGGCGCAGGCGGTGACGCTGCAGGAAGCGGGCCGGCTGGTCAAGGTGCCCGGCATCGGCAAGAAGACCGCCGAACGGCTGCTGCTCGAACTGAAGGGCAAGCTGGGCGCCGAACTCGGTTCGCCCGGCGCCGTCGTCCGCAACGACGCCCAGTCGGACATACTCGGCGCGCTGATGGCGTTGGGGTATTCTGACAAGGAGGCGCTGGCGGCGATCAAGAGCATGCCGACCGGCAGCACGGTGTCGGACGGCATCAAGTACGCGCTCAAGGCGCTGACCAAAGGGTAAAAGAAAGTACACGACGATGAGCATCCAGACCGACGACTTCAGCGAGCAGCGCATCATTGCGGCGACGCCCGCCTCGCCCAACGAGGAGGCGATCGAGCGCGCGCTGCGGCCGAAACACCTGGACGAATATGTCGGCCAGGAGAAGATCCGCGGCCAGCTCGAGATCTTCATCGCGGCCGCGCGCAAGCGCCGCGAAGCGCTCGACCACACCTTGCTGTTCGGTCCGCCCGGACTGGGCAAGACCACCTTGGCGCACATCATCGCGCGCGAGATGGGCGTCAACCTGCGCCAGACCTCCGGGCCGGTGCTCGAGCGCCCGGGCGACCTGGCGGCGATCCTCACCAACCTCGAAGCGAACGACGTGCTGTTCATCGACGAGATCCACCGCCTCTCGCCGGTGGTCGAGGAGAT
>JARXKM010000182.1:0-3195 GCA_030272785.1 Pseudomonadota bacterium
ATGATCCGCTTCTCGGTCAACATCATGCGCGGCTGCTTCGGCGGCTGCACCTTCTGCTCGATCACCGAGCACGAGGGGCGCATCATCCAGAGCCGCAGCGAGCCGTCGATCCTGCGCGAGATCGAGCACATCCGCGACAAGACCAAAGGCTTCACCGGCACCATCTCCGACATGGGCGGTCCGACCGCCAATATGTACCGGCTCGCCTGCAAGGACAAGAAGATCGAGGAATCGTGCCGCCGCCTGTCGTGTGTGTACCCGACCATCTGCGTCAACCTGGGCACCGACCACAGCAAGCTGATCTCGCTGTACCGCAAGGCGCGCGCCATCCCCGGCATCAAGAAAGTGCTGATCAGCTCGGGCCTGCGCTACGACCTGGCGGTGCGCTCGCCCGAGTACGTCAAGGAACTGGTGACCCACCACGTCGGCGGCCTGCTCAAGATCGCCCCCGAGCACACCGAGGAAGGCACCTTGTCGAAGATGATGAAGCCGGGCATCGGCGCCTACGACGAGTTCAAGGCGATGTTCGACAAGTTCTCGCTCGAGGCGGGCAAGAAGCAGTACCTGATCCCGTATTTCATCGCCGCGCACCCGGGCACCACCGACGAAGACATGCTCAACCTGGCGCTGTGGCTGAAGAAGAATAACTTCAAGCTCGACCAGGTGCAGACCTTCATGCCCACGCCGATGGCGATGGCGACGACGATGTACCACTCGCGCAAGAATCCGCTCAAGAAAGTGACGGCCGACTCCGAAATTGTCGAGACCGCCAAGAGCGGCAAGGTACGGCGCGCCCACAAAGCCTTCCTGCGCTACCAGGACCCGGCCAACTGGCCGATCCTGCGCGAGACCTTGGTGAAGATGGGCCGCGGCGAACTGATCGGCAACGGCGCGCAGCACCTGGTGCCGAGCTGGCAGGCGTCCGAAGACGGTGGCCTGGCGGCCGGCGAACGGCAGCGCCAGACCAAGGGCGCCGGCACGCTCGACAAGTTCGCCGCCGCGCCGAAGCGGGCCGCTGCGCGCACGCTGGCGCCGACGCCGTTCATCGCGCCGGAGTCGAAGGTGCGGCCGTCGATCCTGGCCACCATCAAGACGCGGCCGAAGCCGAGCGCGCCGGCGGCCAAGGCACGCGCCGGCCGCAAGTAAGGCGCGGCCGGCCCGGTGGCCCCCGTGCCGGTGGTGGCTGCAACGCGACCGGGCTCAGCCCCAGGGGTCAGTGCCGGCAATCGTACACGAGCCCAGCGCTTGTGCGATCCACACCCAGGGGTCAGTGCCGGCAATCGTACACGAGCCCAGCGCTTGCGCGATCCGGTAGGCGCAGATTGGCATTTTTGGCGCGACGCCAGCGATCCAGCAGCGCCTCCGATTCGTCGTCGGCGCGGGCGAGCGACATATCCGCCATCCCGCGACCGGGCCAGCAGCCGGTAGATGTCAATGTTATGAGGGCAGACCGGTCACGGCTGGGCCCGTGTACGATTGCCGGCACTGACCCCCGGGTCACCGCCCCGGTTCTTGTCTTGCGCGCCCGCAGAAGCTGGCGCAAGGCCGATTGCCGCCCCCTCCCCGGCGTGCTAAATTTGCATCAATACCGGTTTCCCACCTGGCGGAGGCGTCGATGCAGCCCTGGTTCTCCTGGAGAAAAAAGCCCGTGGCGCCCGTTCGCCCGGCCAGCGTCACGCGGCCGACCCAGGCGCCACCGGATCCGCTGTTCTGCCCGCGCCCGGTCATCGAGCGCCAGATCGTCGATGCGATCGCGGCGCGCGCCAATCTGGTGCTGTACGGTCCCGCGCGCCAGGGCAAGACCACGCTGCTGGCGCGCCATCTCGACGAGGCGGGCGCGATCCACATCGATTGCCGTCCCAAGCTGAGCCGATCGCAAATCTACCGCTTCACCTTGTCCAGCCTGGGTTACTCGGTGATGGTGTCGAGCAAGCGCAAGGGCAAGGCCAGCGCGACAGTGAAGATGAGCTTGTTTGGCGCCGGGCTCGACGCCAGCGCCGACGCCGAGGCCGAGCTGGTCATGGAGTCGGTCAACATCGATCTGAAGAACGCTTCCGAGGTCGCCCACCTGATCGCGCGCATGGGCCAGCCGCTGTATCTGGTGCTGAACAATTTTCAGTTGCTCGACGAGGCCACCAGGGAAGACCTGCTGTTCGACCTGGTCTGTTTCACGGAGCGCTCGCAGGTGCGGTTCATCGTCATCGGCGAATGGGAGGGCGACGACTATCTGGAGGAGATTGCGCCGGCCTCGGCCGGCAGGCTCGAGTGCGTCAACGTGCCGATGTGGTCGGCCGACGAACTCGGCGTGCTGTTCGAGAAGGCGCAGCGCCACGCCGCGGCCGGCGCGCCGGCGCCGCGCCTCGACCAGCTGCTGTCGATGGCGGCCGGCGATGTGGCGTTGTTCCGCACGATGCTCGGCAACGCGCGGACGCGCCCGCCAGACGACGGCGCCGCCGGCGAGCAGCTGGTGGCGGCCAGGTTTGCACGCGGCATGGCCACCCGCATGAAGGCACTGCTCGACCAGCGCGATGCCTATGTCGGCTATGAATCGTTGACGATCGCGCCCGCGTTCACCAAGAACCCGCGCTTCGATCCGGACGCGCCGCCCGCCGCCGGCGAGCCGGCCAGCAGCACGATCAATGCGGCCACCGGCCAGCGCTTTTCCGACGGCCGCTCGGTGCGCCTCGATGAGGATGGCAATCCCGAATTCCTCGAGTGCCTCGCCGGCAGCATCGTCGCCTGCCAGGTCGAGCTCGCTTGCTTCATCGTGCGCCAGCTGCACGCCGCGGCGCAGCAAGGCAGCAGCGCGCTCGCCTTCGACGATCTCGGCCGCGAGCTGCTGAACATGCTCGACCCTGCACCGCTCGACATCGACCCGGCGAAGGCGACGCGGGTGTTCGCGCAGATTCTCGAAGCACAGCGGCGCGCGCTGGTCACGCCGGCGATGTTTGCGGTCAACGGGCGCCAATTGTGCATTGCCGATCGCCGTTTCTTCCTCTACCTGCATCGGACCTCGTCGGAAGACCTCGAAGACCTGCTGGAAGAATCGCTGCCGGAAAAGGTCCCGCGGCCGAAGCGGCACAGCATGCTGTCGCGCCACATGGACAAGCCCGAGAAGCGCGCCTATGTGGACCAGGCGCTGCAACGGGCCAAGGCCGACCTGGCGGGCGCCGCCGACGCGCTGGCCGCGCCCGC
>JARXKM010000182.1:3295-9751 GCA_030272785.1 Pseudomonadota bacterium
CCGCGCCCGCTGACCGCTGACCGCCGACCGCCGACACGGGCAGCGGCCGGCGGCGCGGTGGGAACGCCTCGCAGGATCGCATCAACGCTGAAATTGTCCAGCACGAGACCACCTTTCCGTGTAGTATAGTTCCTTCGGGCAACAGTTGTGGCGATTATTATATCGTTTCGCGGCATTGTCCAGCACCTACCCAGGCGTCGTCTGACGGGTTGATCGCGCCAAATAATTGCGCGCTCCGGCCTGGCTCACCCACAAGGAACGGGCTGTGATCGATATTCGGACTTTCATGCTGGTGCTCGGCATCGGCAACATCGGCTTTGCCATGCTGATGGCCGGCTACGCGCGCAGCGCCGCCGACAATCCGGCCCTGCGCGTGTGGGCCTGGGCCAAGCTGGTGCAGGGCTGCGCGCACCTGCTCGGCTGGCTGCGCCCGGACCTGCCCTGGATCGGCGTCACCATCGCCGCCAACACCACCCTGATCCTCGGCAGCGCCGTCGAAGTGGCCGCGTACTGCACCTTCTTCGGCTTCCCCCGCTGGCGGCGCGTGCTGTATCCGTGCGCCGCGCTGGCGCTGCTGGTCTTCCATGGCGCCCGTGTCGCCCATACCTCCGCGAACGGCCTGGTGGTGCTGATGTCGCTCGTCATCGCCAGCTGCAGCGGCGCGATGGCCTTCATCCTGCTGCGCGCCGGTCCCGATCACTCGCTGCTGCGGCGCGTGATCGGCTACAACGACCTGGCGTTTTGCGTCGTCATGAGCCTGCGCGCCTACAACGGCATCGCCGACGGCGGCCTGACCGTGTTCGCGCCCAGCCTGGTGCAAAGCGCCAGTTACCTGACCGGCTACCTCCTGATGATCGTCAACGGCTTCGGCTTCCTGTTGCTGTGCAAGGAAAAGGACGACCAGCAGCTGGCGCGGCTGGCCACCACCGACAGCCTCACCGGCCTGGTCAACCGGCGCGCCTTCTTCGACCGCACCGACAGCGCGCGCCTGCTGGCGACACGCCTGCGCAGCCCGATCGCGCTGATGATGATCGACATCGATCACTTCAAGCGCCTCAACGACCATTACGGCCACGCCACCGGCGACGAGGCGCTGTGCCTGTTCGCCGACACCGCCCGCCAGGCGCTGCGCGATCACGACATCATGGGCCGGCTGGGCGGCGAGGAATTCGCGCTGGTGCTGCCGTGCACCGACCTTGAGGGCGCGCTGCAGGCGGCCGAGCGATTGCGCCACGCGGTGGCGGCGGCGCCGCTGCCGGCCGGCGGCCACCAGTACGGCATGACGATCAGCATCGGCGTGGTGGTGATCGATCCGAACGAACACATCAACTCGGCGCTGGCACGCGCCGACCACGCGCTGTATGCGGCCAAGAGCGGCGGGCGCGATCGGGTCGAGAGCGGCGAACCGCGCCTGCGCGTCGTCGGCGGACGCGACAGCATGCCGGCCTGAGCGCCGGCCGCGGCCGCGGCCGCCTGGCGCCGCTGCTCGCCATGCCGCGCCGCTTCGATCCGCTGCCGGCCGCTTCGCGCGGTCGCCGTCGCGCCGATCCAACAAGCCGGGCGGTTGTCGCGTCCGCGCGCACACCCTGCTATATTGGTCGGCATCGCCGCACCGCGCGCATCCCTTCCATTTTTCGACCAGGAGTCCTCATGACCGCTCTCACCTTCCTGCGCGGCAGCGTCCTCGCCGCCACGCTCGGCCTGGCCCTGCACGCCAACGCCGACAGCACATCGTCGGCCTCGAGCGCCGGCTCCGCCTCCAGCGGCAGCGTATCGGACTCGCTGCAAGGGTCGAGCCACAGTTCGACCGGCAACAATCGCCGCGCCGACGGCAACTACCAGATCATCGACATCGACCCGACCCCGGGGCGCGCCGGCAGCACGCGCGTGGCCATGCAGGCGGGCGACCCGGCCCAGCGTATCGTGCTCGACCTGCCGCAGGCGGTGTTCGCCAAGCAGGCGCTGGCGCGCGGCGACTTCGTGCACGCGCAGAACCGCTCGTACGGCATCGAATTCGCCCGCGCCGACACGCGCGAACCGTTCTTCCTGGTGCTCGAGGACGCCGTCTACAAGGAGCTCGCGGCGCGCAAGGTCAGCTTGTGAGATGGCGCGCGGCGCTGGCGCTGGCCGGCGCGCTGGCGGGCGGCGCCGCGCAGGGCCAGTCGGGCGCCTCGGGCTGGCCGGCGTCGTCGGCATTTTGCGACCGCGCGCAGGTGCTCTCGGCCGGCCAGCAGGACAAGTTGCTGCGCTTTGCCGCCGTCGTGCGCGACGAGCTGAACCTGGCCGACGGCGACGCCGCCATCGTCAGCCGCTCCGGCCTGGACCTGTCGCGCTTCCAGATTCGCTATTCGCACGCCGCGCTGGCCTGGCGCGATGCCGATGGCGGCTGGTCGGCCCGCCAGCTGTACTACGCCTGCGACGAGCGCCGCCCGCGCATCTTCGATCAGGGCCTGGCCGGCTTTGCGATGGGCATCGACGACCCCGCGCTCGGCTACGTGGCGATCGTGCGGCTGCCGGCCGATGCCGCCGCCGCCCTGCGCCGCGCCGCGCTCGACACGCCGCGCGCGCTGCATTTGCTGGGCGCCGAGTACAGCGTCAACGCTTTCCCGTTCAGCCTGCGCTATCAGAACTGCAACCAGTGGCTGATTGAATTATTGGCGATGGGATGGGGCGGGTTGGCCGATGGCGAGGAACTGCGCGGCCGCGCCCAGGACTGGCTGCGCGCGGCCGATTACACGCCCGAACCGGTGGCGGTCGGCTCGCGCCTGCTGATGCTGGTCGCCGGCTTCGTCCCCTTCGTGCACCTCGACGACCACCCGGCGGCCGACCGCGACGCCATGCGCTTGCAAGTGAGTTTGCCGTCCACGGTCGAGGCCTTCGTGCGCACGCGCCTGCCCGAGAGCGAGCGCGTCGAACTGTGCCACGACGGCCGCCAGGTGGTCGTGCACCGCGGCTGGACGCCGATCGCCGCCGGTTGCAAGGCGGGCGAGGGCGATCGCGTGGTGCCGCTGGACTGAGCCTAACAGGGCGGAGTGCGCTGTGGAAAGACGGCAGCGCGCGTTGGGCAAGGCGGTGCGACGATTGCCTCGTTTTTGCACGCTTTGCCTCGTTTTGCCTCGCGCGGGAACTAATGTCTCGGTCGTTTTCATAGGGCGGCGGCGCACAGTATGGCGCACTACGCGGCGCAGAATGAGGCAAAACGAGCAAAAACGAGGCAATTGCCGCGCGGGCTGGGGACAGGCGCGCACGATGCAGATGCCGAACGGAAAAAGCCCCGACAAGCGGTGTCATTTTCTGAAGACGCCTGCACAAAAAATGAGATGTGATCAGCACGGGAAATGGCTGCATGGCCTTCTGTTCGCCCCAATCGCCCTCACTCATCGCTGAAATGCCGAACGATGCTGCGCCCGGTGTCCAGCAAGGCGTAAACTATGACCAAAGATGACATGTCATGCTTGCCTTTAATGGGATGCGCAGCAAGCTGGAACTAAATACAGTACGAGCACGTCCCATGAAGCTGGGCCGGGCTGACCCGTCGAGCACTCGATCAACCGCAAGTTCCATAGGTGGGACGGCTACCGTTTTTTGGATAGGTGACACAGAATGCTCCCAAGGCTGTCGTGATCCGATAGACCCGCGCACCGCCATTGCTAGCCGTCGTAACCTCTTCAACCTTCGCTGCCTGATACCATTCTGGACGGGCGGCCGCATGGGCTTCGGCGAAGCGCCGGTCCAGTCGATCTTGTAGCTCCGACGAGAACACCTTGTCCCGTCCGGTCAGGTCTTTGTTCAATTCACGGGACATGCCTGCAATTTCGCGTTTGGCGAGCCGCATAATCTCGTCAGCACTGATGGGTAACGGTGTTGCCGGCATCGGCGCAAGCTCATCGACTTGCGGCGCCTTCTCCGCTACCAGCAACGCCGCCGCAGTCGCCATCGCGCTCGGCGTCGGAACGGCAGTCATGACAGATCGCGCCGGCATTGGCCTGACAACCGTCTGCGCCGCCAGCCCGCGACCCTGCCTTGCCAATCTCAGAGGCGGTTTCTGCATCTGTTCACGCGGAGCGGTATGCGTCAACAGCAATAACTGTATGGTTCGTCGCTGCCACAACGGCTCCTGCGTTGCGCTGCCGCGCGGGGCGGAAAGAAGTACGAATAGAAACGCTAAGTGTATGCCTGTCGAGAGCAACAAGGCGAGCCAAACTATTGGATGCGGACGGACCATGTATGAGCGAGGCGTCGCGCACGCAGCCGAGCAACGCACCCTGCTGAGGAATGATGATGAAATGCATGCGTCCGGTGCCATTGGCGCCACCAATGAGGAGGTCAAATGCACACATGAACTTTCTTGAGTGAACCTTTATGCGACCCCCACCGGACCGGTGTTACAAGGGTCTGCAAGCCGGCCACGGACAACTTCACGTTATTTTTCATTCAACATTCCGATGTAATGTTAGCGGGGCGCACCCGAACCGAGCATGCGCCAGGATGGGCTTATCAGCGGCTCGTTCCCGTTTCAAATGCGAGCCGCAACATCTATTGGGTGCGAATGTCCTGCAATTGGTATTTCTTGACGAAACCGTCCTTGCCGAACAATATCTTGAGTTCCTTGATTTTGCTGCCGCTGCTGGTCAACCTTCCAAGCAGGGGAACGTATTTGACGAACTTTGCCGCACTGTCAGTGAATTGATAGACCCAGATTTCCTGGCCGCTTGGGAACTCCGTCACCACGGCATCGCCCAACTCGCTGCGCACCTCTTCCCTGGCAGTTTTGGCGCGCACCAGCGTCGCGGCGGCGCCGTCTTGGCTCAAGCTCTTGAATTGACCGTTGCCGGAGGAGGCGCACGCAGCCAGGCTGATCACTCCAGCACAGGCAGATACTAGTTTTATGATCCTCATTGCTGGCGCTCCGTTTCCTGGCGGACGGGCGCTGCCGCTACGTCGGCTTTGTTTGCATCGGGCGAATCGTCCATATAGTCGAACTCGAGCAGCGTATCGTCCGGCCAATTGCTGTCGGCAATCGGCGGAATGTATTGGCGATCCCTGGTGTAGCGCCAATCCACCAATTCATACATGGCGTCTGGCATGACCCGCGTCGAGTTACCATATAACCAGTCGCTGGCGATGGACTCTCTGCGCGTGCCCGATACCAGAGTGACGTTAAACACGGGACGGTCGGCAAAAAATGGATTGGTGAATGTACGGAAAGTGCAGGGATCGCTTACCGCAACCAGCGCCATGATGGACGGGTCCCGTATCATCTGCCGCAGTTCGGCGCCCTTCATATCGACCTTGCACTCGAGTCGCAGGTCGCCCAAGCGGCGCGTATTTGGGGGCAACCCGGGTGTGCGGATGTCGACCCGCCAGGCATAGGTGCCCAACTTCTTATTCGTGGTAACAAGAGCGTCATCCTTTGCCATGTCGGCGCTCTTGGGTAGGCGGAAACTATGGTCGTCATCCAGCGCTATCGGCATATTGGTTCCATCGCGGGACAAGTTGACCCGCAAGCCCGCGAAGGATGCGTTCTTGGAACGCGGATAAAGCCTGAAACGCAGCGACGCCGCCGGAGCAAGTTGGTGATTTTCCTCGAATACTTCCATGCCTTTGAAGATCTTCCGATACCGCTTCTCGTCCACGTCTCGTAGTCCCGCCACCTCGACCACTTGCACGGCCGTCTCTGCTGACGCGGCGACCGGCTTCTCTTGCCCGGTCGCGGTCGCGAACGCTGCGGCGTGCCAGCACAAAAGCGCCGCCGTCCCGAGCCAACCGTCGACACTGCTTTGCTTCACTTCATCTCCTTTATCTGTCTTTCTAAATGGGTGTCGCCCGATTCCTCGGCGCCAATGGCGCCAGTGGCAATGAAATGCGTCAAGAAATAGACCCGAACCGCCTTTGATCCTAGCACCCGCCGAGGAGTGGAGATTGCGTGCGGGCAATATCGACTATTTGTCAAGTTTATTGCAGCCGCTACATGATCCATGGTGGAGATTGGGCAATCAACCTACGCGCGCCAGCCCCTTCAGTTGTCCAGAACTCTGTTCATCCCCGAAGCTCGCGGCCATGGTAGGCGTTCAAGAATATTATTTCAATAACCATTCATTAGAATAGCTGTGGTATCGATTCTGAGTGCCGTCAGTACTGTCAGACGAGACTTCTCAAATGACCTGGTTTTCTGGACGGGCGTGGATGCAAGCGCACGATCGTCGGGTGGGATTCCCGGAGCACGAAGTCCATAAACCAGCATCTTGTTGCTGGCGGAGCGGACGGGACTCGCCTGCCTGCGGCAGGCCGCCGAATCGCTTGCAAGCGATTCGCTTCGAGTCCCAAAGCGTGCTCCCCGCAGGGGGAGCACTCCGGTAACGATATATAAGAAAAAAGCCCCGACAAGCGGGGCTTTTTCTTGATTCTGGCGGAGCGGACGGGACTCGCCTACCTGCGGCAGGCCGCCGAATCGCT
>JARXKM010000183.1 GCA_030272785.1 Pseudomonadota bacterium
CAGTCGCGGCGGCCAAGCCGGTCGCCGAAGCGAAGCCGGTGGTCGAAGCGAAGCCAGTGGTCGAAGCGAAGCCGGTGATCGAAGCGAAGCCGGTGGTCGAAGCGAAGCCAGTCGCGGAAGTCAAGCCAGTGGTGGAAGCGACGCCGCTCAGCGAAGCGAAGCCGATCGCCAAAGCAATCGCAGAGCCGCAACCGCTGCCCAAGCCAAGCGCCGCGTCGTTCCCGGTGCCGTCGTCGTCGACGCCGATCGCCGTGGCACCGGTCAAGCCTGTCGACGCGCCCGCACCTGCCGCCGCCGCCAAGCAGGCCGCCGCACCGAGCGCGAAGCCGACCGTTAAAAAGTAAGGCCGGACCGGAGCGCCGGTCAGCCAAAGGTAGTAAATTAACGGGCTTCGGCCCGTTAATTGTTTCCGGGCGCTCCATGCAAGGGTAGTCAATGAGTTTATCAAGCCTGATCGGCGGCTTCGTGCGCCGTCACTGGCCTTCGTACGCGTCGTCCGCGCTGATGCTCGCCGGCGTCGCTGCCTGCACGGTCTGGGTGCCGCGCAAGATCGGCGCGATGATCGACGGCCTGGCCGCGCATCGCCTCGGCGAGCACGATCTGTGGTTGCAGCTGGCGCAGCTGCTCGGACTCGGGCTGGCGATCTACGTGCTGCGGGTCGGCTGGCGCCTGCGCCTGTTTGCCGCCGCCTACCAGCTCGGCGTCGAACTGCGCACCCGCTTTTACGCGCGCTTGTCGGCGCAAGGGCCGGCGTTCTACCAGCAGCAGCGCACCGGCGACCTGATGGCGCTGGCGACCAACGACATCGACGCGATCGAAATGGCGGCCGGCGAGGCGATGCTGGCCGGCTTCGACGGCAGCCTGACCCTGATCATGGTACTGGCGATCATGGCGCTCGGCGTCGACTGGCGCCTGGCGGCGATCGCCCTGCTGCCGTTTCCGCTGATGGCGCTGGCGTTCTGGCGCATCTCCAGCCATATCCACACCGCTTCGACCGATTCGCTCAAGCGCTTCGCCGCGCTCAACGACCATGTGCAGGAGTCGCTGTCGGGCGTACGCACCTTGCGCGCGCTCGGCCTCGAACAGCGCAGCGCGCGGCAGTTCGGCGAGCTGGCCGCGCGCGCCGCCGATGCCAGCCTGGTGGCGCAGCAATGGGAGGCGGCCTACGAGCCGGCGGTCGGCCTGACCCTGACCGCCGCCGGCGTACTCACGCTCGGCCTGGGCGGCTACCTGGTGTGGCACGAGCAACTGACCATCGGCGCGCTGACCAGCTTCACGATGTACCTGGGCCAATTGATCTGGCCGATGTTCGCGGCCGGCTGGGTGCTTTCGCTGATCGAGCGCGGCCGCGCCGCGCTGGCGCGCCTGCAGCCGCTGTTCGACGCCCCGCTGTCGGTCGACGATCACGGCAGCATCGCCACGCTGGCGCCGGGCCGGCTGCGGCTCGACGACGTCAGCTTCAGCTACGCCGGCCAGGACACGCCGGCGCTGTCGCACGTCTCGCTGTCGCTGCAGGCCGGCCAGACGCTCGGGCTGGTGGGGCCGACCGGCGCCGGCAAGTCGACCCTGCTGCGGGTGCTGCTGCGCCAGGTCACGCCGCAGCGCGGACGGGTCGACTGGAGCGGCCATGCGCTGGCCGACTACACGCTGGCGACGCTGCGCTCGGCCATCAGCTGGGTGCCGCAGGAGTCGTTCCTGTTCTCGGCCACGATCGCCGACAATATCGCGCTGGGCCGGCCGGGCGCCAAACGCGCCGAAGTCGAGCATGCCGCGCACATGGCGGCCATCCATGAAGACATCCTGCGCTTCCCGCAGGGGTACGCGACCCACGTCGGCGAAAAAGGCATCACGCTGTCGGGCGGCCAGCGCCAGCGGGTGGCGATTGCGCGTTCGCTGCTGGCCGACAGCGCGCTGCTGCTGCTCGACGATGCGCTGTCGGCGGTCGATACCGGCACCGAAACGCGGATCCTCGAACACCTCGAGGAGCTGCGGCGCGAACAGCCGGGGCGCAGCACCATCATCGCCAGCCACCGGCTCTCCGCAGTGGCCGGCGCCGACCTGATCGTGGTGCTGCGCGAAGGCCGCATCACCGAGTCTGGCAGCCACGACACCCTGATCGCGACGGACGGCTGGTACGCCAGCCAGTGGCGCTATCAACAACTGGAGGCCAGCCTCGATGCACTCTGATTCACAAGCGCAGGGCATGCGCCGGCAAGCCAGGCGCGCGATCGGCCTGCTGCGCCGCGCCGCCCATCCGGACCGCCGCCACCTGGGCTGGGCGATCGTCTGGCTGGTGCTGGCCGCCGGACTGGAAGTGATCGGCCCGATTCTCGGCAAGGCGCTGATCGACCAGCACCTGCTGCCGCACCGCCTCGACTGGCCGCGCATCGTCGCGCTGCTGGCCGGCATGCTGGTGAGCGGCTGGATCGCCTCCGGCCTGCGCTACCTGCAACTGGTGCGCCTGTCCGGCCTGGCGATGCGCTCGGTGCAGCGCCTGCGCGAGTGGGTGTACGTCCACGTGCTGCGCCTGCCGATGGCGTTCTTCGACCATGCGATCACCGGTCAGCTGGTCAGCCGCGTCACCAACGACACCGAGGCGGTCAAGACGCTGTACATCCAGGTGCTGTTCGTGATCCTCGACAGCAGCATCGTGCTGGTCGGCACGATGGCGGCGATGGCGTGGCTCGACTGGCGCCTGATGCTGATCGTGCTGGCGCTGGTGCCGGCGGTGGTGCTGATCGTCTGGCTGTACCAGCGCATGTCGGCACCGGCGGTGACGCGGGCGCGCGCGCTGCGCAGCGACATCAACGGCCAGATGGCCGAGTCGATCGGCGGCATGAGCGTGCTGCAGGCGAATAACGCCCAGGACCGCTTCGCCGCGCGCTTCGCCGCCACCAACCACGCGCACTACAAGGCGCGCCTGGCCGAACTGCGCGCCAACGCCTTCCTGCTGCGTCCCGCGCTCGACCTGCTCAACGTGATCCTGCTGGCGGTGGTGATCTTCAGCTTCGGCCAGCGCCAGATGAACGCGCTCGAAGTGGGCGTGCTGTATGCGTTCATCAGCTACATCGCCCGGGTGGTCGAGCCGCTGATCCAGATCACCATGCAGTTCAGCGGCCTGCAGCAGGCGGTGGTGGCGACCGCCCGCGTGGCCGCGCTGCTCGACGAACCAGGCGCGCCGGAGCATGCCGCCGGCAGGGCGCCGGCGGCGCTGCGCGCGGTGGCGCCCGACGGCCCGGCGATCCGCATCCGCGACCTGACGTTCGGCTACGCGCCGGGCCAGCCGGTGCTGCACCAGCTCAGCCTCGATATCGCGCAGGGCGCGTTCGTCGGCATCGTCGGCCATACCGGCAGCGGCAAATCGACGCTGCTGTCGCTGCTGCTGCGCTATTACGGCACCGAGCAAGGCAGCATCGAGATCAACAGCCAGCCGCTGGCGGGCATCGACAACGACCGCTTCCGCGCCGACGTCGGGCTGGTGCCGCAGGATCCGTTCCTGCTGGCCGCATCGGCGCGCGAGAACATCGACATGGGCCGCGGCCTGTCGCACCAGCAGATCGAGGCGGCGGCGCGCGCGGCCCATGCGCACGAATTCATCGCCGCGCTCGAGCAGGGCTACGATACCTCGCTGGGCGAAGGCGGCTCGCGCCTGTCGACCGGCCAGAAGCAGCTGATCGCCATCGCACGGGCGCTGGCGGGGCAGCCGAAGATCCTGCTGCTGGACGAGGCGACGTCGAACATCGACAGCCAGACCGAGCAGATCGTGCAGGTGGCGCTCGACGAACTGCGCGGCCGGGTGACGATCGTGGCGATCGCGCACCGGCTGTCGACGATCCGCGACGCCGACCGCATCATCGTGCTCAATCACGGCAGGATCGCCGAAGCGGGCACGCACGAGGCGTTGATGCAGCTGGACGGCGGCTTGTACCAGCGGCTGTATTTGCTGCAGCAGCTGGCGGCGTAATGCCTGGAGCCGGGCGCGGTGCGCACGCAAGTATCATGCGCCGATGCCTTGCGTAACGCCGGGCGCGACTTCGGCGAGCGCGCCTGATGCCGGTCCGGCGGCGAATTAGCATGCCTCACTGGCTTGCGCCGGTATCGGCCCTGTGCTCCTTCACCAACATGAGAACCGCCATGAAAAAAATCGTCGTTGCCGCCCTGCTGGCGGCTGCTGTCAACGCCCAGGCCCAAGACACGTCCGCGACCTGCCATGAAGCGCCGCCGGAAGCGCGCGCGCTGCTCAGCGCCCTGCATTTTCGCGAACAGTTTGCCACCGGCATGGCCATCAGCCTGCCAAATGCCATCCGTACCGAAGCCGGCAAGGCGATCGGGCGCAACCGCACCATCAGCGATGAGAAGCGAAAAGAGATCGCGGCCAGGATAGCCCAGAAACAGCCGCGCGTCGCCGACGGCATCAAGGCGATCACCGACAATACGGCGCTGATGGACTGCGTGATGGACCAAGTGGGGAAGAGCTTCCTGCACCACTTCTCGACGGCCGAGATGCAGGAGATCACAACCTTCTACGCATCGCCGACCGGCAGGAAAGTGGTCGAGAAAATGATGCTCGCCAGCGGCGAAGCGATGGCCAGCACACAACGCCTGTTGGCGCCGAAGGTCACCGAATTGGCGCAAGCGCTGGAACGCGAGCTACTGGCACCGTGACGACGATCGCGGGCCCGACACGCGCAGTCAGGCCCGCGGTCGACTGCCGTGTCAGTCGCGCCGATTCCAGGCATAGCCGCCGGCCAGCGCCGCCATGCCGATCGCCAGGTAGGCCAGCACCGAATGCGCGTTGGCGACGCCGTTGAAGCCGACCGCGTCGACCATCGGCACCTTGACGGCATTGACCGCCACGTACAGCCCAAACAGGAACAGCGACATGAACGCACGCGGCGTGCGGCTGCATCGGCCCAGCGCCTGGGCCAGCGCGGCGAGCGCGAGGATGCCGCCGGCGACCGCGGCGCCGCGCAACGGATCGTGCAGCGCGAAACGCAGCGCGATCACGCCCATGAACATAAAGCCGAGCAGCACCGTCGCGACGTACTGGCGCAGGTAGCGCCGCGTGGCGCCGCCTTCCACCGCCGCGCTCATGGCTTCGGCGCCGGCCTGGAAATCGCGCGTGCTCATGTCGCTCGCCTGGATGCCCCACCACGCCACGCAGGCGGTCAGCAGCGGCCCCAGCACGCGCATGTCGGACACCAGCGACGCTGCCAACGCCAGCACCAGCACGGCGATCGACGATGGCGACGCGGCCAGCGCCAGCGCCACATCGGCCAGCACCTGGCCGGCGCGGCGCGGCAACCTGGCAGCCAGCGCGAACAGCGGCCGCACCAGCGGCGACAGGCGGCGCAGCGCGCCGTCGACCAGCGCCAGCGGCGAGCGGCGCTGGCGCGAGCGCGACAGCTTCACCTTGTCCGGCGAAAACCGGTGAAACAGCAGCACCGCCGGCGCCAATGGCAACAGCGCCAGCACGCCGGCCGCGCAGCGCATCAGCACCACCGGCATGCTCCACGGCTCGGCCGGCAGCAGCAGCGGCGCCAGCCGCGCATCGAACGGCGACAATCCGAGCGACAGGTGAGTGGTGTCGAAGTGGGCGCCAAGGGTGAGGAATACCGCGGTGGTGCCGGTAAAGTCGAACAGCGTCCATGGCAGGCCGCGCTGGCCCGACGTTTCCACCAGCGCCACCATCGAGATCTGCCCGACCCACAAGAAGAAGTACAGGACATCGCCGCCCTTGCCCATCAACGGCGCCCAACTGTCGAACAGGATGGCGCAGCTGGCGGCGAAAAAAGCCATCGGCAGCAGGATCAGGCAATAGGTCGACAAGTACACCAGCGGCTCGATCGGGCCGTCGCCGCGCAGCGCGTGGCAGACCATCATGGTGCCCATGAAGGCGAGCAGCAGCAGGCCGAGATAGGCGACGCCGCCGAGCCAGCGGCCGGCCAGGAACAGCGCGTTGCCGACCGGGGTGGCGGCGATTACGCTGCCGGCGCCGGTGCGGATATCTTCGGCGATGCGGCCGCGTACCAGGAAGAAACCGCCCAGCCCGAACAGCATCGACGCCAGCGCGGCGCTGCCCAGCGCCAGCGTGGAACTGGTGTAGAGCACGCGCGCATTGCCGACCACCAGCAGCGCGTTGCCGCTGGCCGGGTCCTCGATCATGGCCCAGCTGATCGCCACCACCGCCAGCAGCGCGACGATGGTGGAGATGCGCCGCATGCGCAGGCGCACCTCGTTGAGCGCGAGCGCCTTGAGCAGATGGCCGGTCATGCCGCCAGCTCCCGCACCGCGTAGCGCTGCGCCATCAGCGCCTCTTCCAGGCTCGGTTCGGCCACGCGCGCGCCGGCGCATGGCGATTCGCCGTGGGCGATGCGCACGGCCACCGTCGCGCCGTTGCGCTGCGCGTGCAGCACGTGGACGTTGGCGCGCAGCGCATCGTACTGGGCGGCGTCGACGCTGGCCGACCAGACCTGGCCGCGCGCCTGCTCGAGCATCGCGGCGGGCGTCTCGAAAGCGACCAGCTTCCCGGAACGCATGATGGCGAGCTGGCTGGCGACGCTCTCGACGTCGGAGACGATATGAGTCGACATGATCACCAGCTTGTTGAATCCCAGTTCGGCGAGCAGATTGCGAAAGCGCAGCCGTTCTTCCGGATCGAGGCCGGCGGTCGGTTCGTCGACGATCAGGATATCGGGATCGGCCAGCAGCGCCTGGGCGATGCCGAGGCGGCGCTTCATGCCGCCCGAGAACGCCGCGGCCGGGCGCCTGGCCTGCTCGTGCAGGTTGACCAGTTCGAGCAGGTGGCGGATGCGGGCCGGGTCGCGCACCCCTTTCAGGGCGGCGAAATACTGCATGAATTCGAGCGCGGTCAGGTTCGGATAGACGCCGAAGTCCTGCGGCAGGAAGCCGAGGCGGCGGCGGATCGCGTCCGGCCTGGCAACGATGTCGGCGCCGTCGAACAGGATCTGGCCGCTGGTGGGGCGGGTCAGCGTGGCGATCATCTGCATCAGGGTGGTCTTGCCGGCGCCGTTGTGGCCGATCAGTCCGACCACGCCTGCTGTCAGCTCGAGCGAAACGTCGTCGACCGCCGTGACGTCCTTGCCGAAAGTCTTGATCACGTTGCGAATCTGGAGCATGGGATTTCCTGGAGAATGAGGGGATGACGCCACTGTATGGCCGGCGGCCGGCCGGCGCCGCGGGTTTGCGACGGAAGGCCGAAAACGCGGCATGGGACGCCGATTCGGCGAAATCGTAGCGATTCGCCTAGATTGCAGGCCAAATCGGCAGGGAGTTGGCAGGTAAAGTGTGTCCGAACAGCTGCATTTTTGTACATCGCCCGGAAAATATAATTTTCCCGTTTGCAACACGAATATAATTACGTGATGCTCCATCGCGGGGCCGGCAGGATTGCTACTTCCCCAAAGGACAAGATGTTGGCAGGTTTGGTACCCCAATCGCCTCGCGGCGCCATCGCCGCGCTGCTTGCATCGCTATCGCTCGCAACGGGCCTGGTGGCGGCGCAATCGCATCCCGGCATCGGGCAGCAATTGGGGGAGTTGCGCGAGGTGGTACGCTTCGTGCCGCACAAGGCGGTGGCGATGCTGGTCGCGCTCGAGCCGCGGGGCCGCGCCGCCGGCAACGCGGACAAGGCCGAATTCCTCAACCTGTTATGCCTGGCCAGGAACCGGCTCGGACAAATGCCCGAAGCGCTCGCGCTGGCCGAGGAACTGATCGCCTTCGGCAGCGCGCAGCACGACAACGTGGCGCTGGCAAAAGGTCTGATGGCGAAGGCCTACGTGCTGTCGTCGATGAACGAACGCAAAGCCTCCCACCTGATCGCGTGGCAGGGTGAAAAGCTCGCCAACAGCACCGCCGACATGGAGCTGAAGATCAGCGCCACCATCACCTCGGGCAATTCATACAGCGAAGAGGGCAATTTCCCCGAAGCGCTGAACAAGCTGCAGACAGCCGCCGCGATGGCGCGCCGTTATGCGCATCCGATCCAAAGCGTGATGGCGCTCAACGCGCTGGCGCAGCTGTACACCGCGATGAAGGAGTACGACAAGGGCTTCGAAGCGCTTGCCGAAGCGATGCCGCTGGCCGCGCAAACGAATTCGCCGGGCCGCATGGCCAGCCTGAAAAACACCGAGTACGGTCTGGCCATCGAGACCAACCAGTCCAAGCGTGCGCTCAAGGCGCTGCGCGACGAGCTGGTGCTGGAGCGCCAGATCGGCGCGGCCAAGATGATCGCCGTCTCGCTGGTGAACCTGTCGGACAGTTATCTGAAGGAGCGCGACTACCGCAACGCGCTGCTTTACGCGAACCAGGCGATCGAGGCGGCGAGCCCGCTTCACGCGACCGGCATTGAAGCGACCGCGCGGATCAACATCGGCCAGGCCTATTTGGGCATGGGACGGCTGGCCGAAGGCAAGCGCAGTTTCGAGGCAGGCCTGGCGGTGTACGAAAAATCGGGCGACAAGCCGGAACTGCAAGAGGTCATGATGGAATACGGCCTGGCGCTCGAGCAGGCCGGCGACATGCCTGGCGCGGTACAGGCCTACCATCGAGAGCGCAAGCTGTCGAATGAGCTGTTCGAAACGCGGCGCCAGAAGGCGGTGCTGGAGCTGCAGGGGAAATACGAGGCCGACAAGAAGGAACGCCAGATCGAACTGCTGCGCCGCGAGAACCAGGTCAAGTCGGCCGAGATCGACAACCGGCGGCTGCAGCAGCGCGTCTGGTGGCTGCTGGCGGTGGTGTTTGCGCTGGCGTCGGTGATCGTCGGCATCCTGTACCGCAAGGTGCGCCATGCGAACGCGCAGCTGAAGATGAAGAACCTGGAACTGGCGCAGCAAAGTTCGCGCGATCCGTTGACGCTGCTGTACAACCGGCGCCACTTCCAGGAATTCATGCGCGGCCTGGTGCCGCTCGAAAAACGCAGCGTGGGCGGCTCGGGCGAGGAGATCGTCGGCGCCCTGTTCCTGCTCGACGTCGACCATTTCAAGCATGTCAACGACAGCTACGGGCATGCCGCTGGCGACGCGGTGCTGACGATGATCTCGGAGAACCTGCGCGAGATTTTGCGCGAGACCGACATGATCGTGCGCTGGGGTGGCGAAGAGTTCCTCGCCTTCCTGCCGGCGATACCGCGCAGCGGCGTCGACGAAGTAGCGCGGCGGCTGCTGGCGGGGATCTCGTCGCACACCATCGACTACCATGGCAGCCGGATATCGGTGAATGTCTCGATCGGCTTCGCGCCGTTCCCGCTGTCGCCGGGCGAGCACCCGCTGCCGTGGGAGCGCGCAGTCAACCTGGTCGACATGGCGCTGTACATGGCCAAGGGGCACGGGCGCAATCGCGCGTACGGCGTGCGCGGCTTCGCCAACTTCGGCGCCACCTCGATGGAGCGCATCGAGCAAGACCTGGAAGGCGCGTGGCGCGCCGGCTTTGTCGACATGTCGGTGGTGCTGGGCAACTGGCCCGAGCCGCCGGGCGAGGCAGCCAACGCCGCTTGACGCCCGGTCCGTTTGCCGCTGGGGTCAGCCGCTGGGGTCAGGTCTGACAATCGGACATTTTGCTGGGGTCAGGTCTGACAATCGGACATTTTCAGCGGCCGCGCTGGGGTCAGGTCTCTTAAGAAACAACATCCCGGCACGTTCGACCAGGATGTTT
>JARXKM010000184.1:0-4367 GCA_030272785.1 Pseudomonadota bacterium
TCGACCGACTCGATCGGCTCTTCGATGTATTCGTCGACTTCGATGTCGGGGATCTGCTCGACCGCTTCGAAGTGGAGGATTTCCTGGTCCGGCAGCTGCAGGCCGGCGTCGTCCTGCACCACGTGCCAGCGGCGGAAGGACTCGAACTCGCCCGACTCGCGGTCGATGGAGACGCGAATGTCGACTTCACCCTCGTAGCGTTTCTTCGTGGCTTGTGCCAGGGCGAATTCGAGCGCGCCGAAGACGACATCCTTATCGACGTTTTTTTCGCGCGCCAGCGCATCTACCAACAACAATACTTCGCGACTCATGCTTTGCCCTTCTTAAAATCCACCTGCGGCACCAAGCGTGCCTTATCCAAGTCGGCGAGCGTAAATTCCAACAGCGCCGGACCCTCTTTACTTTCAAATTCCAAACCGATTTTGTCGCCTTGCGGCGCCTGCAGGACCCCGGTGTAGGTCTTGCGGTTGGCGCTACCCGGAAAGGCGTTGCGCAGCTTGACGGTGCATTCCTCGCCTTCGAAGCGGACGAAATCGGCCATCGTGCGCACCGGGCGGTCCAGCCCCGGCGAGGAAATCTCGAGCCGTTCGTAATTGACGTTCTCGACCGTCAGCACATGCGACAGCTGATGGCTGACCGTGGCGCAATCCTCGACCGTGATCGGACCATTTTCGGCCACGTCGGCGGCGGGGAAGTCGATGTATACGCGCAAAATCCCGCGATCGCCCCGCTCCACATCGACGAGGTCGTAACCCAGGCCAGCCACTGTCTTGGCGATTAAATCAAACTGCTGCAATCGGTTCTCCAGATCCCAGGTCCGCGCACGGACCGCTCAAAACGTTTTACCAAAAAAAAAATGGGCATCTGCCCATCTTCTATATTCCCAACCAGATGAAAGCACTTGCATCAGACTAACGCTGCGAAGGAACTTTTATTAGGCTGTAGATTATAACTCTTTTCAGGGCTCGCCGCAATCGCTCGCGGGTCAGATGAGCATTCCTACAACACTTCCGACGGTGCCATTGGCGGGCGTATCGGCTGGATGTCCGCAGACGCTCCCGCAGGGGTCTGACCCGCTTTTTGGGTCAGACCCCGGAGTTGCCGAGTCACCGGAGTTATTGGCGCCGAGACCGCCGGTCCTCAGCGGCCCCGTCATACCGCGTGCAAGTAAGCCCTCCCCACATTGCGCGCGCCGAGGCCCGCGGGGATCAGACCCCATGCAAGCAAAACCGGGGTCTGCCCCCCCCACTCCAGGTTTGCCCTTCGTCCAGGCGCTTCGCTCCGATTAACCGCGGCGTCCGCGGCGCGGCAGGCCGTGATCGGCGCCGCGCGGACCTTGCGGTCCCTGCGCGCGGCGTGCCGAACCGCCATTGCCGAAGCCGAAGGTGGTCTGCAGCGGATCCGGCTGGCGCCCTTTCGGCGCACCGCCGGCCCCCTGACCGCCACCGCCGCCACCGCCGCCAGGCCGCCCCTGGCCGCCTGGCCGGCCCTGCCCTTGCGGACGGCCGCCCTGGCCGTCGGCACCGACTGGCCGGCCCTGGCCCTGCGGACGGCCCTGCCCCTGCGGCCGACCCTCGCCCTGCGGACGACCCTGGCCTTGCGGCCGGCCTTCGCCCTGCGGACGCCCCTGGCCGGCGGTCGGATGGCCGCCCGGCATGCCGCCGAAACCGGCGCCGACCGGCGCTGCCTGGCTGCGCCCGCCCGGACGGCCACCGCGCCCCATGCCGCGCCCGGTCGGCGGACCGAACGGATCGGCGTTACGGTTGGCGTCGACACGGTCGATGCGGTTGCCATCGTTGCGCTTGTCTTCGTCGAGCACGCGCGGACCGGCCGGGACGCGCCCTTCCTGGCCGCGCCCTTTCGGACCGCGCGCTTCGGGAGCGGCGCCCTTCTCGCCCTTCTTCTCGACGCCAAACGCCGACAACAGCGCGCGCACATCGTTTTCTTCCAGCTCTTCCCAGCGGCCGCGCTTGAGGCCGCTCGGCAGGGTCATCGCGCCGTAACGGGTACGGATCAGGCGCGACACGGTCAGGCCGATCGCTTCGAACATGCGGCGCACTTCGCGGTTGCGGCCCTCGCCGATCACCACGCGGTACCACTTGTTGATGCCTTCACCGCCGCCGTCGGCGATCTTGGTGAACGAGGCGACGCCGTCGTCGAGCTCGACGCCGGCCAGCAACTTCTGGCGCATGCCTTCTTCGAGCTCGCCGAGGGTGCGCACGGCGTATTCGCGGTCGATGTTGTAGCGCGGGTGCATCAGCCGGTTGGCCAGGTCGCCCGAAGTGGTAAACAGCAGCAGCCCTTCGGTGTTGAAGTCGAGCCGGCCGACGGCCAGCCATTTGCCGGCCTTCATCATCGGCAGGCGGTCGAAGACCGATGGACGGCCTTCCGGATCGTCGTGGCTGACGATTTCGCCGGCCGGCTTGTGGTACACCAGCACGCGCGGCGGCTTGCTGCTCACTTTACGGTGAATCAGCTTGCCGTTGATGCGTACCGCGTCCGACGGCAGGATGCGCTGGCCGATGTGGGCCGGCTCGCCGTTGACCGACACGCGGCCGGCGACGATCAGGTCTTCCATGTCGCGGCGCGAGCCGAGGCCCGCTTCGGCCAGCACCTTGTGCAGCTTCGGCGCGTCGTCGTCGGACGTGAGGTCGCGCTTGACCGGCTTTTGCGGCTGCGCGCGGCCGCCGTCGTTGGCGTCGAAGGCGTCCGAGGTGACGTACGAAAATGCTTCGTCGGCGTCGTTCATGCTCGGCTTGCGGCGGTGCTGCAGGCCGGGATTGCCCTTCTTGTTGGTCTTCGGACGGACCTTGCCGTCGGCGTGGCGCTCCGGACGCGGACCGCGTTCGCGGCGCACTTCGGCGCCCTCGACCGGTTCGGCGGTGGCGATCGCTTCGGCGCTGGTGTCAGCCGGCGCGGCCACGCGCGGCTCGCGCGGTTCGCGCGCCTGGCGCTGCTCGCGCATCTGGCGCGGGCCGCGCGGCGGACGCGGGCCACGCTCTTCGCGCGGGGCGTCGGCGCTGGCGCCTGCCTCGGCGGCTGCGGCCTCCGATGGCGCGGCAGCCGCAGCCTGCGGTGCCGGGCTGGCCGCGGCCGGTTTCGGCGCGCGCGGCTTGCGCGCTACCGGAGCGGCGGCCGGCGCGGCGTCGACTCGCGCTGCAGTCGCCGGTGCTGGTGTCGCTGAAGCCGATGCTGGTGTCGAAGCTGGTGCTGGTGCTGGTGCTGCCGGCGCAACCGCCGCCGGCGCGGCGTCGGCCACGACCGCCTTGGCGGCGCGCGGCTTGGGCGCCGCCTTCACCGCGGGCGCCGCCTCGGCGGCGGCGGCGACGGCGACGTCGACCTTCGGCGCGGCTGCCTTGCGGGCACGCGGCAGGGTGATCCCGGCGGCCGTGTCGGCCTCGATCTGGGCCTTGGTGCGGCGTTTCGGCTTGGCCGCTGCGGCTGCGTCGTTGCCGGCCATGTCGGCGGCAATTGTTTCTGTTGCTTTAATTGGATTCATCGTTCGTTTCGTGGTTGTGCTGACCTGGCGCAGCGTCAACCGGATTCTCTGGCGCAGGGTCGTGAATTGGGACTTCAACGGGTGAAGTGTCAAGGCCGGGGGCGTGTTCGTCGCCGCCTGCGCCATCGTTGCCGGCGACCACAGGGGCCGCCGCTTTGTCAAAATTTTCCTGCAAGGCCGCTTCGAGCGCCTCCATTTCGAGGCCGTTGCCGCGCACCGCCGCCAGTTCCTGCAACGGCGGCAGCTGCGACAGCGTGGCCAGTCCGAGGTCGTCGAGGAACTGCCGGGTGGTGCCCAGCAACGCCGGGCGGCCAATCACTTCGCGGTAGCCCAGCACGTCGACCCAGCCGCGGTCTTCGAGCATCTTGATGGTCTGCGAATTGACCGCGACGCCGCGAATTTCCTCGATGTCGCCGCGGGTGACCGGCTGGCGATAAGCGATGATCGCCAGCGTCTCGAGCGTCGCCCGCGAATACTTGGGCGGTTTTTCCGGACTCAGGCGGTCGAGGTACTGCTTCATTTCAGGGCGGCTCTGGAACCGCCAGCCGGACGCCAGGCTGACGATTTCGATGCCGCGGTGATCCCAGTCGCGGCGCAATTCCTCGAGCATCAGCTTGATGGTGTCGGCGCCCACTCCGGCGCCCATCGGGCGGCCGTTGTCGTCGACGTCGACGAACAGCTTTTTCATGCCGTGAATCGACATCGGCTCGCGCGCGCACAGCAAGGCGGTTTCGAGGACTTTTTTGGCCTCATCAGTATTCATAACGACGTCGTCAGCGGATCTTGCACAAGCAATGCAATGAAAATATCAAACAACCCATCAACGAGGCGCGGCGACCGTCATCAATGAGGCCGATTGGACTACAAC
>JARXKM010000184.1:4467-9665 GCA_030272785.1 Pseudomonadota bacterium
TTCATTGTACCTGATAAAAGCGGCGTGCGGCGCATCGCGCGCCCTAGTCGGCGGTCGCGGCGCTGGCCGACAGCTTTTCCGACAGGATGGCCGACACGCCCAGAAAGGCCGGATAGGCGGCCGTGATGACATACGTCGGCACCTGCGCCAGGTAGCTGACGAAACGCCCTTTCTGCTCGAAGCGGCTGCGAAACGACGATGCGTCGAAGCGCGCGCCGAGCCGCGGCACGATGCCGCCGCCAATATAGATGCCGCCCTGGGCGCCGAGCGTGATGGCCAGGTTGCCGGCGACGGTGCCGAGCATGCCGCAAAACACCTCGATGACCTGGTCGCACAGCGCGCATTCGCCGGCCAGCGCGCGGCGCGAAATTTCCGGCGCGAGAAGACGCAGGTCGGGCTGGTCGTTGAGGTGGGCCAGCGCCCGATAGATCAGTTCGAGGCCGACGCCCGACAGCAGCCGCTCGGCCGAGACGTGTTCGAACTCGCCCCAGGCGAAGCGCAGGATGGCGATTTCGGTGTCGTTGGCGGGCGAAAACGTGACGTGGCCGCCCTCGCTGCGCAACGCGCCCCAGCCGCCGGCGGCCGGCACCAGGCCGGAGACGCCCAGCCCGGTGCCGGCGCCGAGCAGGCCCATCGAGCGCTGCGCGCAGGCGGCGCCGCCGCCGACCTGGCGCTTCTGGCTGGCGTCGAGGTAAGGCAAGGCGCGCGCCAGCGCGGTGAAATCGTTTTCCACCAACAGGGTGGCGAAGCCGCATTCCTGGCGCAACGCGTCAATCGAGAATTCCCAGTGGTGGTTGGTCATGCGCACCAGGTCGCCGGTGACGGGGTTGGCGATCGCAATGGCCGCATGGCGGATCGCCGTCACGCCGGCCGCGGCCAGCGCCGGCGAGGCCAGGTAGGCGCGCAACGCGTCGGCCAGGGTCGGATAGTCGGCACAGGCTAGCACGTCGATCAGCTCGATGCGGCCATGCGCGAACTCGAGCGCGAAGCGGGCATTCGTGCCGCCGACGTCGGCCAGCAAACGGGGGCCGTCGGCGAACGCGGTGGAGGTGACGGACTGGGGCGGCTGGACGGTCATGATCAAAAAGGAAAAAGTGATCGCCAAGCTTAAGGACTTCTTGCGCTCGATGCAAGCTATCTTTGTAGTTTAGGTACAACGTCGCGCAAAATCGTCAAATTGCGGGCGAGTGGGTCCCGCAGTGCGTCGTAGTCGAGCTACGCCGGCCTGCTACGGCCGTGTTTCAGTGAGCGTGGGCATGGCGCGGCGCGGGCACCGGTTCGGCGCCGGCGTGATGGGCGTTCCAGGCGTCGAGGCCGCCATGCAGCGCGCGCGCCCGGTGAAAACCGTTGGCCAGAAACTGGCGGGCGATTTCGGCGGCGGTGACGTCGTTCGGGCAGCTGCAGTAGACGACGATGTGGCGGTCCTTGTCGAGCGAGGCCATCAGCTGGCCGGGCTCGCAGCCGAGGAAACTGAGCGCGCCGGGGATGGCGTGCTCGAGTTGCTGCGCGGTCAGGCTGCGCGCATCGATGAGCACGGGCGCGGCGCCACTGTCGAGCAACGCACGCAGTTCGTCCATCTGGATGCGCTCGACCGGCAGGCTGCGCCGGAAGCGGCGCCGCTCGATGTATTTATACAACACGAACAGCGCCAGCATGCCGGCCAATCCGGCCAGGGCGACGCCGCCCATGGTGTCGAGCGTGTCGAGCAGGTCGTCGATGCTGGCGTGGAACCATGCGCCCAAGCCGATGCCGACCCCGCTCCACAGCAGGCCGCCGCCCACGCTGAAGGCGAGAAAGCGCGGCGTGCTGGTGCCCATCGCGCCCGCCAGCGGCGGCGCGATGGTGTTAAAGCCGGGGATGAACTTGGCCACCAGCAGCGATTTCGCGCCGTAGCGGGTGAACTTGTCTTCGGTCTGGCGCACGCAGAAGTCGGGCGACAGGGAAATCTTGCACAGCAGCCGGAGAATGCGCTTGCCGTAGAACTGCCCGGCGCGGAACCAGAAATAGTCGCTGACCAGGCAGGCGGCAAGGCTGGCGGCGAGGCAGGCGGGCCAGCTGATCTCGCCGCCGGCGGCCAGCGCGCCGGCCACGATCAGCAGCGGCAGCGCCGGAATCGGCAAGCCGATCTGCTCGAGCAGGACGGTGCCGAAGACGATCAGCACGCCGTACGTTTGGATCAGCTGGATTAGTTGGGACATCCAGACATGGTAGCGGAAATCGGCCCGGTTCACCGCCTTGCATGCAGGCGGCGCAGGCGGCTGGCGCTGTGGCGCTGCGTAAATACGCAAGCAAGCTACTTCCTGCTGAGTTGCTTACACTCAACAAAAACAACGCCCTGTAAATATATTTCCCGCGCGGAAATTTCTTCCTATATTCTATCCAATATACACACTCACTCGCTGCCCTGCCACGACGCCGCCGCAGCGCGCAAGTTCCGGTATCCCAGGCGACGAGCAGTGTCTCCTCACCCGTCCCAACCCCGACGGCACCACCTGTCCGCCATGCCGGAAGCAAAGAAGTTCGTACCAAGCTGCACATACATATATAAAAGAGACCGGAGACCTATATGCACATCGCAAACTCAAAAATTGGCACGCTCCTCAACTTCGGTTTTGGCGTGCTGTTATGCATGCTCGTCGGCGTGGCTGCGCTTGGCATCAACGGCATGAGCCGCTCCAATGCGGATCTGACTCATATTGTCGACGTCAATGTCCGCAAGATCGGCCTGCTGCAGGAAATGTTGACCTCTACCCACGTCATCGCGCGCGTCGTGCGCAGCATCGCGCTACTTTCAGACGACGAACAGGCGCGCACGGAACAAAAGAAGATCGAGGAGGCGCGCAACGACTACAACACGGCATTCGGCTTGCTCGAGAAAATGCCGCTGGACGACGCCGGCAAGGCGTTCCTGCGCAGGATCGCCGAAGAGCGGGTTGCTGCGCTAGCCTTGAACAACCAGTTCCAGGAAATGACCAAGACCAACAAGGCAGAGGCGACCCAATTTCTGTTGAAACAGGCCAATCCGGCGACGAAGAAATGGCAGGACACCATCAACGAATTCGCCGACTTGCAAAAGGCAAAGAGCAAGGCAGATGAGGACCACGCGCTCGCTTCCTACGAACAGTCCAGGCTGCTGATGCTGGTCATCAGCGCCCTGGCGGCCGGCGCCGGCGCGTTCATCGCCTGGCTGCTGACTCGCTCGATTACCGGTCCCATCAACGCCGCAGTGAAAATCGCGCAAACGGTCGCCTCGGGCGACCTGTCGAGCCGCATCGTGGTCACGTCGACCAACGAAACGGGCCAGCTGTTGCAAGCACTCAAGGACATGAACGACAGCCTGGTCAATATTGTCGGCCAGGTGCGCAGCGGCACCGACACGATCGCCACCGCGTCGAGCCAGATTGCGGCCGGCAATCTGGACTTGTCGGCACGTACCGAAGAACAGGCCAGCGCACTCGAGCAAACCGCGTCGTCGATGGAGGAACTGACCTCGACCGTCAAGCAGAATGCGGACAATGCGCGCCAGGCCAACCAGCTGGCGATCTCCGCTTCGTCGGTGGCGATCCAGGGCGGCGCGGCGGTCTCGCAGGTGGTCGAGACCATGGGGGCGATCAATGCCTCGTCGAAAAAGATCGTCGACATTATCGGCGTCATTGACGGCATTGCATTCCAGACCAACATCCTCGCGCTGAATGCTGCCGTCGAGGCCGCCCGGGCTGGCGAACAGGGGCGCGGTTTCGCCGTCGTTGCCAGCGAAGTGCGCAACCTGGCGCAGCGCTCGGCCGCTGCAGCCAAGGAAATCAAGGCCTTGATCGGCGACTCGGTCGACAAGGTTGAGCTCGGCGCACGGCTGGTCGATGAAGCCGGCGCGACGATGAACAACGTGGTCGACAGTATCCGCAGCGTGACCGACATCATGGGCGAAATTACCGCCGCCAGCCAGGAGCAGACTGCCGGCATCGAGCAGATCAACCAGGCGATCGTGCAGATGGACACGGTGACGCAGCAAAACGCGGCGCTGGTGGAAGAAGCGGCGGCCGCCGCGGCGTCGCTGCAAGAACAGTCGAGCGGCCTGGCGCAGGTGGTCAGCGTGTTCACGCTCGGTGGCGCCGCGGCCGGCGCCGCCGCCGTCGCCACGGTGGCACGCAGTGCCGCCCCGCGCAAAGCCGGCGCGCCCCGCAAGGCGTTGCCAGCGGTGCGGCCGGCCGCGGTGCGCGCGCCGGCCGCGGTGCGCGCACCGGCGCATGCCAAGCCGGCGCTGGCGGGCGACGACGACTGGGAAGAATTTTGACCCCTGCGCCGTACATGTTAATGTGAGAGAAGTACTTGTCCCAGTAACACGCAACAGTAAGCAGCAGCATGCCGATGCCGAATAGGCGTGGATCGGCAAAACGCGCCGGAGCGGGCCTGGGCCCGTTTTCGGTTGCCATCGATGACCTTTACCTACACCGGAAAATGATGAAAAAGACAAGCTTGCTGTACATGGGCGCCATGCTGGCCCTGACCATCCCCCTCGCCCACGCCGACGACAAGGCCGCGCACGCCGCCCATTGGAGTTACGACGGCAAGACCGCCCCCACGCATTGGGCCGATCTTGACCACGCCAACTCGGCGTGCAAGCTGAGCAAGGAGCAGTCGCCCATCAACATCGAGGACAAGGCTGCCAAGCGTGCGCCGCTGGCCCCGCTCGGATTTCACTACCAGGCCGGTTCTGCCGAGGTGATCAACAATGGCCACACGGTGCAGGTCAATTTGCCGCCGGGCAGCACCTTGAGCACCAGCGACGGCGCGGCCAACCTGCTGCAATTTCACTTTCACACGCCGAGCGAGGAAAAGGTCAACGGCACCAACTATCCGATGGTGGCGCACTTCGTCCACAAGAGCGCCGACGGCAAGCTGTCGGTGGTGGCCGTGCTGTTCAAGGAAGGCAAGGAAAACCCGACCTTGGCGCCGCTGTTCGCCGCCTTGCCGGCCGAAGGCAAGCCGCACCAGCTGGCGAGCTTCGATCCGGCTGCCGTGCTGCCCGCCGGCCACGCCTATTACAAGTTCACCGGCTCGCTGACCACGCCGCCCTGCAGCGACGGTGTGCGCTGGCAGGTGCTCAAGCAGCCGGTCGAGCTGTCGAAGGGGCAGATCGCCGCCTTCCGCAAGGTCTATCCGATGAACGCGCGCCCGGTGCAGCCGTTGAACGGCAGGGT
>JARXKM010000185.1 GCA_030272785.1 Pseudomonadota bacterium
TTCGCCATCCGCGTGCCGACCATCAACGTCTCGCTGGTCGACCTGACCTTCATCGCCAAGCGCGACACCACGGTCGAGGAAATCAACGCGCTGATGGAAAAAGCGGCGTCGGAAGGCCCGCTGCAAGGCATTTTGACGTACCAGACCGAGCCGCTCGTGTCGATCGACTTCAACCACAATCCGGCGTCGTCGAACTTCGACTCGACCCTGACCAAGGTGTCCGGCCGGCTGGTCAAGGTGTCGTCGTGGTACGACAACGAGTGGGGCTTTTCGAACCGCATGCTCGACACCACTGTCGCGCTGATGACCGCCAGGTAAACCGCCCACGTAGTCGCCTACCTGTTCGCCAGCTTGGCGGCCAAGTTGGCGCCACTTGGGCCGCCTGCGCCACCGACCCGAGCCTTCGTGCTCGGGTTTTTTTCGGCCATTTTTTTGGCACGGGATTTGTGCTTTTTTTATGCATACATTCCGCAAAAAACAACATAATTTGCAAAAAATTACTCTCGGAAACAGCAGCATCTTTACACAGCAGGGAGCTTTATGCGAACCTCATACGGTTGCGTGTGCGACATATGTTTGCGCGCGAACACTTTTGACGATCTCAAAAATATAATTGAGCAAGAACCACTACCAGGGGAGTTACATTGAAACAGAATTTCACACTTAAACGGAGCGTTATCGCCGTCGCACTGACCCTCGCGTCGTCGCACGTCGTGATGGCACAGCAACAAGTGACCCAGGAGCCGATCAAGGTCGTCGTTACCGGTTCGAACATCAAGCGTGCCGACAAGGAAGGCACTTCGCCGGTCGAAGTCATTTCGGCCAAGCAGATCGCCGCCACCGGCGCCAACACCGTCGCCGAATTGCTGCACTCGATCCCCGCCTTCGGTTCCGGCTCGTCGATCGACACCGTCGACGGCGGCTTTTCGAAGGGCGCATCGACCGCCTCGCTGCGCGGTCTGGGCTCGTCCTCGACCTTGATCCTGCTGAACGGCCGGCGCATCACCGCCGCCGCCTACGCCGATCCGAACCAGGGCAAGTCGGCCGTGTATGACCTCAACACCATCCCTGTCTCCGCCATTGACCGGGTCGAGATCTTCAAGGACGGCGCCTCGGCCGTCTACGGCTCCGACGCGATCGCCGGCGTGGTCAACTTCATCACCAAGAGCGACTACCAGGGCACCCAGCTGTCGGCCAGCTACACCGCCAACGCGCAGAACAAGTTCAACCGCAAGAACGCCAGTGCCGTCGTCGGCTTCGGCGACCTGGCGCGCGACCGCTACAACGTTTTCGTCAGCGCCGACCTGGCCGATCGCGACAGCACACTGATCAAGGACGTGCGGGCGATCGACACGGCGCGCCTGGCCGACATCAATGGCCGCCTGAATCCGTTTTCGAGCAACCTGTCGAACCAGCCGTTCTTCTACCGCGAACGCACCGCTGGCGCGCGCAACTTCGCCAACTCGCTGGCGCTGAAGGCCGACGTCATCAACCGCACCGGTTGCCCGGCCGACCAGCAACTGGTCGGCGACGCCGCGGCCCACAACCTGTCGGCCACCTCGACGCTGATCGGGCGCACCTTCTGTAATTTCAATCTGAACGATTTCGCCGAAGCCCAAAGCGCCGGCAAGGACGCCAACGTGCTGTCGCGCCTCACGGTGGCCGTCACGCCGGACATCACGTCGTTTACCGAATTCGGTTTTAGCCGTTCGGACCGCACTTACCTGGGCGCGCCGCGGGCGTTCCAGAGCACCTCGCCGAGCACCGTGTTCGCGCTCGGCTCGGCCACCGATTTCCAGGTGATCCTGCCGATCGGCCATCCGGACAATCCATTCCCGACCTCGCGCTCGGCGGTCGGCATGCGCATGAACGCCACCGGCGGCTCCGACAACGTCAACCAGACGTACCGCCTGGTCACCGGCCTGAAGGGCTCGTTCGGCACCTGGGATTGGGAAACCGCGGCGCTGTACAACCGCAATGAGCGCACCGAGCATTACTTTGGCCTGCTGTACAAGCCGACCATCCAGCGCATCATGACGGAAAACCGTACCTTGGCCGCTACCCTGGCCGACCCAAGCTCGACGGCGACGGTGACCAACAAGAACTTCTCCCAGGTCGCCCAGCTCGATGCCAAGATGTCGACCACGATCGGCAAGCTGCCCGGCGGCGATGTCGGCCTGGCATTCGGCGCCGAAGTGCGCGAGGAAAAAATCGGCCTGGTGCCCGATCTGTTGACCCAGCGCGGCGACATCATCGGCCTGGCCAACTCGGCCATCGACGGCAGCCGCCGCGTCAGCTCGGCCTTCATCGAAGCGCGCACGCCGTTCTCCAAAGAGTTCGAGATGGACTTTGCCGGCCGTTACGACAAGTACCCGAACAACAAGAGCTTCGTACCGAAGGTCGGCGCCAAGTGGGAAGTGAGCCCGATGGCGAGCTTGCGCAGCACCTATGCACGCGGCTTCCGCGCGCCGGCACTGATCCAGATCTCGCCCGGTGGCGTGCAGTCGTTCTCCACCATTACCGACTCGGTGCGTTGCCCGGATGGCGTCAAGCCAGTGCCAGGCGGCGACCAGGTCGACTGTTCCAAGGGCATCTCCAGCCTGTCGGCCGGTACGCCTGACCTGAAGCCGGAAAAATCGAAGAGCTACTCGCTCGGCCTGATCCTGACGCCGGTCAAGGACATCGACGTGCTGGTCGACTACTACAAGATCCGCAAGGAGCAGGAAACGGCCTTGCTGAGCGCGCAGTTCGTCATCGACCATCCTGACCAGTTCCCGGGCCGTGTCATCCGTGACACCAATCCAGCGGTCCAGCTGGTCGACGCGAACGGCAAGGTCATCCCGAACTCGGGTCCGATCTCGGCCGTGAACCGTGCCTACGTCAACCAGGGCAGCACCGAAGTGTCGGGCATCGACTTCGAAGTCTCGCTGCGCAAGGCGCTCGGCGAAATGGGCAACCTGACCACCAAGCTGGTCTGGGATTACACCTTGAGCTACCGTCGCGCCGAGCGTCCGGGCGAAGCCCAGGCGAACGCCGTCGGTACCGCCGGCGGCATCTCCGACTGGGCCACCACGGTCACCGATGTGCCGCGCCACCGCGCTTCATGGACTACCAACTGGACGCGCGGCGATCATACGTTGACCGGCTCGCTGGACTTCGTGTCGGCCGTGTCGCTGCTGCGCCGCAGCGACAATGCCGACATCTACGCAGTACCGTACTGCCATTATGGCGCCGGTCAGCCAAGCACCGCGTACCAGTTGGGCGGCCTGCCGAAGTTCAGCAACTATTCGAACGGCACCTGCCAGGTCGATAGCTGGACCACGCTGGGTGCGTCGTACTCGTATGCCGGTTTCAAGCACATCGTGTTGAACGTGAACATCCGCAACTTGCTCGACGCGAAGGCGCCGTACGACCCACGCTACGCTTCCGGCGGCTTCAACTCGCAACTGCATAACGGCAACGGTCGCTACTTCAAGGCCTCGGCTACCTATACGTTCTAAACGTCGCAGCAGCATTCCCACAAAACCGCCTGGCGCAAGTCCGGCGGTTTTTTTTCGCCTGAAAGTTCCGTCGCCGGCGCTGCGTGCGCGCAAGCGGCGCGGCCGCCGCGCCGCTATGGTGGAAGGGCCGGCAGCGGGGAGGGCGTATGGGTGCCAAGGGTGCAGCTTCAGCCAGCGAACAACGCGTGCCACAGGCGCACCACGTTGGCCGCGTGGGCCGCCACCAGCGCCGGCTCCACCCGGGCGTTGTCCTGCCCCTGCAGGCGCACCTGGTGCTGCAGCTTGCGCATCGCCCGGTAGGCGTCGCCGACCGCGCCGGCCAGCGCCGCGTCGATCAGCCCGAGCTCGCCGCACAGCTTGAGCAGCGCGATGTTGCCGCTGTTGCGCGTCAGCTGCGGATACTGGCAGGCATGCCGCAACACCAGGTACTGCACCATGAACTCGATGTCGATCATGCCGCCGGCCGCTTGCTTCAGGTCGAACAGGCCGTCGCGGCCCGGGTAGGCCCCGTGCATCTTGGCGCGCATGTTGCGCACCTCGTCCCTGAGCGCGTCGCCGGCCTGGCCGCTGCGGTCCTTGCGCAGCACCTGCTCGCGGATCGCCTCGAAGCGCGCGCCGATGGCACCGTCGCCGGCGCAAAAGCGCGCCCGCGTCAGCGCCTGGTGCTCCCACACCCACGCCGCGCTGTCCTGGTAGCGCTCGAACGCCGCCACCGACGACACCAGCATGCCGGAGGCGCCGTCCGGGCGCAGCGCGGTGTCGACGTCGAACAGGATGCCGGCCGAGGTGTGCGCCGTCATCCACGTGATGAAACGCTGCGCCAGCTTGGCGTAGTTACCGGGCGCCTCCTGGTCGTCGTCGTCGAACAGGAAGATCACGTCGAGGTCCGAAATGTAGCCCAGTTCCTTGCCGCCCAGCTTGCCGTAGGCGATCACCGCGAAGCGCGGCACCGGCCGGTGTCGGCTGGCGACCGTCTGCCACGCCGCCTGCATGGTGGCGGCGACGATCAGGTCGGCCAGCGCCGACAGGTAGTCGGCCAGCCGCTCCACCGTCAGTTCGCCGGCCAGATCCTGCGCCAGCAAGCCGAACAGCTGCGCGTGGTGGAACTCGCGCAGGATGTCCATCTGGCGCTCGGTGTCGCCGGCGGCGCCGTCGAGCTGCTGCTGCAGCTCGGCCGCCAGCGCGGCGCAGTCGGGCGCGCCGCCGCGCTGGCGGTCGTCGAGCAGTTCGTCGAGCAAAATCGGATGCTGCGTCAGGAACGTCGCCGCCCAGCCGCTCGCGTTCATCATGCGGATCACGCGCTCGAGCGTGTGCGGGTATTCGGTCAGCAGCGACAGGTAGGCCGAACGGCGCGCGATCGCCTCGAAGAAATCGAGCAGCCGTCCCAGGGTGGCGCTGTGGCTGCCCACGCCGGCCTCCTTGACCACGCCGACGATCAGCGGCAGCGCCGCGTTCAGCAGCGCCAGCAGGCGGGTGCGACTCGCCTCCGGCAGCACCTGCAGGCGCGGCGCCTGCCAGGTGGCCGTCAGGCGCTGGGCGGCGCCGGCCGGCTGGTCGAAGCCGAGCGCGGCCAGGCGCGCCTCGATCGCCGCGCGGTTGTCGAGGTCGGCGTTGGCGTCGCTCGAATGCGGGTTGACGTCGTCGCCGCCGCCACCACTCTTGTCGCTGAAGATGGCGTCGAACTGGGCCGCCACGAACAGCCGGTGCGCCGCCAGTGCGGCCAGCAGCGCCGGCACGTCGGCCAGCCCCATCATGCGGGCCACCAGCTGGCGGTCGGCCTCGCTGGCCGGCAGCGTGTGGGTCTGGGCGTCGTCGAGGTATTGCAGGCGATGCTCGAGGTTGCGCAAGAAGCTGTACGAGGCGAGCAGCTGCGCCACCGTGTCGGCCGGCAGCAGGCCCTTCTCGGCCAGCACGGCGAGCGTGTCGCGCGTCGAACGCGCGCGCAGCGCCGCGTCGCGCCCGCCGCGGATCAGCTGGAACACCTGCGCCAAAAATTCGATCTCGCGGATGCCGCCGCGCCCCAGCTTGACGTTGTTGCTGCGGTCCGGGTGCAGCCGCTCCTGGCGGTCGACCTCGGCGCGGATCTGGCCGTGCATGGTGCGGATGGCGTCGATCACGCCGAAATCAAGGTAGCGGCGGAACACGAACGGGCGCACGATGGCCTCGAGCGCGGCGATGTCGGCTGCCGTGCCGCTCACCGCGCGCGCCTTCACCCACGCATAGCGCTCCCATTCGCGCCCCTGCACGATCAGGTAGTTCTCCACCATGTTCAGGCTCGCCACCAGCGGCCCGGAGGCGCCGTTCGGGCGCAGCGCCATGTCGACCCGGAACACGAAACCGTCCTCGATCACTTCCGACAGGGCGGCGATCAGGCGCTTGCCGAGGCGGCCGAAGAACTCGTGGTTCGACAGACCGCGCTGGCCCGGCCCGGCGTCGGTGTCGCCGTCTTCCGGATAGACGAAGATCAGGTCGATGTCGGACGACACGTTCAGTTCGCCGCCGCCCTGCTTGCCCATCGCCAGCACCAGCATCTGCTGCGGCAGGCCCGATTCGGCGCCGACCGGCATGCCGTGCAGCGCCACCAGCTCGTCCATCAGCGCCGCCAGCGCGGTGCCGATGGCGAAGTCGGCCAGCGCCGTCATCGTCGTCACCACCTCGGCCAGGTCGGCCTGGCCGTCCAGGTCGCGCCGGATCAAGGCCGCCACCAGCAGGTTGCGCAGGCGCCGCAGCGCGCGCGGCAAGGGCAGCGGCGCGGCGCCCGTCCCCGCACCCGCCTCGTGCGCCAGTTGCGCCGCCAGGTCGAGCTGCGCCAGCGGCGCGCCCGCCAGCGCGGCGACCCGTTCGGCGCGCCCTGCGGCGGCGCCGATCCAGCGTTGGTAGAAGCGCGATGAGAGGGCGAGCGAGGCGGTGGGCATGGGCATGGGCATGGGCTTGGGTATCGGTACAGGTATCGGTACAGGTAGCGGCAGAGTGAAAGTGGGCTTCGGGAAGGCGTCCTATGCGGTAGAATTGGGCCGCCCACCCCGCGTTGGGTCAGCACGATGGTAAGGCAGGCGGCGGCGTTGGCGCAAGCGCGCTGTCATTTCATGTTTCTTTTGACCGCGAGCCGATTATTAGTCTCTTGATGCAGGACCCGGAAAGCGAAGCGGTCACCGCGCATCTGCCGCTGGCAGAGCGGTGGCGCCGGGTCCGTGCGGCCTATCGCCTGTGCAACCTGGCCACCCATCACATCCTCGGCTTCACGGTCAAGCTGGCGCTGCTGATCTATTTCGGTTTCGCCATCCTGTTCCTGCTGCTGCGCTACGCGGTGCTGCCGAACATCGATCACTACAAGGGCGACATCGAGCGCCTCGCCAGCGGCGCGCTCGGCCGTCCGGTGGCGATCGCCCGCATCTACGCCTCGTGGGACGGCTTGCGCCCCAGCCTGTTCCTCGGCGACGTCGTGCTGCGCGACGCCGAAGGCCGCGCCGCGCTGACCTTGCCGAGCGTGTCGGCCACCCTGGCCTGGTCGAGCCTGCTGGCCGGCGAGGTCGGCTTCGAGACGCTCGACATCATCCGCCCGGCGCTCGACGTGCGCCGCGACGGCGCCGGCAAGCTCACCGTGGCCGGCATCGCGCTGGCCGGACCGAGCGGCAAGCCGCCCAACGACTGGGTGCTGCGCCAGCGCCACATCGTCATCCGCGAGGGCCGGGTCAACTGGACCGACCAGCTGCGCGGCGCGCCGCCGCTGGCGCTCGAGAACGTCAACCTGGTGCTGCAGAACACCTGGAACCGCCACCGCTTCGCCCTGCGCGCGACGCCGCCGGCGGCGCTGGCGGCGCCGCTCGACCTGCGCGCCGACTTCACCCATCCGCGCTTCGCCGCCAACCGCGCCGACGTGGCGCGCTGGAAAGGCGAGCTGTACGCCGACTTGCGCGACACCGACCTGGCCGGCTGGAAGGCCTACCTCGACTACCCGTTCGAGCTGATCCAGGGCAAGGGCTCGGTGCGCGCCTGGCTCACGCTCGACCATGCCAAGCTGGCCGGCTTCACCGCCGACGTCGCGCTGTCGGGCGTCGCCGCCCGGCTCGGCAAGGACCTGCCGCCGCTCGACCTGGCGCGCGCCAGCGGACGCCTGTCGGCGCGCGAGCAGTTCCCGCCCGGCGTCGAGGACGGCACGCCGACCTTCGGCAGCCACGGCCACAGCGTCACGCTGGACAATTTTTCGCTCGTCACCGTCGACGGCCTGAGCCTGCCGCCGACCAGCCTGTCCGAGTCGTTCACCCCGGCCAAGGACGGCAAGCCCGAAAAAGTCGTCCTCAGCGCCCGCCTGCTCGACCTGGCCACGCTGGCCGAACTGGCCGGCCAGCTGCCGGTCAACGCCGCCAAGCGCGCCATGCTGGCCGACTTCGCCCCGCGCGGCAAGCTGCAGGACTTCTCGGCCGAGTGGCACGGCGCCTATCCGGCCATCACCGCCTACCGCATCAAGGGCAAGCTGCTCAACCTGGGCATGCAGGCGCAGCCGGCCCACCCGGCCGGGCCGAAGGGCTCCGCCGGTGCCGCCGGTGCCGCCGGTGCCTCCCTGGCGGCGATGCCGGCGATCCCCGGCTTCGACAACCTGAGCGGGACGATCGACGCCAGCGACCAGGGCGGCAGCATCGTGCTCGACTCGGCCAACCTGGTGCTGCAGCTGCCGCACTGGTTCGCCGAGCCGGCCATGCCGTTCGACCAGCTGAGCATGCGCGCGCACTGGTCCTATCCGAAGGGCGCCCAGGTGGCGCTGCAGCTCGATGCGCTCGCCTTCACGCAGGGCAAGCTGAAAGCGACCTTGGCGGGCAGCCACCGGGTGGCGCTGGCGCCGGCGCCGGGCAAGGCACTCGGCGAGGTCGACCTGGCCGGCACCCTGAGCGGCTTCGACCTGAACACCATCGGGCGCTTCCTGCCGCTGCAGACCCCGCCGCACCTGCGCGAGTGGCTGGTCGGCGCCCTGCAGGACGGCACCTTGCAGGACGCCACGGTGCGCCTGCGCGGCGACCTGGCGCAGTTCCCGTTTCGCGCCGACAATGCGCTCGAGCGCGCGCGCGGCGAGTTCCGCGTCGCCGGCCGGCTCGACAACGCGCGCCTGAACTACGCGCCGGGCCGCACCGCCAAGGACGGCAAGGCGCCGCTGTGGCCGCAGGCCGACAAGATCAACGGCAGCATCGTGTTCGATCGGACGCGCATGGAAATCAAGGCCGACAGCGCGCAGACCGGCGCCGTCGCGCTGTCGGCCGTCAAGGCGGTGGTGCCGGACCTGCTGTCGCACGACATGCAGCTCGAGATCGACGGTGCCGCCGCCGGTGCGCTGCAGGACTTCCTGCGCTACGTGGCGGTCAGTCCGGTGACCGACTGGATCGGCCACTTCACCGACGACGCCAGGGTCAGCGGCGCGGCGCGCCTGGGCCTGAAGCTGCGCATGCCGCTGGCGCACCTGGCCGACACCAAGGTGCAGGGCAGCTTGCAACTGGTCAACAACGACATCGTGTTGTTCGAGGAGCTGCCGCCGCTGCAGGCGGCGCTCGGCAAGATCGACTTCACCGAGCGCGGCGTGAGCCTGAACGGGGTCGGCGCCAGCTTCGTCGGCGGGCCGCTGGCGCTGACCGGCGGCACCGTGCCGGGCGGCGCGATCCTGATCAAGCTGGCCGGCAATCTGACCGCCGAAGGCCTGCGCAAGACCTGGCCGGCGCCGGCCATGCAGCGCCTGGCCAGCCATTTTTCCGGCGCCGCGCGCTTTACCGGCAGCGTCGCGGTGAAGGACCACAAGGTCGAGGTGATCGTCGACTCGACCCTGGCCGGGCTCGGCCTGGCCTTCCCGGCGCCGGCCAGCAAGGCGGCCGCCTCGGAAGCGCTGCCGCTCCATTTCGTGCTCAGCGCCGCCGCGCCCAGCGAGGCCGGGCTGGCGCGCGACGACATCCGCCTCACGCTCGGCAGCGCCATTGCCGCGCGCTACCTGCGCCAGCGCGGCGCGCGCGGCGGCTGGAACGTGCTGCGCGGCGGCATCGGCGTCAACCTGCCGGCGCCCGAGCCCGACAGCGGCGTGATGGTCAACGTCAACATGAAGTCGCT
>JARXKM010000186.1 GCA_030272785.1 Pseudomonadota bacterium
CGGATCGGCCAGCATGTGGCGGTTCATTTCCTGCTGCACGCAGGAAATCGATTCGACGCCGCCGGCGGCGTAGATGTCGCCCTCGTTGGCGAGGATGCGCTGGGCGGCGAGCGCGATGGTCTGCAGGCCCGACGAGCAGAACCGGTTCACCGTCATGCCGCCGGTACCGACCGGGCAGCCGCCGCGCAGCGCGATCTGGCGCGCGATGTTGGCGCCGGTGGCGCCTTCCGGATTGGCGCAGCCGATGATGACGTCCTCGACTTCGCCAGCGGCGATGCCGGCGCGCGCGATCGCCGCCTGCAGTGCGTGGCCGCCCAGGGTGGCGCCATGCGTCATGTTGAACGCCCCTTTCCACGATTTGGCCAAGGCGGTACGGGCGGTCGAAACGATGACGGCGTCTAACATGTGGATCTCCTGAAGGGTTGTGGTGTCTAACGACACTCGGCGATTCATACGAGAATAGCACATTTTAGTACGGTCGTTCGCAAATTTATTGCGCGTCGAAACCGGCGTGGAAAGACGCGCGAACGTGCGCAAAGAATGGCGCGCAAACTGGCATGCCTCACCGCACTTTTGAAGCCGTTTCGCGTGTCAGTTTCACGTAAGTTTGGAGCAAGCCTGTCGTAAGTTTAACGGTTCACACTCCGTCTCAGCTGACGAAGTATCGGCTAATCCGATCTAAGCTTCATAAATACTATACGGAGACAAACATGGCAATCACCCCCGGCATGGCCGCAAACGGTGGCAAGGCAGCGCGCACCACGGCCGGCATCACCAAGGAAGAGCGCAAGGTCATTTTCGCCTCGTCCCTCGGTACCGTTTTCGAATGGTACGATTTCTACCTGTACGGCTCGCTCGCAGCGATCATCGCCAAGCAGTTTTTTGTCGGCGACCCGACCACCACCTTCATTTTCGCCCTGCTCGCGTTCGCCGCCGGCTTCATCGTCCGTCCGTTCGGCGCACTGGTGTTCGGCCGCCTCGGCGACATGATCGGGCGCAAATATACCTTCCTGATCACCATCCTGATCATGGGCGCATCGACCTTCATCGTCGGCCTGCTGCCTAGCTACGCATCGATCGGCATTGCCGCGCCGATCATCCTGGTCAGCCTGCGCATCCTGCAGGGCCTGGCGCTGGGCGGCGAATACGGCGGCGCGGCAACCTACGTGGCCGAACACGCCCCGGAAGGCAAGCGCGGCTTTTTCACCTCGTGGATCCAGACCACCGCCACCCTGGGCCTGTTCCTGTCGCTGCTGGTCATTCTCGGCACCCGCACCGCGATGGGCGAAGAGCAATTCCAGGCCTGGGGCTGGCGCGTGCCGTTCCTGGTGTCGGTGTTGCTGCTGGGCGTGTCGGTGTGGATCCGCCTGTCGATGAATGAATCGCCTGCATTCGCCAAGATGAAAGCGGAAGGCAAGACCTCGAAAGCGCCGCTGTCCGAAGCGTTCCTCAAGCCAAAGAACGCCAAGATCGTCGTGCTCGCGCTGATCGGCCTGACCATGGGCCAGGCGGTGGTGTGGTACACCGGCCAGTTCTACGCGCTGTTCTTCCTGACCCAGACCTTGAAGGTCGATGGTGCGCTGGCGAACATCATGATCGCCATGTCGCTGTTGCTGGCAACGCCGTTCTTCATCTTCTTCGGCTCGCTGTCGGACAAGATCGGTCGCAAGTACATCATCCTCGGCGGTTGCCTGATTGCCGCGCTGACCTACTTCCCGATTTTTGGCGCCCTCACCCATTACGCCAATCCGGCGCTTGAGACGGCCCTGAAAAACTCGCCCGTGGTCGTCGTTGCCGATCCCGAGACCTGCCACTTCCAGTTCAACCTGACCGGCACCAAGAAGTTCCCTTCGTCGTGCGATATCGCCACCGGTTTTCTGACGGCGTCTTCGGTCAGCTACACCCGGGTCGATGCGCCTGCCGGCTCGGTAGCCCACGTCAAGATCGGCGACAAGGAATACACCTCGTTTAACGCCAACATGGACACGGCCGGCCTGAACTTCGACGCCGACAGCAAAACCAAGGAAGGCGCACTGAAGAAAGAAGTCGGCGGCGCCATCAAGGCAGCCGGCTACCCTGCCAAGGCCGATTCGGAGCAGATCAACAAGCCGATGGTCGTCGCGCTGCTGTTCCTGCTGGTGCTGTACGTGACGATGGTGTATGGCCCGATCGCGGCGATGCTGGTTGAAATGTTCCCGACCCGCATCCGCTACACGTCGATGTCGCTGCCATACCACATCGGCAATGGCTGGTTTGGTGGCTTGCTGCCGACGACCGCCTTCGCGCTGGTTGCCTACAAGGGCGACATTTACTACGGCCTGTGGTACCCGATCGTCATTGCCCTGATCACCGTCGTGATCGGCACCTTGTTCGTCAAGGAAACCAAGGACAACGACATCTACGCTGCCGACTAACGCCAGCGAGTGGTCCGCCGCCGAAAATGCCGCTAGCGATAGCGGCATTTTTTTGTCCCGGGGGTCTGCCCCGGGGGAGCTGCCCCAGGGGTCAGAGCCGGCATTCGTACACGAGCTCATCACACCCCCTGGGGTCAGTGCCGGCATCCAGACACGAGCCCATCGCTAACTGCCCGCCCAGTTGCCTTACGCAAGAAGCCGTGTTTGAAAGCCGGCACCGCCCCCTGGATGATTGATGAGCTCGTGTACGAATGCCGGCTCTGACCCCAGGGGAGGTCGGGTGACCGATGAGCTCGTGTGCGAATGCCGGCACTGACCCCAGGGGTGATCGTTAAAAAAAATGCCGCTCGAGGGAGCGGCACTTTTCGTCGACGAGTCGGCGCGGTCAGTCGTTGAAGCGCTTGCCCTCTGCCGCCAGCTTCACTAGCAGCGGCGCCGGCGCCCAGGCGTCGCCATGGCGGCCCTTGGCATATTTTTCCATCGCCATCAGCACGTTGAACAGGCCGACGGTATCGGCGTAGAACATCGGGCCGCCGCGATACAGCGGGAAGCCGTAGCCGGTCAGGTACACCATGTCGATGTCGGAAGCACGCATGGCGATGCCCTCTTCGAGGATGCGCGCGCCTTCGTTGACCAGCGAATACACCAGCCGCTCGACGATCTCCTGGTCGCTGATCTTGCGCCGCTCGACGCCAATGTCGGCCGAGTGCTTGACGATCATCTCGTTGACCGCCGCGTTGGCGTACGCCTTGCGGTCGCCCGCCTTGTAGTCGTACCAGCCGGCGCCGGTCTTCTGGCCGTAACGGCCCATCTCGCACAGCAGGTCGGCGGTCTTCGAGTAGACGATCTCCGGTTTCTCGACGTAGCGCCGCTTGCGGATGTACCAGCCGATGTCATTGCCGGCCAGATCGCCCATGCGGAACGGCCCCATCGCGAAGCCGAATTGTTCGACCGCCTTGTCGACCTGCTCGGGCAGGCAGCCTTCTTCCAGCAGGAAGCCAGCCTGGCGGCTGTATTGCTCGATCATGCGGTTGCCGATGAAGCCGTCGCACACGCCCGACACGACGCCGGTCTTCTTGAGCTTTTTCGACAGCGCCAGCGTCGTCGCCAGCACGTCCTTGCCGGTCGCCTTGCCGCGCACGATCTCGAGCAGCTTCATGACGTTGGCCGGGCTGAAAAAGTGGGTGCCGACGACGTCCTGCGGACGGCTGGTGAAGCCGGCGATCTGGTCGACGTCCAGGGTCGAGGTGTTCGATGCCAGGATCGCGCCCGGCTTCATCACCGCATCGAGCTGCTTGAACACGGTTTCCTTCACGCCCATGTCCTCGAACACGGCTTCGACGACGATGTCGGCCTGCGCGATGTCGGCATACGCCAGGGTGCCGCTGATCAGGCCGACGCGCTGGTCGAACTTCTCCTGCGTCAGCTTGCCCTTCTTCATCGTGTTCTCGTAGTTCTTGCGGATCGTCGCGATGCCCTTGTCGAGCGCTTCCTGCTTCGTTTCGAGCAGGATCACCGGGATGCCGGCGTTGACGAAGTTCATCGCGATGCCGCCACCCATGGTGCCGGCGCCGATCACGGCAGCCTGGCGGATCGCGCGCGTCGGAGTGTCGGCTGGCACGTCCGGGATCTTGCTGGCAAGCCGCTCGGCGAAGAAGGCATGCCGCAGCGCTTTCGATTCGGGCGTCTGCGCCAGGTGCAGGAAGCGCTCGCGTTCGAACTTGAGGCCGTCCTCAAACTTGTGCGTCACCGAGGCGGCCACGGTGTCGACGCATTCGAGCGGCGCCGGGAATGGGCCGGACATGGCTTTGACGGTGTTGCGGCTAAATTGCAGGAACGCTTCGGCGTTCGGATAGTCGACCTTGCGGTCGCGCACCTTCGGCAGCGGCCGCACGTCGGCGACCTGGTTGGCGAAGGCAATGGCCGACTCGAGCAGGTTGGCGTCGGCGGCGAACAACTGGTCGAACAGCGCGGTGCCGGCCAGCTTCTCGGACGGTACGAAGGTGCCCGAGACGATCATGTTGAGCGCCATCTCGAGGCCCAGCACGCGCGGCAGGCGCTGGGTGCCGCCGGCGCCCGGCAGCAGGCCGAGTTTCACTTCCGGCAGCGCGATCTGCGCGCCCGGCATCGCCACCCGGTAATTGCAGCCGAGCGCCAGTTCGAGCCCGCCACCCATGCAGATGGTGTGGATCGCCGCCACGGTCGGCTTGCTCGAGTCCTCGACCACGCGGATCAGGGTATGCAGCGACGGCTCGGTCAGCGCTTTCGGCGAGTTGAATTCCTTGATGTCGGCGCCGCCCGAAAACGCCTTGCCGGCGCCGGTGATCACGATCGCCTTGACGGCATCGTCGGCCTGCGCCTTGCGAATCGCCGCGACCGCCGCGGTGCGGGTCTCGAGCCCCAGTCCGTTGACCGGCGGGTTATTCAAGGTGATGACGGCGACACTGCCATTGACCACGTAATCGGCACTCATGTTTATTCCTTTGTCAGTTGAACCAGCAATTCCCAACTATACCCGATAATAGTACGGTCGTTTTATTTTTTTGGCTGCACCACCGGGGGTCCGCCCCTTCTCTTACACTTCCAGCCATTCCTTGCGCACGCCGGCATCGGCGCGCAGCTGCGCCGGCGTGCCCTCGAACACGATGGCGCCGTGCCCCATCACGTACACGCGCGCCGAAATGTCGAGCGCGATCGCCAGTTTCTGCTCGACCAGCAGCACCGACACGCCCTTTTCCTTGAGCGCCAGCAGGTACTGCGCCACCAGCGCGACGATCTTCGGCGCCAGCCCTTCGGTCGGCTCGTCGATCATGATCAGGTCCGGATCGCCCATCAGGCTGCGGCACAGGGTCAGCATCTGCTGCTCGCCGCCCGACAGCACGCCGGCCGCCACCGCGCGCCGCTCCTCGAGCCGCGGGAACATGCGGTACATGTCGGCCAGCGACCAGCGCCCGCCGCCGCCGTTCTTCTTCTGCCCGAGCACCAGGTTCTGTTCGACCGTCAGGGTCGGAAAGATATCCCGGTTTTCGGGCACGTAGGCGACCCCCTTGTGGGCGATCTGGAACGCTTTCAGCCCGAGCAGCTCGTCGCCCTTGAAGCGCACCGATCCGGCGGCGCTGACCTGCCCCATCACCGCCTTCACCAGGGTCGAGCGGCCGACGCCGTTGCGTCCGAGCAGACTGACGATTTCGCCCTGGCCGACCCGCAAGTCGACCCCGTGCAAGATGTGGCTCTTGCCGTAATACGCGTTCAACCGCGTGATCGTCAGGATGTCGCTCATGAGTGTCCCAGGTAAGCGGCCTGCACCGCACTGTTGGCGCGGATCCTGGCCGGCGTGTCGCAGGCGATCACTTCGCCATACACCAGCACCGCGATCTTGTCGGCCAGGCCGAACACCACGCTCATGTCGTGCTCGACCATGACGAGGGTCTTGCCGTCGGTGACGCGGCGGATCAGTTCGACCGCGGCGTCCGATTCGGAGCGGCTCATGCCGGCGGTCGGCTCGTCGAGCAGGATCACCTCGGCGCCGCCGGCAATCGTGATGCCGATTTCCAGCGCGCGCTGCTCGGCATAGGTGAGCACGCCGGCCGGCACGTCGCGCTGGCGCTGCAGGCCGATCTCCTCCAGCACCTGCTGGGCGCGTTCGTGGGCGTCGCGCAGCCCGCCCAACCGCTGCCAGAACGAGTATTTGTAGCCGAGCGACCACAGCACCGCGCAGCGCAGGTTCTCGAACACGCTCAGCTTCTCGAACAGGTTGCTGATCTGGAAGCTGCGCCCCAGCCCGAGCCGGTTGATCTCGAACGGCCGCATGCCGGCCACGCTGCGGCCGTTCAGGCAGATGTCGCCGCCGCTGATGCCGAAGCGGCCCGACACCAGGTTGAACAGGGTCGACTTGCCGGCCCCGTTCGGCCCGATGATGGCGCAGCGCTCGCCCTTGGCCACCGCCAGGTTGGCGCCACGGATGATCTCCGACTTGCCGAAACTCTTGCGCAGGTCCTTCAGTTCGAGCGCGTTCATGCGGCACCTCGTTTCAGTTGGGCGGCAATTTCCGCGTTGACCTCGTGCCAGGCGGCCAGGTAGCCGGGCCGCTGGCGCCGCAAGCCGATCGACGCCACCAGCAGCAAGGTCGCCGCCAATACCCACGGGTGGTACGCGTGCGTGTCCGCTGCAAAGCCGAACAGCCGCATGACGCTGCCGTTGGCCGCGTCGAGCGTCAGGTGGTACAGCAGTTCGATGCAGATCACCAGGCCGAGCACGCCGACCAGGGTGGCGAACGACACCGCCAGCAGCGGCTTCCAGATGCGCCCAAACTTGCCGAAGCGCGCCACCCGCAGCAGCAACATCAGCAGGCTGGCCAGGCCGGCCGGCGCAAAGCGCACCAGTACCAGGAAGAACAGGCCCAGGTACAGCTGCCAGGCCGGGCTGTACTCGGACAGCATGACGACGAAAAAAACACCGACCACCGCGCCCAGCAAGGGCCCGAAGAAGAAGCCGATGCCGCCGATGAAGACGAACAGCAGCACGCTGCCGGAGCGGATCGCGCTGACATTCTCGGCGCTGACGATTTCGAAGTTGATCGCCGACAGCGCACCGGAGATGCCGGCGAAGAAGGCCGACAGGATCAAGGTCAGATAGCGCACCCACTGCGTGTCGTAGCCGATGAACTCGACCCGCTCCGGGTTGTCGCGCACCGCGTTGAGCATGCGCCCGAGCGGTGTCTGGGTGAACGCGAACATCGCGACGGTGCTGACGAACAGCCAGAACGCGATCAGGTAATAGACCTGGATCTGCGGCCCGTAGGTGATGCCGAGGAAGGGCTGGCCGATCACCCGGTTGGTGGTGACGCCGCCTTCGCCGCCGAAAAAGGCAGGGAACATGAGCGAACCGGCGAACACCAGTTCGACCAGTCCGAGCGTGATCATGGCGAAGGTGGTGCCGGACTTCTTGGTCGTCACGTAGCCGAACAGCACGCCGAAGAACATGCCGGCCACGCCGCCGACCAGCGGGATCAAGGTGGTCGGCACATGGATGCCGGTGGCCGCCTGGTTCATCGTGTGGATCGCGCAGAAGGCGCCGAGCCCGGAATACACCGCGTGGCCGAACGACAGCATGCCGCCCTGCCCCAGCAGCATGTTGTATGACAGGCCGAAGATCATCACGGTGCCGATCTGGCACAGGATCGACAGCGCCGCGCCCTTGGCAAACAGCAGCGGCGCGATCAGCAGCAGCAGCGCGAAGCCGCTCCAGGCCAGCATGCGCGGCACGTTCATCGGGGTGAAGGTGAGCCTCATTCGCGCGTTCCCATCAAGCCCTTCGGGCGGAAAATCAGGATCAGGACCAGCAGCACGAACGGCAGGATCGCCGCGCTTTGCGCGATGGTCAGCTTGAGCAGGCTGTAGCCGGGCGTGGTCGGCGTGATGTTGGCGCCGGCCCAGTTGAGCAGGCTCATCATCGAATAGTCGAGCGCCACCGCGAACGTCTGCAGCACGCCGATCAGGATCGAGGCGACGAAGGCGCCGGCCAGCGAGCCCATGCCGCCGACCACCACCACCACGAAGATGATGCTGCCGACGGTGCCGGCCATGCCCGGCTCGGTGACGAAGGCGTTGCCGCCGATCACGCCGGCCAGCCCGGCCAGCGCGCAGCCGCCGCCGAACACCCACATGAAGATGCGCGGCACGTTGTGGCCGAGCGCCTCGACCGCATCCGGATGGGTCAGCGCCGCCTGGATCACCAGGCCGATGCGGCTACGCGTGAGCACCAGCCAGATCCCCGCCAGCATCGCCAGCGCGACCAGCATCATGAAACCGCGGTACATCGGAAAGCTGGTGGCGAACAGGGTAAACAGCGGCCGATCGAGCTCCCTGGGTATCGGGTACGGCACCGCCGCGCGGCCCCAGATCAGTTGCACCAGCTCGACCATCAGGTAGGACAGGCCGAAGGTAAACAGCAGCTCGGGGATATGGCCGAACTTGTGCAGCGGGCGCAGGCCGTAGCGTTCGACCAGCGCGCCGGCCACGCCGACCACCAGCGGCGCGAGGATCAGCGCCGGCCAGAAACCGAGCCAGCTGCTGATGCTGTAGGCGATGTAGGCGCCCAGCATGTAGAAGGAGGCGTGCGCAAAATTGAGCACGCCCATCATGCTGAAGATGAGCGTCAGCCCGGACGAGAGCATGAACAGCAGCAGTCCGTAGCTGACGCCGTTCAGCAGGGTGAACAGCGTAAATTCCATGGGAGTAGATAGCCAGTTGGGTTGAAACGACGGTTTCCTGCACCCTCAACACCGTCGTGCCCGCGCAGGCGGGCACCCATACGCCGCTGGGAGCGTGGCGCAGTATGGATTCCCGCCTGCGCGGGAATGACGGTCTTGAAGCGAGCGTATCGACGCAGGCTTTACGCGCCCGGCCGCTTCATCTGGCACGACGTCGGCTGGCCGGCGGTGTACGCCTCGACCTTCTTGTCCAGCTTCCAGCCGTAGCCGGTGTTCTCCTGGTCGTACTTGACGTCCTTGCCGTTCACCTTGCTCCAGGTGGCGATGTAGAGCGGCTGCTGCAGCTGGTGATCGACCTTCTGCATCGTCACTTCGCCGTTCAGGCTGTTGAACTTGGCCCCTTCCATCGCGAACGCCACCTTGACCGGATCGGTCGACTTGCTCGCCTTGATCGCCTGCGCCAGCATGCCGATGCTGCTGTGCGTCTGCGCCGTGTAGTAGTCGTCGTTGTACTTCTTCTTGTAGGCTTCGACGATTTCCTTGCCCTTGAACGTCTCGTTGTTGATCATCCAGTTGCCGACGATTTTCACATGGTCGGCGCCGGCCGCGCCCATCGCCGTCGGCACCCCGGTGGTGATGCCGTAATAGGTGTAGAAATTGGCCTTCAGGTCGGCGTCCTTGGCGGCGCGGATCAGCAGCGCCAGGTCGGCGC
>JARXKM010000187.1:0-1918 GCA_030272785.1 Pseudomonadota bacterium
CGGGATACATCGCCACGCCGATCAGCGGGCCGAGATAGAATTCGCGCCCGCCGACCAGCAGCGCGCCGGCCAGCCGCTGCTGCAGCGCGGCGGCGTAGGCGGCCAGCCCGGCGCGGCCCTCGTCGGCCTCGACCAGCACGGCGAACTCATTGCCCTTGATGCGCGCCACCGCCTTCGCCTGCGGCAGCAACGCGGCGAACACCGCGCCGATCTGGCGCAGCGCGCTGTCGCCGGCCTCGTGGCCGAGCAGGTCGCTGATTTCCTGCACCCGCTCGAGCGACACGGCCAGCATGCCGATGCTGGCGCCGCTGGCGGCCGCGCTGGCCACCTCGGCCTCGAGCAGGCGGCGGAACCGGCCCTGGTTGGGCAGCCCGGTCAGCTGGTCGAAGTTGGCGATGTCGCTGAGGCGCCGCTCGGCGTTCTGGCGCTCGGTGATGTCGGTGAGCACGCTGACGATCTGCGCCTGGCCGCCGGCGTCGAGCAGCTTGGAGCTGAGCTGGATGACGGTGCGCGGCGCGCCGGCGCCGTCGACCATCGCGGCGATCGCCTCGCGCGGTTCGGCGCCGTGCGAGACCTGCTGGTAGCGCCGCGCGCGCGCGGCGGCACCGGCCGGATCGAACGCGGCCGCCTCGTCGCAGCCGACCAGCTCTGCCGCGCCGCGCCCGACGAATCGGCTGAACGCGTCGTTGTGCATGACGATGCGGCGCGCGTTGTCGAGCACCCAGATCGGCGTGCCGACCGCGTTCAGGATCGCCGCCAGGTAGGCCGCGCTGTTGCCGGCGCGCGCCTCGCTGGCGGCCAGCTCGCCGATCAGGCGCGCCTGCCGGCCCGCGTCGCGTCGCACCCGCCAGGCCAGGAAGCTGACCGTCAGCGCGATCAGCAGCAGCGACGCGACGGCCATCCACAGCCGGCCGTACCAGTCGGTCAGGGCGTCGGCGCGGTCGATGGCGGTGACCACCACCAGCGGGAAGCCGCCGACGGTGTCGTAGCCATACAGCCGCAACTGGCCGTCGAGCGGGCTCGGTTCGGCGGCGACGCCGCGCGCGCCGGCCGGCAGGTAGCGCGTAAACAGCGGCGTGGCGGCGAACGACCGGCCAATGCCGGCCGAGAAGTTCGGCCCGCGCACCAGCATCGTGCCGTCGCGGTTGAACAGCGTGATCGAGCCGCCCTTGCCCAGTTCGACCATGCCGTAGAGACGGTGGAAGCCGGCCGGATCGACTTGCGCGACGACGCTGCCGCCGCGCCCTCCACGCCCGCCAACGCGCTCATGCAGCGCCCGCGCGAACACCAGCGTGCCGCGCCCGCCGGGCCGGTCGATGTCGCTGATGCGGATGTGCAGCCGCTGCGCCGGCGCGCCGAGCACCGCACGCAGCGCCGGCGCCGACAGCGGCGCCGCCACCACCCCGGGCGGCACGGCGCTGGCGAGCAGCGTGCCGGCGCCGTCGTACAGGTCGATGCGCAGCAGCTGCTGGCCCAGGCTGTCCTCGCCGACATCGATCAGCGCCATCGGCGCCGCCGGTGCGCCGCGTCGCACTGGCTGCCCGCGCTGCGCGGCGAACTCGCGCTCGGCCTGGCCCATGGCGCTGTCGATCGCCTGCGCGACGTTGAAGGTTTGGGCCGAAAACGCAATCGCGAGGTTGCGCAGCGTGGTCTTTTGCTGGCGCACCGTGTCTTCGTAGCTGACCAGCAGCACGGCGGCGGTGACACCGATCAGGAACAGGATCAACAGTGCCGCGGCGGCCACCACGCGGCCCAGCGGATACGGGCGCAACGGGATGGCGTGGGCGGCTGCCGCGCGGGAGGACGTCATGGGCGGTTGGCGCTCGGCAAGCTGCATGCAGTCAAAAGGACGCCGATTATACCGTTTGCCATCCAGCCCCGACGCGCGCGTGGACCGCGCCCGCCGCCCGCGGGCGCG
>JARXKM010000187.1:2018-3205 GCA_030272785.1 Pseudomonadota bacterium
GCGTCAGCGCTGCGCCAGCGTTGCCGTCGTCACCGTCACGGCCCCGGCCGCGTCGGCGCCCTCGGGCAGGTAACGCAGCACCACCTCGTTCGCATTGACGCCGAGGTTGAATTCCATCGCCATGCGACGGTCGGCCGAGACGAACTTGTCGGGCGAGACCGGCACCATCTCGACCGGCGCGCGGCCGTTGATGGCGACGTACACCCGGCGCCAGTCGGGATTGACCTCCATGACCCAGCCGTTCGACATCTCGTAGATGCCGCGCACGGCGCGCGCCTGCTCGAGGCGGATCGGATAGCGCGGCTGCGCGGCGACGACCTGGATCTCGGGCAGCACGGACTCGCCCGGGGCGAGCGGCACCGCCTGGGCGGCGGCGTCCGCCGCGCAGGCCAGCACGGCGACAGTGGAAAGGGTGGCTACAACGCGGGTGGTTACAAAACGGGTGGCTACAACGTACGTGGTTCGCATGACGACTCCCAGCAAGACGGTATGGCCGCATCGCCGCGCCCCGGCGGGAGGCGCCACCTGCCCCGTCGTGCTTGCGACGAAGCGTGCGCCGGCTGCCGGCCGACCGGCGCTTGTTTCAGTCTAGCCGGCCTGGCGGACAGCGCAAGCGGCACCGGGCCGGCAGCGGCAAATATCGTCCGCGCCGCGCCACAGGTCGCCACGCGCCTCAGCCGGCGCGCGGCAGCAGCGCGCTCTGCTGCTCGACCGCTGCCTGCGGAAAGGAAATGAAGTAGCCCTGCACTTCGTCGCACGCCAGCGCGCGCAGGATGCGCAGCTGGTTGAACGTTTCGACCCCTTCGGCGACCACCCGCATGCCGAGCGCGTGCGCCATGGTGATGATGGCGGTAAACAGGATGGTGCCCTGCTCGGTCTGTTCGATGCGGCTGGTAAAGGCCTTGTCCACTTTCAGGATGTCGAAATCGAGCAGTTGCAGCTGAGCCAGCGACGAATAGCCGGTGCCGAAGTCGTCGACCAGCAGCTTGATGCCGAGCCCGCGGATCTTCGACAGCGACTCGCGCACATGGTGGCTGCCGCTCATCATCGACGACTCGGTCAGCTCGATCTCGAGCAAGTGCGCGGGGATGCCGTAGCGCACCATCGTGCTGGAAAAGATGCGCGCGATGTCGGTTTCGTTGAACTGGCGCGACGAGATGTTGACCGACACCGGCACCACCGGCTGT
>JARXKM010000187.1:3305-9329 GCA_030272785.1 Pseudomonadota bacterium
GTTGACGACCCACTGCGCCAGCTGCTCGCACACCTTCACCAGCACCAGTTCGCCCAGCCGCACGATCATGCCGCTTTTTTCGGCCAGCGGAATGAAGTCCTTCGGCTCGAGCAGGCCGCGCACCGGATGGACCCAGCGCACCAGCGCCTCCATGCTGGTGGTGCGGTTGCTGATGAGGTCCATGCGCGGCTGGTAGTGGATGACGAATTCGTCCGTTTCGATGGCGCGCCGCAGTTCCTTTTCGAACTCGAGCTCCATGCGCAGCGCCTCGTAGAAGTCGGGGTCGAAAAAACGGTAGCTGCCCTTGCCGCTGGTCTTGACCGAATACATCGCCACGTCGGCGTTCTGCAGCAACGCGGCGGCGTCGTCGCCGTCGCGCGGAAAGCTGCTGATGCCGATCGAGGTGCCGAGCACCGCGGTGCCGCCGATCAGCTTGAATTTCGGCTTGAAGGCGAAGAGGACGCGCTTGGCGACGATGGCGGAGTCCTCGGCGCGCAGGTTGTTCTCGAGGATGACGACGAATTCGTCGCCGCCGATGCGCACCACGTTGTCGTGCGGGCGCACCGCTTCCTTGAGCCGGTGCGCGGCGTGGCGCAGCAGTTCGTCGCCGGCCGCGTGGCCCATGCTGTCGTTGGCCGACTTGAAGCCGTCGAGGTCGATGAACAGCAGCGCCAGGCTCTGGCGCAGCGAGCGCGCGCGCTCGATCGCTTGCGGCAGGTACCACTGCAGCCAGTGGCGGTTCGGCAGCCCGGTCAGCGCATCGTGGTTGCCGCGGTGTTCGAGCGCGGCGACGTGGGCCTTCGATTCGGAGATGTCGCGCAAGGTGATGGCCAGCTTGCCGTCCGAGCGCACCGCCTTCAGGCGCATCCAGCGCGCGCCGTAGCTGCTGTGCGGCTGGAACTCGAGCTCGCCGTCGAACGCGCCGGTCTCGACCGCCTGGCCCAGCACGTCCATCACGCGGGCGAACGTCTCGTCGCGGTAGAGCGCCGAAAAGCGCCGGCCGATCAGGTCTTCGCGGCGCTGGTGGCACAGCGCGGCGCCATGCCCGTTGCAGTCGACGACCTCGAAATCGTCGACCGCGCCGGCGCCGTTGAGCAGGATGGCGAGGATGAAGAAGCCGTCGCTGCTGCCCTCGGTGGCCATGCGGTAGGTCTCGTCGGTGAGCTGGGCTTCGCGCTTGCGCCAGGTCAGGCGCAACAGCAAGCCCATGATCAGCAAGGCGGCCGCGAAGATGGCGGCGCTGGCGACGCCGGCATGGCGCACGGCGGTGGCGCGCGCCGCATCGAACGGCGCCAGCGCGCCGGCCTGGTCGAGGCCGACGAAGGCGACCAGCGGCAAGGCGTCCGCGCGTTGCCAGCCGAGGTAGCGCGCGCGGCGATCGGCGAAGCGGGAGGCGTCGACCAGCCGGGTGCCGGCGGCGCCGGCGATCGGCGGCGCCTGCGCCTGCACCGGCTGTGCCGGCTCGGCAGTCGCGGCCAGCAGCAGGCGGCCGTCGCCGCGCATCAGCCCCAGCAGGCCATGCGCGGGGAAGCGGTGCTGAAAGAAATTCAGGCCCAGCTTGGCGCTGTCGACCTGGATCAGCACGACGCCGTCGAAACGGCCGTCGGCGCCATGCAGCGCGCGCGACAATTGCAGCATGTCGACCCGGCCGGCGCCGTCGGTGAGCGCGCTGATCACCAGCGGGTCGCCTGCCTGCGCGGCATGCACGCGGAAGTACGCCGCCTGCGAGGCATCGGCCGGCATGCCGCGCGCGCGCATCGCGGTCAGCGCGGCGCCGTCGCGGCCGAGAATGGCCAAGTTGGCGAACGGCGCGCCGCGGTACATGTCGGCCGCCGACGCGGTATCGAGCCGCAGTGTGTGTTGCGACGCCTCCCAGCCGTAGCGCACCTGGCGCAGCAGCAGGTCGTGCGCGCTGATGGCGCGCCCGACCTGCTCGGCGTAAGCGCGCGCCATCGCCTGGGCCTGGCGCGCGGCGTCGTGGCTGCCCTGCGCGCGCTCGGCGGCGACGTTGCCGAGCAGGAGAGCCCAGCTGGCCAGGCTGAGCAGCAGCGCACCCAGCAGGCACGAAAGCACGATGTTCAGGTGCGCGCCCACGCTGGCGGCCGCGCTGGCGAACGCGCGGACCACATCCTGCTGCACGCCGCCACGCTGGGACCGCATAGGGACACACTCGACGAAAATTTGCGAAAATTAGCGAGAATTGGCGAGAACTAGCGCGAGCTAGGCTCCCGCTCCAGTATAGGACGAAACCGAAACGACGGCGCCCGCTAACGCGCGGCCGCCACCGCGCGCCAGGACTTGATAGAATGAAAAGGCCGCGGTGGCCGCACAGCGGACCATACGCCGACTCGGCCAACCCACCTATCGAGGAGCGCACCTTGCAGCATCGAGCCACGGCGATTGCCGCCGACGACGAAACGTATTGGGCCGGCGTGCGCGCGCAGTACACGGTGTCGCCCGACTTCATCAACCTCGAAAACGCCTATTTCGGCCTGCAGGCGGACCCGGTGCAGGCCGCCTGCCGGCGCTACGACAGCGAGGTGAACGCGGAGAATTCGTTCTTCCTGCGTACCCGTTACCCGGCGCGGCTGGCGCGCGTGATGGCGGCGCTGGCGGCGTTTACCGGCGCCGCGCCGGGCGAACTGCTGATCACGCGCAACCTGATGGAAGCGTTCAACATCTTGCTGCAGGGCTATCCGTTCGCCGCCGGCGACGCCGTGCTGCTCGCCGAGCACGACTATGACAGCGTCATCGACACGCTCGCGATGGTGGCCGCGCGCAAGGCGCTGCAGCTGCAGCGGCTGGTGCTGCCGCTCGATCCGGACAGCGACGAGCAGATCGTCGCGCTGTACGAGGCCGCGCTGACGGCGCGCACGCGGGTGCTGCTGGTGACCCACATGGTGCACCGCACCGGCCAGCTGATGCCAGTGCAGAAAATCGCCGCGATGGCGCGCCGCCGCGGCGTCGACGTGATGGTCGACGCCGCCCACTCGTTTGCCCAGGTCGACTACCGGCTGGCGCAGCTGGGTGCCGACTTCGCCGGCGTCAACCTGCACAAATGGCTCGGCGCGCCGCTCGGCGTCGGCCTGCTGTACATCCGCCAGGCGCGCATCGCCGAGATCGCGCCGCTGTTCGGCGACACCCGCCCCGACGTGGCCGACATCAACAAGCTCGGCCACGTCGGCACGGTGCCGCCGGCGCCGATCCTGGCGATCGAGGACGCGCTGGCGTTCCACCACGCGGTCGGCGCGCGCAACAAGGAAGCGCGGCTGCGCTACCTGACGCAATACTGGCTGGGCCAGGTGCGCGCTGTGCCGGCGGTACGCATCCTCACGCCGACCGACCCGGCGCGCTCGTGCGCGATCGCCGCCTTCGCCATCGACGGCATCCCCGCCGCGCAGGTGGCCGCGCGGCTGATGGCGCAGCAGCGCATCTTCACGGTGGTGCGCAAGATCGGCGACGGCGAAGGCGTGCGCGTGACGCCGCACCTGCACACCACCACCGCCCAGCTCGACCTGCTGGCGGCGGCGATCCGGGCGATGGCAGCGTGACGGCGAACCGCGTGCTGGTGCTGTACGCCCATTCCGCGCCGCACCTGTCGCGCGTGAACCGACGCCTGGCCGACAGCGCGCAGCTGGTCGACGGGGTCTACCTGCACGACCTGTACGAGGCCTATCCCGACTTCTACATCGACGTCGCGCGCGAGCGCTCGCTGCTGGCGCAGGCCGACGTGCTGGTGTTCCTGCACCCGATCCAGTGGTACAGCATGCCGGCGCTGCTCAAGGAATGGCTCGACGTGGTGCTGCAGGAAGGCTGGTCCCACGGCGCCGACGACAACGCCCTCAAGGGCAAGCGCTACTGGCTGGTGGCCACCACCGGCAGTCCGCGCGAGGACTACGCCGCCGGCGCGCGCCACGGCCGGCCGTTCGAGCAGTTCCTCGCGCCCTTCGCGCAGACCGCCGCGCTGTGCGGCATGGAGTGGATCGCGCCGCACATCCTGCATGGCGCGCACGAGGTCGACGCCGCCACCGTCGACGCCCACGTGGCCGGCTTTCGCGCGCGCCTGCAACTGCTGGCCGGCGCGCCGCCGCGCCTGGCGCCGTCCGCCGACTCCGCGGAGTCCGATCATGGAACATAGCCTGCTGCTCAACGCGCTGGTGTACCTGACGGCCGCGGTGCTGGCGGTGCCGGTCGCCAAGCGGCTCGGCCTCGGCGCCGTGCTCGGCTACCTGCTGGCCGGGATCGCCATCGGGCCGTGGGGGCTGCGCCTGATCAGCGAAGTCGATGACATCCTGCACTTCGCCGAATTCGGCGTCGTGCTGCTGCTGTTCATGATCGGCCTCGAGCTCGAACCGAAGCGCCTGTGGTCGCTGCGGCGGCCGATCTTCGGCTGGGGCGGCGCGCAGGTGCTCGGCGTGGCCGGCGCGCTGGCCGGCGCCGCGCTGCTGTGCGGGGTCGACTGGAAGGTGGCGCTGATCGGCGCGCTCGGGCTGTCGCTGTCGTCGACCGCGATCGCCCTCGCCACGCTCGAGGAGCGCCACCTGAAAAGCACGCCGACCGGCTCGGCGGCGTTCTCGATCCTGCTGTTCCAGGACATCGCCGCGATCCCGATGATCGCCATCGTGCCGGTGCTCGGGGTGGCGGCGGTCGAAGGCAGCGGCAAGGGCTGGCTGGGCGCGCTGCGGGTGGCCGCCGTGCTGCTCGGGCTGATCGTCGGCGGGCGCTACCTGCTGCGGCCGGTCCTGCGCACCATCGCCAAGACCGGCATGCGCGAAATCTTCACCGCGTTCGCGCTGCTGCTGGTGATCTCGATCGCGCTGCTGATGCAATGGGTCGGCATGTCGATGGCGCTGGGCGCCTTCATGGCCGGGGTGCTGCTGGCCGACTCCGAATACCGCCACGCGCTCGAGACCGACCTCGAACCGTTCAAGGGGCTGCTGCTCGGGCTGTTCTTCATCGCGGTCGGCATGTCGGTCGACTTCGGCGTGTTCGGCGCCCGGCCCGGCCTGATCCTGGCGCTGGTGGCCGGCTTGTTGGCGATCAAGGTGGCGGTGCTGTACGGCCTGGCCAAGCTGTTCGCGGTGCCGCGCAGCCAGCAGGCGCTGTTCGCCTTCGTCCTCTCGCAAGGGGGCGAATTCGCCTTCGTCGTGTTCGGCGCCGCCGAGACGGCGCGCGTGTTCACCGCCGACGTCGCCGCGCTGCTGGTGGTGGTGGTGGCGCTGTCGATGGTGGCCACGCCGCTGCTGCTGCTGGCGCACGACCGGCTGCTGGCGCCGCGCTGGCGCGACGCCAGGCAGGGCCCGGCCGACATCATCGAGACGCAGGAGGACCACGTCATCATCGCCGGTTTCGGGCGCTTCGGCCAGATCGTCGGGCGATTGCTGCGCGCCAACCAGATCGCCCTGACGGTGCTCGACCACGACCCCGAGCAAATCGAACTGCTGCGCAAGTTCGGCATCAAGGTGTTCTATGGCGACGCCACCCGCGTCGACCTGCTGCATGCGGCCGGCGCGGCGAATGCGCGCGCGCTGGTGGTCGCGGTCGACAGCATCGAAGACAGCCTGGCGCTGGTCGACGCGGTGCGGCGCGAATTTCCCGGCCTGAAGATCATGGCGCGGGCGCGCAACGTCACCCACCTGTACGACCTGATGGACCGCGGCGTATCGGTGATCGAGCGCGAGACGTTCGAAGCGGCGCTGCAGCTGGGCCAGAGCGTGCTGCGCCACCTTGGCTACGGCGCCTTCCGCGCGCGCCAGGCGGCGCAAAAATTCAAGGCCCACAACATCCAAAGCCTGCACGCGGTCTATCCCTACTACAAGGATCAGGAGCAATACATCTCGATGGCGCGCCAGTCGCGCGACGAGCTCGACGAGATGTTCGCGCGCGACCTGCAAGTGCTAGAGGACGAAAAAAACGCCGCCTGGCACGAAGCCGACGGCCACCCCTGACGGCGCCCCCCACAACAGCAGAGCCCGTGTACGATTGCCGGCACTGACCCCCGGGGGTCAGTGCCGGCAATCGTAC
>JARXKM010000188.1:0-1525 GCA_030272785.1 Pseudomonadota bacterium
TCGGCGACCAGCTTTGCCAGCGCCGCCTGGTCGAGCACGTCGAGCCGGGTGTAGCGCGCCGCGTGGTAGACGTTGGTGGCGCCGATGTCGGAGGCGATGACGTTGGCCGCGCCGTGCTGGGCCGCCAGGGCGCCGACCAGTTCGCTGCCGATCTGCCCGTTGGCGCCGATGATGAGGATGCGTTCCATGAGATGCCTTGTGCTTGTTGCGTGTAAGGGTGATTCAGCGCCGATCGATCAGTTGCGCAGGATGCCGAGTTCGCGGCCGGCCTGGGCGAACGCCTTGAGCACGACGTCGAGCTGCTCGCGGGTATGGGCGGCGGACAGCTGGACGCGCACGCGCGCCTGCCCCATCGGCACCACCGGGTAGAAGAAGCCCGACAGCAGCACGCCCAGCTCGTACATGCGGGCGGCGAACTGCTGGGCCACCGGCGCCTCGAACAGCATCACCGGCACCACCGGGTGAGTACCCGGCTTGATGGTGAAGCCGAGCCGCTCGATCTCGGTGCGGAAGTAGGCGGTGTTGGCGTGCAGACGGTCGCGCAGCTCGGTCGAGCCGCTGATGCGCTTGAGCACCGCCAGCGAAGCGCCGGCGATCATCGGCGCCAGGGTGTTCGAGAACAGGTAGGGACGCGACTTCTGGCGCAGCGTGTCGACCACTTCCTTGCGCGCAGCGGTAAAGCCGCCCATCGCGCCGCCGAGCGCCTTGCCGAGCGTGCCGGTGATGATGTCGATGCGGCCCATGACGTCGTGGTGCTCGTGGGTGCCGCGCCCGGTCTTGCCCATGAAGCCGGAGGCGTGCGATTCGTCGATCATCACCAGCGCGCCGTACTGGTCGGCCAGGTCGCAGATTTCGTTGAGCTTGGCGATGGTGCCGTCCATCGAGAAGGCGCCGTCGGTGGCGATGACGATGTGCCGCTTGCCGGCCGCGCGCGCCGCCTGCAGCTGCGCTGCAAGGTCGGCCATGTCGTTGTTCTGATAACGGTAGCGCGCCGCCTTGCACAGGCGGATGCCGTCGATGATCGAGGCGTGATTGAGGGCGTCGGAGACGATGGCGTCGTGCTCGTCGAACAGCGGCTCGAACAGACCGCCGTTGGCGTCGAAGGCGGCGGCATACAGGATGGTGTCTTCCATGCCGAGGAAGGCGGAGATGGCCTGTTCGAGCTCCTTGTGCACGGTCTGGGTGCCGCAGATGAAACGCACCGACGACAGGCCGTAGCCGTACTTTTCGGTCGCCGCGATCGCCGCCTGCTGGGTCTGCAGGTCGCCGGACAGGCCGAGGTAGTTATTGGCGCACATGTTGATCAGGTGGCGGCCGTCGGCGCCCACCACTTCGGCGCCCTGGCGCGACGCCAGCACCCGTTCCGGCTTGTACAGGCCCTGCGCGCGCAGCGTCTCCAGGTTCTGCTGCAGGCCGCTGAAAAAGCTGTCCTTCGCTTGGTCGCTCATGGTGATCCTCGTCTGTGGTGAATGGCGGCTTGACCGACTGGCGCCGGATGCTGTACCGTCCGTTGCGTATCTTGCAC
>JARXKM010000188.1:1625-9311 GCA_030272785.1 Pseudomonadota bacterium
CGGCCGACCAGAACCATGTGATACGCAACGCCGGCAAGACCGAGGCGAAGGCGCTGCTGGTGGTGGTGCACCGCTAAAGCAGCTTCATGACGCAGGGTGAGCGTGCAGCCATTGCCTCAGCGCATGGTTCATCTGCGCCTCCCAGTCATCGCCGGTTGCCAAAAATGCTGGCAGAATGTCGGCATCAATACGAAACACAAAGGCGACCTTTGTGGCGTCATGCGGTGAAGTCGCCATCAGTTTATCCTTGGCCGCTTGGCGAAACTCTTCCACGGTCACTGCGCGGTCGCCGATCATTGGCGTTGCCCTTTCAAAAAATTCTGCCGTCAATTCTGGCGCATCGTCAGGGTCAACCCAGCCTGTGGGCGTGTTGTGCAATTTCACGGGCATTTGCGTACCTCATCGATATTATTCGCCTGGCGTGCCGGGATCGAACTCGATCAATAGACGTAGTCTCGGTATGGGGAATTACAGCGTCAAGGAGATTGGATCTGTATTTGACTCATCAATTCGCCAGAAGTTCGCGCTGACCACAGCGCCCCACTACGCTATAAAAAAAGCGCTGAACGATTGCTCGCCCAGCGCCCTATTCCAACACATCAAAGCAACGCTACGGAAAGTATTACTGCGTCGCCACTTTCGCCGGCTCGTTCATATGCAGCGCGCGGCTGAGAAAACCCCAGCGGTCCGCCACTTCCTCGATCTGCTTGGCGGTCGGCTTGCCGGCGCCGTGGCCGGCCTTGGTGTCGATGCGGATGATGATCGGCGCCGCGCCCGCCTGCGCGGCCTGGGCGGCGGCGGCAAACTTGAAGCTGTGCGCCGGCACCACGCGGTCGTCATGGTCGGCGGTGGTGATCATGGTCGCCGGATAGCAGTTGCCCGCCTTCAGGTTGTGCAGCGGCGAATACTTCAGCAGTGCCTTGAATTCGTCGGCGTTGTCGGACGAGCCGTAGTCGGACGCCCAGGCCCAGCCGATGGTGAATTTATGGAAGCGCAGCATGTCCATCACACCGACCTGCGGAATGGCCGCCCCGAACAGTTCCGGGCGCTGCGTCATGGCGGCGCCGACCAGCAGGCCGCCGTTGCTGCCGCCGCCGATGGCCAGTTTGGCCGGCGACGTCACCTTGTTGGCGATCAGCCATTCGGCCGCGCCGATGAAGTCGTCGAACACGTTCTGCTTCTGCAGCTTGGTGCCCGCCTCATGCCAGGCCTGGCCGTATTCGCCGCCGCCGCGCAGGTTGGCCATCACGTAGACGCCGCCCATTTCCATCCACGCCAGGTTGGCCGGCGAAAAGCCCGGCGTCATCGAGATGTTGAAACCGCCGTAGCCGTACAGGTAGGTCGGGTTCATGCCGTCGAGCTTCAGGCCTTTTTTGGCGACGATGAACATCGGTACCTTGGTGCCATCGCGGCTGGTGAAGAACTGCTGGCGCGTCTCGTACTGCGACGGGTCGAAGTCGACCTTCGGCTGGCGCAGCACGCTGCTGGCGCCGCTCTTCATGTCGAGCCGGTAGATGGTGGTCGGGCTGGTGAAGCCGGTAAACGAGTAGAAGGTCTCGCTGTCGCCGCGCTTGCCGCCGAACCCTGCCGCCGAACCGATACCCGGCAGCGCCACTTCGCGCACCATGCGGCCGGCGCGGTCGAACACCTTGACCATGCTGCGCGCATCGGCCAGGTAGTCGGCGACGAACTGGTGGTTGACCATGCTGGCCGACACCAGCGTCTGCGCGCTTTCCGGCACGACGACCTTCCAGTTCGCCTCCTGCGGCTTGCGGGTGTCGATGGCGACGACGCGCTGGCGTGGCGCCTTGCTGTCGGTGGTGAAGTAGAACACCGGGCCGTCGTTGTCGATGAAACTGTAGGCCGATTCAAACACGTCGATCAGCGGCAGCACCTTCGCATCGGGTTTGGTGAGGTCCTTGAAGAACACGCGGTTCTTGTGCGCAGTGCCCTGGCTCGACGAGATCACCAGGAAGCGTCCGTCGTCGGTCACCTGGGCGTGGAAGCCCCACTCTTTCTGGTCGGGCCGGTCGTAGACCAGCGTGTCGGCGCTTTGCGGCGTGCCGACCTTGTGGAAATACAGCTTCTGGAAGTAGTTGACGTCGGCCAGCTTGGTCGCCTCCTTCGGCTCGTCATAGCGGCTGTAGAAGAATCCCTTGCCGTCGCGGGTCCACGAGGTGGACGAGAACTTGACCCACTTGAGGTGGTCCGACAGATCCTTGCCGGTGGCGATGTCGCGCACTTTCCACTCGTTCCAGTCGGAGCCGGATGCGGCGGTGCCGTAGGCGAGCAGCTTGCCGTCCGGGCTGACGGCGGTGCCGGCCAGCGCCACGGTGCCGTCGGCGGCGAGCGTGTTCGGGTCGAGCAGCACGCGCGGCGCGTCCGCCAGATGCGCCATCGTGTAGAGCACCGCCTGGTTCTGCAGACCGTCGTTGCGGCTGTAGAAATAGCGCCCGCCTTCCTTGTACGGCACCGAATAGCGCTCGTAGTTCCACAGCTTGGTCAGGCGCTGCTTGATCGCCTCGCGGCCGGGAATCTGGCCGAGGTAGGCCTGGGTCACCGCGTTCTGCGCGTCGACCCATTGCTTGGTGTCGGCGCTGTTGGCGTCTTCCAGCCAGCGGTAAGGGTCGGCCACCAAGGTGCCGTGATAGTTGTCCTGCTGGTCGACCTTTTTGGTGACCGGATAGGTCAAGGCGGTGCCGGCGGGCGGGCAGGTCTGGGCCAGCGCGTTGGCGCCGAAGCCGGCCAGCAGGCCGACGACCAGCGATGCATGTCTCATTTGCATAGAGTGATCTTTCGATGAAGATTTTGAGGGGGTGGCGGATGCGCCAGCGCGATGATAGCGCGTTTCGCTCAGCTGATGGTGCCGGCGGTGCCGATGGTGTCTGCGTACGGCAGCGCCGAGCGCACCGGCGGCACCCAGTTGCGGATCCATTCGACCAGCTGGTCGCCGGGGATCGGGCGGCTCATGAAATAGCCCTGGCCCTGGTCGCAGCCGAGCGCGGCGAGCAGGCGCCACACCGCTTCGCTCTCGATGCCCTCGGCCACCACGCGCAGGCCCATGTTGTGGCCCAGGTCGATGGTCGAGCGCACGATCTTGGTGTCGCCGATGTCGTTTTCCATGTTCAGCACGAACGACTTGTCGATCTTCAGTTCGTCCACCGGCAACCGTTTCAGATAGGCCAGCGACGAGTAGCCGGTGCCGAAGTCGTCGATCGACAGGTCGACGCCCATCGCGTGCAGGCGCTCGAGCGTCTGCTGGGCGCGCACCGGGTCGTCCATGATGGCGCTCTCGGTGATCTCGAGGCAGAACGATTCGGGCGCGACCTGGTGGCGGTCCAGGATGTCGAGGAATTTGTTGGGCAGGTCCTGGTCGAGCAGGTCGCGGGTCGACAGGTTGACCGACACCTTCAAGTGGATGCCCTTGGCGGCCATCTCATGGCACAGCGCGGCCGACTGCTCGAGCACCCAGCGGGTGAGCACGCGGATAAAGCCGGTCTGCTCGGCGAACGGGATGAATTCGTCGGGGAACACGTTGCCGCGCTCCGGGTGCTGCCAGCGCACCAGCGACTCGACGCCGACCACTTCGCCGGTATCGAGCTTCATCTTCGGCTGCACGTGCAGGCGGAATTCGTCGCGTTCGATGGCGTTGCGCAGTTCGGTCAGCAGCGACAGGCTGGTGTCGCTGGCCTTGTCGATCAACGCGTCGTACACCACGGCGCCGTCGTTGCGCTGCTTGGCGGTGTACATCGCCACTTCGGCCATCGACAGCAGCGCCTCGGCATCGTCGGCGTGGCGCGGGTAGCCGGCGATGCCGAGGCCGGCGCCGATGTCGACGGTCTGGTCGTCGAGCGAGAGCGGCTGTTCGAGCGCGGCCAGCAGCCGGGCGGCGATGGCGCGCGCGCTGTCGATGTCGGAGCCGGGCAGCAGCACGGCGAATTCGTCGCCGCCGAGGCGCGCGACGTGGGCGTCGGCATGCGCTTCGGACAGCTGCAGCTGCAGCCGCAGCGCCACCTGGCGCAGCAAGGCGTCGCCGAAGGTATGGCCCATCACGTCGTTGACATGCTTGAAGCGGTCGAGGTCCATCATCAGCACACACACCGGCTGTTCGCGCTTTTGCGCCTCGGCCAGGTTGTCGTTGAGCAGGCGCACGAACTGGGCCCGGTTCGGCAGGTTGGTGAGCGGATCCCAGTACGCCAGCCGGCTGATTTCCTGCTCGCGCTTGGCAATCCCGTCGCGCATGCTGTCGAACGCCTTGGCCAGCGCGCCGATTTCATCGTTGCGCACCAAGCCGGTCTGGGCGCGATAGTCGCCCCGTTCGAGCCGGCGGGCGATGCCGGCGAGCTGGCGCAGCGGCTGCGCGATGCGCTTGGCGGTGAGCACGCTGGCCACCGCGCCGACGATGATGCCGATGACGGTGAGCAGGATCAGGCGCTGCTCGAGGTGGGCGTATTCGGCCGTCGCTTCTTCGATCGAACGGGCCAGCATCACGCTCACGCCAGGCTCGCCTTCGCGGCCGATGTCGACCATGCGGGCGCTGTATTTGCTGCCCTTGATGTCGACGTCGAAGGTATGCGCGGTGCCGGCGTGGCGGGCCTGCAGGTCGGCCGTCATGGCGCCCACCAGCGCCGGCGCGACGGTCGCCTCGATCGGCAGCCAGCCGCGCTCGGCGTCGCGCGCGAAGATGGCCACATCGAGCGCCGACAATTCCTTCATGTCGATCGCCAGCTGGCGGTCGATGGCGAAGCCCATCACCACCCAGGCGATGGTGATAGGCGCCTTGACCGGCATGACGACGATCTGGAACGGCCGGCCGTCGACCACCGCGATGCCGCCGGCGCCGGCGCCGTCGCTTTGCTCGGACTGGTCGAGCAGGCCGAGCACCTGTTGTTCGAGCGCGGCGGCCTTGCGGATGCCGGTGGTGACCTTGACCTTGCGGTCGCCGTCGATCAGCATGGTGAGGGCGGCGTGGGCGCGCCCGGCGCCGTTTTCGAGCGCCGACTGGATCGTGGCGCGGTCGCCGCTGCCGTCGTTGCCGACCGCCTGGACGAAGCCGGTATCGCGCGCCAGCAACTGCGCGCTGTAGCGGCGCTTCTGGGCGTTCTGTTCGATCAGCTTGCGAAATACCTTCTCACCGTTGGTCAGCTCGGTGGCGATCGCGGCGCGCGCGTTGCTGTCGATGCCCCTCTGGATCACCAGCAGGCCGAGCACCTGCAAGACGATGATCAGCACCAGGAACAGCGTGGCGATGCGTCCTTCCAGGCTTTGGAAACCCAGCTTCATGCTCAGGAGCCCGGCGCCGCATCGCCGTCGACCGGGGCCTTGAGGACGAGCTTGAAGGCGACCGCGGTACTTGCCTCGCCCGGCTTGACGGCCACCAGTTGCTCACTGCCGGCGCCGGCAGCGGCCATGCGGTAATGCCAGGCGCGCACCGTGTAATTGCCGGCGGCCGGCAGCTCGATGCGGGCGACGCCGTCGGCGTCGGACTTGGCGAAGTACGGCGTGTCGAGCACCTTGACGTAGGCGATCATGCGGTCGTGGATGTTGCATCCCAGCACGACCGTGCCGGCCTTGTCGAACACTTGCGGGGCGGCGGCCACGCCGGAATAGAGCTTCTGGTCGAACTTCTTGGCCGGCGAAAAGGAATAGATGTGGTGGCGCACCTTGTCGTTGTTGGGGAAGGCGATCTGGCTGCCGACCTGGATCACGCTCACCAGCGGCAGGAATTTCAGGCCGCGCTGCTCGATCTGGGCCGGCTTGAGCGTCTTCGGCAGCGCCGCCGCGCCGTCCGGTTCGGCGTACAGCACGACGTCGGCGAGCGCCTTGCCGGCGCCGTCATGGACCGCGATGGCCAGCGCGCTGGCCAGCACCGGCGAGGACAGAAGGCAGCAGCAGGCCGTCACGGCGCAGCGAAGGGCAATAGTCATGAACGCGATCAATAGTGTTTTGCAGTAACGTCCATGGTACGGCATCGCGCCCGCCAAATGGGCGGTACACGGTAAAATTCCTACTGGAACTTTTTATTACCCCATAAAAACAACGGCAGATGACTGGGACCGGCAGTGTCGGGCGGCGGCCGGCGCGCCATGCCGCAGCCCGGGCTCAGCACGCGCGCGACTGGCTGGCCGGGGCGGCGTGGCTAAGCTGCCACCGGCGCGTCAGGTCGAGCGCCGAGCCAATCTCGGACGGCGACAGGCGCCGCGCGACGATGCTTTTGCTGGCACTGGCGGTCTCGTCGCCGGCCTCGGCGGCCAGCAGCATCCACATGTACGAGCAGACGTTGTCGCGCACCACGCCGCGCCCGCTGTCGTACATGCCGCCCAGATTGTACTGGGCCAGCGCGTGGCCCTGCTCGGCCGCCTGGCGGTACCAATACACCGCCATGGCGTCATCGCGCGGCACGCCCTGGCCGTTGGCGTACATCACGCCGAGATTGTTTTGGGCGCTGGCGTCGCCCTGCTGGGCGGCCATCTGGTACCACTGGACCGCCCTGGCTTCGTCTTTCGGCACGCCGTGGCCGTTGGCATAGATGACGCCGAGGTTGAACTGGGCGTTGGCGGCGCCCTGGTCGGCGGCGCGGCGGTACCATTCAAGCGCGCGCTGGTCGTCGCGGCCGATGCCGCGGCCGTTGGCGTACATGCTGCCCAGGTTGTACTGGGCCAGCGCGTGACCCTGTTCGGCGGCGCGCAGATACCAGCTGAGCGCGCGCGCCTCGTCGCGATCGACGCCCTGCCCGCTCGACAGGATCACGCCGAGGTGGAACTGGGCCTCCTTGTCGCCCTGGTCGCCGGCGCGCTGCAGCCAGGCCACCGCGCGCAATGGGTCGGCGCGCACGCCGAGCGCATCGGCGTAGGCGATACCGAGGTGGCGCTGGGCCGCCGGGTCGCCTTGCGCGGCAGCCTGGCGGAACCAGCACAGCGCCTGGGCGTCGCTGGCATCGACCCCCAGGCCGCGCTTGTACATCAGGCCCAGGTTGAGCTGCGCGTGCGGTTCGCCCTGCACCGCCGCCTTGCGGAACCAGGCCATCGCCAGCGGGAAGTTGACGGTGGCGCCGTTGCCGCACAGGTAGCATTCGGCCAGCAGGTTTTGCGCGCTGGCGACGCTTTGCTCGGCGGCGCGGTAGAACCAGGCGAGCGCCATTTCGTGGTTCTGCTCGACGCCGCGCCCCTTGCGGTACATCTGGCCGAGATTTTGCTGGGCCGAGGCGTCACCTTGCTCGGCGGCGTGGCGGAACCAGTAGGCGGCCTCGGGATCGCTTTTTTCGACCCCGCGGCCGTTGTAATACAGCGCGCCAAGGTGGTTCTGGGCAAATGCGAGCCCCTGCATGGCGGCCTGGCGCAGCCATTTGAAGGCGGCCGCGTAGTCGCGCTCGATGCATTCGCCCTTCTTGTACATCAGGCCGAGGTTAAACTGGGCGTACGCATCGCCGCCCTCGGCGGCCTGGCGGAACCACACATAGGTTTGGTAGTTCTCGCGTGAAATATTCTGGCGGTTCATGCTGATCCTCCGGCGCGCACGCCGTGAAAACGCAGAAATATCGAGATGCAACGAACACCCGGGATGCAAGGAATCGGGATGCAACGAACAAACGGCAACGAACAAACGGCAACGAACAATCGGCGTGCTGATATGTATTGCTAAAAGTTTAATATATTGAACAAGGCCGCCATTTGACTGCGCACAAGC
>JARXKM010000189.1 GCA_030272785.1 Pseudomonadota bacterium
CTGATGCTCCAATACCGTGACGGCGACCTGCGCGCCTTTCGCGAACTGTATGGACGCCACCGGGTCGGCCTGTACCGCTTCATCGCCTGGCGTTCGCCGCGCGCCGAATGGGTCGACGAGATCGTCCAGGATGCGTGGGCCGGCCTGCACCATGCGCGCAGCCGCTATCGTCCCGACGCCAGCTTTCGCACCTACCTCTACCAGATCGCCCGCAACCGCCTGCTCGACCTGCTGCGCCAGCACCAGCACGTGCTGGCCGCCGAGCTGGGCGCCGGCACCGATGGCCGCGACCTGTTTGACGTGCTGGCCGATGCGGCGCAGGATGTCGTTGCGCCCGACGCCGCGCTGGAAGGCAAGCAGCGCAGCAGCAGCTTGCACAGCGCGCTGGCGGCGCTGCCGGGCGAGCAGCGCGAGGCGGTGGTGCTGCAGCAGTTCAGCGGCTTGAGCGTCGATGAAATCGCCGAGTTGGCCGCCGTGCCGGTCGAAACGGTCCGCAGCCGCTTGCGCTATGCGATGCGCAAGCTGCGCCTGAACCTGTCGCCAGCGGCCGCGTCGCAAGGAGAGCAAGCGTGAATACCGATGACATGAACGACGCCGAACTCGATGCCTTCATCAAGGGCGAAGACGCCTTGGCGGGCGAACTGCAGGCGATGCAGCAGGCGTCGCCGTCGGCCGAACTCGATGCGGCTATCCTGAATCGCGCGCAGGAAATGATGATGCGCGAGCAGCGGCCGGCAGCAGCCAACGATGCCGCCAATGGCCAGCCGTCGAAGCCTGCTTTGCCGCGCATGGGACTGCGCTGGCGCGTGCCGGCGGGGCTGGCCGCCACCGTGATGGCCGGTGTGCTGGCGCACCAGGCGTGGTTGGCCAGTTCGGACCGCACGCGTTTGCCCGAGGTGAGCGCGCCGGCGCCCGCGGCCGAGCCGGCGCCGCAGCAAGCGTTCGAAACCGCAGCGCCTGCGCCGGCACCGGCGCCACTTGCGCCACCTTCAGCACGGCCAGCGCAGAAATCGGCGGCGCCAGTGCGCAAGCCGGCTGCCGCACCGGCGCCTGCCGCGCCTACCATGGCGGAGACGGCACCGCCGGCAGCCCCAGAGTCACCAGCGCCACTGGCCGCACCGGCACCGGCGTTGTCATACTCCTCGCGCTATACGGCGCCGGTGGAGGCGGCTCCCACTACCAGCATGTCGCGCAGCGTGACGGTGACGGGCCACAGAAGCCGTGTCGATGCCGCGCCGGCCACCGCGCCCGACCCGAAGGTGTGGCTGGCGACGATCGATGAACTGCTCAAGGCCGGCCTGCAGCGCGATACCCTGGAAGAATGGGACAAATTCCGCGCCGTTTATCCAAACTATCCGGTACCGGCCGACACCACCGAAAAAATCAGCGCGCTGCGGAAGTAGCGACCTCGAATTCGCCGACGTACACCGTTTCGCCCTTGTCCTTGAGGCGCAGCGTGATCACCTGCTCCTTCTGGCGCGCGGTGCCGAAGCCGGTGAACAGCTTCACCTGCAGCGTGGTCGCGCCGGCCAGCACCTGCTGCCGGTTGCCGTAGTAATTCGCCTCGATCCGATACTTGCCGGGGCGCGCCCGGCGCAGCGAGAACTCCTCCGGTCCGTAGCCACGCGTGAAGTCGCGCGATATCTTGCCGCCCTGCGTCGTCAGCCTGTGCGAGTAGTTGCACAGCTCATTGTCCGGATCGGTCACCCACAGGTCCATGTCGGCGTTGTCGGCATCCCAGGCCAGCACCACCCGCAGGTCGAGCGGCAGGTTTTTCAGCAGGCGCGGGTCGATGCGGCGGGTGTCGAGCGGCGTCCGGGCGGCAGCGACGATGGCGTTGATCTCGGCGATGGCGATGGTCTCGATCTCCGGGAAACGGCTGTCCCACGGCCGCAGCACCACTTCGTACAGGGTGTCGATCGCCTGCTGCGGCAGGCCGGCGGCGGCTTGCGCCAGGCCCAGGTCGCGGAACGATTGCGGCTCTTCCTGCGCCAGCCGCAGGACCTTTTCGAACACCGGCACCGCCAGTTGCGGCGCGCCCGCCTGCAGCAGGCGGTAGCCGAGTATGCGCAGCACGGCGCGGTTTTCGAGGTCCATTTCGGCCAGGTTCGACAGCACGCGCAGCGCCAGCTCGCGCTGGCCCTTGTCGATCAGGATGTCGGCGACGTCGAGGAAGAACGCGCTGCTGTTGGCGTAGCCGGGCTTTTCGTCGAGGTACAGCGCGTAGACCCGGTCAGCCGGCGCGGCGCGCAACCGTTCGATGTAAGGTGCATTGGCGACCCATTTCTTGAGCGCGATGCCAACGCTCGCCGGCGGCGTTGCCTCGCCCTGCGTTGCCGCGTTGCTGACGCTTCTGCGTCCCGTCACACTCACAGCTTCGGATCTGGCCGCGACCGAGGCAGGGGCGGGCGCGGGGGCCGAATAGGCGAGCGACGGCGCATACCCTTGTATGATCGGCGTCGCCGGGTCCGGCTCGAATTCCCGCAATGCCGTGCCCTCGGCGCTCTTCGGCTTGCGCATGGCGAAATTGGTATTCCACCAGGTGACGCGCTCGTCGAACAGGCGCAGCACGGTGTCGAAGTGCTTGGTGCGCTCGAGCGCGGATGCCTGGCCGCGCAGCGACTTCAGGCTGTCGAAGGCGGCTTTCAGCGCGGCCGGCGGCGCGATATCGTAGCGCACGTAGTCGTCGAGCCGGTCCAGCACGATCAGCGACGTCTCGCGCGTGGGGATGCCGAACTGGCGGCCGATGCGGCCGATCTCGGCGCGGTGCATCTCGTAGTCGCCTTCCAGTTGGCGCAGGCGCCAGCTGGCCCACAGCATGGCGGCCATCGGATGGGCCGGCGCGCCGGCGTCGAGCGGCACCGTGATGTCTTGCGACGCGGCGCCGTTCGATACGCGCAGCACCAGCTGCTGGCCGGGCGTGGCGAGCAGGCGGCCGGCCACGCGCAGCATGCCGTCCTTGAGCGTGCGCGATTGGGCCACCAGGTCGGTCGCCCCGCGCGCGCTGATGTTGTCAATCCGCGCTTGCTCGAACAGCAGCGCGCGCGCGGCCTCGCCCGGACGCTGGGGATCGATGGTGATCAACTCGCCGCCGTTCAGCTCCGCCAGCGCCGACAGGCGCGCGCTGTCGGCCGACACCGAGGAGTTCAGCGCGAACAGGCGCTGGCGCGGCGCCAGCGCCGGCGCGTGCGCGGCGCCGTAGTTGAGCAGGCCGTCGGAGAACAGCAGGTACTGGTCGACGTCCGGCTGCGCCTGCCAGTCATTGAGCGCGCTGGCGCCGTCGTACACCGTGCTTTCGAGCGCGCGGCGCAGTGCGCGCCAGTCGCCGTTGCGGACCTGGAAGGCGAGCGGCGCTTCGGCGCGGTCGCGCAGCCGGATCAGCCGCACGTCGACCTTGCCGAGCGCGCCGAAGTAGCGCTCCAGTTCGGCCAGTTCCGCGTCCAGCGCGCGCCCGGCGCCGGAGCCGGAGCTGTCCCAAAGCAGGCCGATGGTGCGTGGCGCGGCGCGGCGCGCGCTTTGCGCGGCGAGCGGAATTTCGGCGACAAAATAGGTCGCGCCGTCGACCGCCTGGCGATACACCGCCGGCTGCTCGCGCGCCGCGACGGCGATGTCGAGCGTGCCGTCGGGTGTGAAATCGCTGCGCGCGACGCTGGCGTGGTAGTCGCCGTCGCCGCGCTCGAAGCGGACGTCGGACAGGCTGCCGCGCACTTGCGGTGCTTCCCCTGCCGTACCGTTGACTTTCACGTCGAGCGCAAAATCCTGCACCTTGCCGTAAGCGAGCGGCAGGCGGTAGGTCCACTGGTTCGCCTGCCTGGCCAGCGGCTCGATGTATTTCAGTTCGACGGTGCGGGTGGCGCCGGCCAGGATCGGGTAGATGCGCAGCTTGAAGTTATTGCCCTGGGTGGTTTCGAGCAGCGCCGGATCGACGCCGCGCCGCTCGATCGCCTCGAACACCGCGCGGCCCTGGGCCTTTTCGACCGGCACGGCGGGGCGCATGGCGCCGTCGATGTCGAGCGCGAAGGCGCTCACCTGCTGGCCGTCGAGCAGCGGGAACTGCAGCGTGCCTTCGAGCGGGCGCCGGTTCGGATTGAAGAACACCATGCGCACCGTGGTTTCGGCCATACCGCCGCTCAGCTCGGCGCGGATCGCCAGGCGGCGCAGCACGATCGGCTCGGCGCCGGCAGCGATGGCGAGCAGCGGGATCGGCACGGCGATGCGGGTGGCGAGGGCGGGTGCGGCCAGACTACAGGCGGCGAGCAGGGCGAGGCAACGCTTCAACATGGGGTTCTCCAGGATGCCGGAACGGACCGGCTTTCTGATGAAACGTTGGGCGCGCGGGAACGGGGTTAAATACGGGGTTAAATCTGTTGAAATAAAAAAGAGACAGGCGCACCTGTCTCTTTTTGGTCGAACCGCGCCGGATTACTTCTTGGCGGCGTCGGCCTTGGCGTCGATGGCGGCGTCAGCCTTGTCGGCCTTCGCTTCGGCTTTTGCCTTGGCAGCCTTGCGATGCGCCTTGGCTTTGGTTTTCTTCGCTTTCGCTACGGCGGTGGCCTTGTCGGCGTTGGCGTCGATGGCCGCCTTTTCCACTTTTTCATCCGCCTTGACGACTTCCTTGGCTTCCTTGGCGTCCGCCTTCATGACCTTGGTGTCAGCCTTCATGACCTTGGTGTCAGCCTTGGCAGCGGCCGTCGTTGGCGCAGCCTTGGTGGCTGGCGTTGCGGGAGCAGGGGTTTGGGCAAAAGCGGCGCTAGCGAACAGGCCGGCGATCAAGGTAGCGATGAGTTTGTTCATGATGTGGTTCCTTCAGCTTGATTATCGGATGGGGACAATCCCGTGGTCCTGAGCAAAAAACGCGCGCCACGCCACGCGCGTTGACGCGTCTTACATTCCCTTACAAAGCGCGCTATGGTTTTGGTTAGCTGGCGTACAGTGGTTGGCGGCACGGCGAATTAAACTCGGCCATATCGCCATCGTCCCGGTCCGTCATCATGCCCGACGCCCTCAAGGTCTATAAATCGAAACGCAATTTTGCCGTCACGTCGGAACCGGTCGAGGGCGGCACGGCGGGCGTCGACGCGCTCAGCTTCGTCATCCAGAAGCATTGGGCCAGCCGGCTGCATTACGACTTCCGCCTCGAGCTCGACGGCACCATGAAGAGCTGGGCCGTGCCCAAGGGGCCCAGCTACGACACCCATGACAAGCGCATGGCGGTGCACGTCGAGGATCATCCGATCGCGTATGCGAGCTTCGAAGGGACGATCCCCGAGAAGGAGTACGGCGCCGGCAAGGTCATCATCTGGGACAAGGGTACCTGGCAGCCGCTCGACGACCCGCACCGGGGCTATGCCGACGGCAACCTCAAGTTCGAGCTGCACGGCCACAAAATGCACGGCAAGTGGGTGCTGGTGCGCATGAAAGGCAAGGGCGAGAAGCAGGAGCCGTGGCTGCTGATCAAGGAAAAGGACGAGTTCGCCCGTCCAGCCAGCGAATTTTCGGTGGTCGACGAAATGCCCGACAGCGTCAAGGCGCTCAAGCTGGCGAGCACGGCAAAGCCGGCGAAAGCAGCGAAGGCGCCGAAAACCGCCAGCGCCGCGCCGGCCGAGGCGGTCAAGGCCGTGCTGCCGGCCACCTTGGCGCCGGAACTGGCCACACTGGTCGACAAGCCGCCGTCGACGCCCGCGGACTGGGTATTCGAAATCAAGTTCGACGGCTACCGCATGCTGGCGCGGGTCGACGGCAAGGAGGTTCGTCTGATCACCCGCAACGGCAAGGACTGGAGCGCCAAGCTGGGCGCGCTGCAGCGCGAATTGCTGCGCATGAAGCTGCCCGACGGCTGGTACGACGGCGAAATCGTCGTCCACAACGATGAGGGCCGGCCCGACTTCGGCCTCCTGCAGGGCGCGTTCGACGGCGCCGACACCGCCGCCATTGTCTACTTCCTGTTCGACGTGCCCTACCTGAACGGCTACGACCTGCGCGACGTGCCGCTGGAGGCGCGCCGCGCCGCGCTCAAGAACGTGCTCGACAAGCTGCCGTCGGAGATGGTGCGCTTCAGCGACGAATTCGGTTCCGACCCCGCCGAGCTGGTGGCGGCCGCCTGTCAGATGGGCCTCGAAGGGGTGATCGGCAAGCGGCGCGATTCGCGCTACGTGCAGCGCCGTTCGCCCGAATGGATCAAGCTCAAATGCGGCCAGCGCCAGGAGTTCGTGATCGCCGGCTACACCGATCCGCAAGGGGCGCGCACCGGCATCGGCGCGCTGCTGCTGGGCACCCACGACAAGGACGGCGTGCTGCAATATGCCGGCAATGTCGGCAGCGGTTTCAACGAGGCGAGCCTGCGCGAGCTCAAGGCCAGGCTCGACAAGCTGGCCACCGACGTCAGCCCGTTCCCGCCCAAGGCGGTCGCAGGCCGCAAGCATCACTGGGTCAAGCCGACCCTGATCGCCGAGGTGCGTTTCGCCGAATGGACCGCTGGCGGTTCGGTGCGCCATGCGGTGTTCGAGGGCCTGCGCGAGGACAAACCGGCGCGCGCCATCACGCGCGAAATTCCCAAACATGTGGAGGACATCGTGGCGACCAGCAGCGAACCGGCAGCGCCCGAAGGCAAGCTGCCCGCCGGCCTGAAAGTGACCAACGGCGAACGGGTGATCGACAAGCAAAGCGGCACCACCAAGCTCGAACTGGTGCGTTACTATGCGCTGGTCGGCGCGCTGATGATGGAGCATCTCAAGGGCCGGCCGCTGTCGCTGGTGCGCGCGCCGGCCGGCGTGGGCGGCGAGCTGTTTTTCCAGAAGCATGCCGAGGTCGCCAAGCTGCCTGGCGTGAAGCAGATGGACCAGGCGCTCGACCCGGAGCATCCGAGCATGCTCGAAGTAGCCAGCGTTACCGGCATCCTGTCGGCGGCGCAGTGGAACGTGGTCGAATTTCATACGCAGAACGCGGTCGGCAAGGCCTACGAAACGCCGAACCGGATGGTGTTCGACCTCGACCCCGGCGAAGGCGTCGCTTGGCAGGCGATGCAGGAGGCGGCCCAGCTGATGCATGCCTTCCTCGATGAACTGGCCTTGCCGGCGTTCCTCAAGACCAGCGGCGGCAAGGGGCTGCACGTCGTGGTGCCGGTCAAGCCGGCCTACGACTGGGACACGGTGAAGGATTTTTCGGAGGCGATCGTGCGCCACATGGCCGATACCTTGCCGGACCGCTTCGCCTTCAAGAGCGGACCGCGCAACCGGGTCGGCAAGATCTTCATCGACTACCTGCGCAACGGCCGCGGCGCCACCACCGCGGCCGCCTGGTCGGCGCGGGTGCGGCCCGGATTGGGCATTTCGGTGCCGCTGGCGTGGGACGAACTGATGCACGTCAAGGCCGGCGACCAGTGGAATGTGCACAACGCGCACACCCGTCTCGACCAGGGCAACGCGCCGTGGGCGGACTACGCCAAGGCCGCGCGCAATCTGACCGCGGCGATGAAAAAGTTCGGCTTCGCGGCGCCGAAATAAGCGCGGAATAAGCACCACCGGGTGCGTGCGCGGTGCAGCCGTGCCGCATCGCGGATATATACTGATGGCAGAGATGGCGTGCTCACCGTTCTGGCATCGGAGGCAATCATGATCTGGCAGCAAGTGTACGATCCCCTGCACAATTTTGCGCTGTCGACCATCGCCGCCGGCATCCCGGTCGCGGTGCTGCTGGCCGCGCTGGCGTTCTTCCACATGCGCGCGCACCTGGCCGCCGGCCTGGCGCTGATCGTCGGTATCGCCATCGCGGTGACCCTCTTCGGCATGCCCGCCGGCATGGCCGTGCGCGCGGCCGGCTACGGCATCGCGTCCGGCCTGTTCCCGATCGGCTGGATCGTCCTCAACATCATCTTCCTGCACCGCCTGACCACCCTGAACGGCTACTTCAAGGTGCTGCAGAACAGCATCAGCGGCATCACCGAGGATCGCCGCCTGCAACTGCTGCTGGTGGCGTTCTGCTTCGGCGCCTTCTTCGAGGGCGCGGCCGGCTTCGGCACGCCGGTCGCGGTGACCGGCGCCATCCTGATCGGGCTGGGCTTCTCGCCGCTGGCCGCCTCCGGCCTGGCGCTGATCGCCAACACCGCGCCGGTCGCCTTCGGTGCGCTCGGCGCGCCGGTGATCGCGCTGGCGGCGGTGACCGGGCTCGACCTCAACGACCTGTCGTCGATGATCGGGCGCCAGTTGCCGTTCTTCTCGCTGCTGGTGCCGTTCTGGCTGATCTGGGCGTTCGCCGGCCGCCGCGGCATGGCGGAAATCTGGCCGGCGATCCTGGTGGCCGGGGTCGCCTTCGCCGTGCCGCAGTTCCTCGTCTCCAATTACCACGGGCCGTGGCTGGTCGACGTGGTGGCCTCAATCGTGTCGATGGGGGCGCTGGTGCTGTTTCTGAAAGTGTGGCAGCCCAAACAGATTTGGCGCACGGTCGCCTTCGCCAACTATCACGACGACTCGCTCAAGGACGTCGTGCACGACGAGGTGCCGACGGTGGACGCGTCGGGCGCGGCGATTTCCGTCGGGAAGGCGTGGCTGCCGTGGCTGCTGCTGTCGGTGCTGGTGTTCCTATGGGGTACGCCGCCGGTCAAGAAGCTGCTCGACGGCATCTGGTCGTGGAAATACACCATCGCCGGCCTCGACAAGCTGGTCATGAAGATGCCGCCGGTGGTCAAGGCGCCGGTCATCGAAGCGGCGGTGTTCAACTTCAACCTGCTGTCGATGGCCGGCACCGGCATCTTCATCGCCGCCATCCTCGCCGGGGTGCTGATGGGCTATTCGGCGCGCGAGCTGCTCAGGCAGTACTGGGAAACCATCAAGCTGGTGAAGTTCTCGCTGATGACGATCTGCGCGATGTTCGCGGTCGGCTACCTGACCCGGTATTCCGGGCTCGATGCGACGCTGGGCCTGGCGTTCGCCTACACGGGCGTGTTCTACACCTTGTTCGGCACCATGCTCGGCTGGCTCGGCGTGGCGCTGACCGGCTCCGACACCGCGGCCAACGTGTTGTTCGGCAGCTTGCAAAAGACGACCGCCGAGCAACTTGGCCTGCCGGTCATCCTGATGGCGGCGGCCAACAGTTCGGGCGGCGTGATGGGCAAGATGATCGACGCGCAGTCGATCGTCGTCGCGGCGACGGCCACCAAGTGGGTCGGCCACGAAGGCGATATCCTGCGCTACGTGTTCTTCCATTCGGTGGCGCTGGCGCTGCTGGTCGGATTGCTGGTGTCGCTGCAGGCGTATGTGGCGCCGTTTACCAGCATGGTGGTGCGCTGATGGGTG
>JARXKM010000190.1:0-5680 GCA_030272785.1 Pseudomonadota bacterium
TCGCCGCCGCCGGCGGACGCGATGCCGGCGCGGTGTTCGTGCGGCGCAGCGGCGAGCCGCTCACGCGCGGCATCAGTGGCATGTTCTCCGTGGCCGGCAACGCCAAGTTCCTCGCCCAGTCGGCCGAGGCGATCGCCGATGTCGAGAAGGAGCGCTGGGTGCTGGCGCAGCAGGAAGCGGCGGCGGTCGCCGGCAACCGCGAGCAGATCGGCGACGCCGTGCTGCAGCTGTACTACAACGACTACATCGCCCAGTGGGACGCGTTGCTGGCCGACGTCACGGTCGCCCCGTTCGGCAACCTGGAGCAGGGCGCGCGCATCGCCAACATGCTGTCGGGCGCGGCCTCGCCGCTGCGCCTGTTCATGGTCGCGGCGAGCAAGGAGACCACCCTCGGCGGCGCCAAGGCCGACCCGATGGCGGCGGTGTCGGCCGCCGTCAAGGGCAAGCTCGATGCGTACAAGAAGAAGCTCGAGAGCGCGATCGGCGCCAACGCCGACGCCGCGCCGGCGCCGGCCAAGGCGCAAAATCCGGTCGACCTGCATTTCGACGACCTGCACAAGATGACCGCCGGCGCACCGGCTCCGCTCGACCAGGTGCTGGCGATGCTGAAAGACGTGGCGCTGTATCTCGACGCCGCCGGCGCGGCCAAGCGCAGCGGCGCGCCGCCGCCGGCCGGCGACGCCCTCAGCAAGGTCAAGCTGGAAGCGCAGGGCAAGCCGGCGCCGCTCGGCGCGCTGTTAAAGAGCATCGACGGCAGCGGCGCCGGGCTCACCTCCGGCAGCGAGCACGAACGCCTCAATGCGCTGTGGACCTCGGGCGCCGCGCAGTTCTGCCGGCAGGCGGTGGCGGGGCGCTATCCGCTGGTGCGCAGCGCCAGCCAGGACGTCACGCCGGACGATTTCGGCAAATTCTTCGGGCCCGGCGGGCTGATCGACGACTTCTTCCAGAAGAACCTGCTGCAGTATGTCGACATGGGCGGCGCCCAGTGGCGCTGGCGCGCCACCGCCAGCAACGGCTCGCTCGGCATCTCGCAGGGCGTGCTCGACGAATTCCAGCGCGCCGCGCGCATCCGCGATGCCTTCTTCGGCAATGGCGGGCGGCAGGCCTCGATGCGCTTCGAGCTCAAACCGGGCGCGGTCGACGGCGCCATCACCAAGCTCACGCTCGACATCGACGGCCAGGTGCTGCCGGTCGCCGCCGGCGGCGCCGGCATGGCGTTCCAGCTCCCCAGCGGCAAGGGCGGCGGCCAGGTCAGGCTCGACGGCACGCCAGCCAGCGCGCACGCCAGCCTGCGCAGCGACGGCCCGTGGGCCTGGTTCCGTATGCTCGACAAGGCGACCGTGGAGCCGGCCGCGCAGGGCGAGCGCTACAAGATCACCTTCGACCTCGACGGCCGCAAGGCGGTGCTCGACCTGACCGCCAGCAGCGTGGTCAATCCGTTCAAGCGCGCCACGCTGGAGCAGTTTCGCTGCATGGACAAGCTGTGAACGCCGGCGCGCCCGGCTTTTTCGGCAAGGTCACCAGCCACGGCGACTTCGTCACCCGGCGCCTGCCGCCGGAACTGGTCGAGGCCTGGGACGGCTGGCTGCAGCAATGCATCCACACCAGCAAGCAGCAGCTGGGCGGCGAGTGGCTGGCGCACTACCTGACCAGCCCGATCTGGCGCTTCGCCGCGGCCGCCGGCGTACTCGGCGAACAGGGCTGGGCCGGCGTGATGATGCCCTCGGTGGACCGGGTCGGCCGGCATTTTCCGCTGATGGTGGCCGCGCCCGCGCGGGCCGGCACGCCGCTGCTCGACTGGGTCGGCAAGGGCCGCCTGTGGTTCGACGACCTCGAAGATCTGGCGCGCGACTCGCTCGGCAGCGACTTCGTGCTCGAACAATTCGACCAGGCGCTGGCGGCGCGGGTCGGGGCGGCGGAGGAAGCGCCGCCAGGCGAGCTGCCGGCGGCGGCGGCATCGGCGGCGGCGGCCGGCTGGCGCATGCCGATGGCCGCATCGGACCAGGTGCCGGACGGCGTCGCGCAGTTGCTGCTGCAAGGGCACAGCCTGTGGTGGAGCGAAGGGTCGCCGAGCGTGGCGCCGTCGCTGCTGGTATGCCGCGGCATGCCGGCACCGGAGGCGTTCGCGGCGATGCTCGACGGCGGCTGGCAGGCGCGCGGCTGGGACGCGCCGCAAGGCGCCTAGCGTCCTGTGTATAGACAGCGTTAGCGTTCGACCAGTGCCAGCACCGCGGTGATGTTGTCGCGGCTGCCGTGCTGCTTGGCCAGTTCGATCAGGTCGAAGCAGCACTGGTCGAGCGACTGCGCACTGGCGCGCAGCATCACCGCGGCGATCGCCGCATGCGGCGTATTGCCATACAAGCCGTCGCTGCACAGCATCAGCAGGTCGCCCGGTTCGCACGGGCACAGCTTGACGTCGGGCGCGACCGTCGCCTGCGGGCCGATCGCCTGCAGCAGCAGGTTGCGGGCGGGCAGATTGTCCGCCGCGCCGTCCTCGAGCGCCTGCTGGTACAAGGTCTGGTCGCGCGTGAGCACGCTCAGTTCGGCGCCGCGCAAGCGGTACAGGCGCGAATCGCCGACGTGGAAGACGATCGGCGGGGCGCCGTCCTGGCTGTGCCAGAAGCCGGTCAGGGTGGTGCCCATGCCGCCGCCTTCGCCGCGCTCGTTGCTGACGTTGGCCACGTACACCTGGGCGTTGGCGTGTTCGACCGCCTCGTACACCGTCATCACGGCCGGCATGTGCTGGTCCTGCCAGGTGGCGTCAGGATCCTGCCGGTCCGACAGCGCCGGCGCCGCGCCGCCGGCCTGCGCGCGGATCGACTCGGCGATCGCTTCGCGCATCGTCTGCAGGGCGGTGTAGCTGGCGATCTCGCCGCCTTCGTGGCCGCCCATGCCGTCGGCGACCGCCACCAGGCCGATGGCGGGATCGATGAGGAAGTTATCCTGGTTCGATTTGCGCACCAGTCCGACGTCGGTCAGGCCGTAGGCGCTGCCGAACGCGAGCCGATGATAAATGCTGGGAGTGATGGGGTTCCAATTGCTCATGCGGGCCCTTGCAGCAGGGTTTACGTTTAACCAATTGCCAAGCCCCCATGCTAGCATGCAGCTTGTCTTTTGTGCAGGACTCTACATGGACAACAGCGACCGAACAACGCAGTCCGAGGCGGCGCGCGACACCGGTGACGGCGCGCGCGCGGCGGCGCTCGCACAGCGCGTCGCCGCGCTCGAGAAGGTGGTGGCGATCGAACGCCGGCTGCGCCATTTGCAGGCGGCAGCGCTGCGCGCGCCGGCGCCGGCGCCGGCTTCGGACGATGCGACCGTGCTGTATTCGCCGCCGGCCGCGATCGACGACGATGCGACCGTGCTGCACCGGCCGCCGGCCGCCGCGGCGCCGGTGCCGCTCGTACATCCGGTGCTGCTTGAACAGCTGGTGCTGGCGGCCGGTTTCCGGCTGCACGAATACCGCATCGATGCGGTGCTGGGGCAGGGCGGCTTCGGCGTCACCTACCTGGCCACCGACATCCACCTGAACGCCAGGGTGGCGATCAAGGAGTACCTGCCCGGCGAATACGCCCGCCGCGCCAGCGACAAGTCGGTCTCGCCGCGCTGGCCGGAACTGCGCGGCGCCTACCAGGATGGACTCGACAGCTTCCTGGTCGAAGCGCGCACCCTGGCTACCTTCCGCCATCCGAACATCGTGCGGGTGGCGCGTTTTTTCGAAGCCAACCGCACCGCCTACATGGTGCTCGAATACGAGCGCGGCCAGTCGCTCAAGCAGTGGTGGTCCGGCCGCGCCGGCGTCGCCGAGGCCGAGCTGCTTGGCTTGCTGCAGCCGCTGCTCGACGGCCTCGCGGTGGTGCACGCGGAAGGCTTTCTGCACCGCGACGTCAAGCCTGACAATATCTACGTGCGCAAAGACGACGGCAGCCTGGTGCTGCTCGATTTCGGCGCCGCGCGCCAGGCGGCGGGGCCGGCCAGCGCGGCCGCCGACGCGCTCACGCCCGGCTACGCGCCGCCCGAGCAGTACGCGCGCGGCGCGCAGGGGCCGTGGACCGACATCTATGCGCTCGGCGCGACCTTGTACTGGATGATCAGTGGCGCCAAGCCGCCGCCGGCGCCGGCGCGCGCCAGCGGTGCCGCCGTCATGGCCAGCGCGCGCGCGGTGGGGCACGGCCGCTACAGCGACGCCTTCCTCGGCGCGGTCGACTGGGCGCTGGAGATCGATCCGGCGGCGCGCCCGCAGCATCTGCAGGCGTGGTCGCACAAGCTGTTCGGCGCGCACGCCGGCAGCCTGGCGCTGCGCGATGCGCTCAGGGCCGGCGACCCGGAAGCGGCGATCGCCCATGACAATGTGCGTGCCTTGCGCAATTCGCCGCGCCGGCTGTGGCGGCGCGTCGTGCTATTCGGGCGCGCACTGCTGCGGCCATCGTGCTGGCCGATGGCGGCCAAGATGGCCGTCGCGATGGTGCTGACGGCGCTGCTGCCGATGCTCATCACCGCCAGCTACAACCTGAAAGGCTCGGTGGCGGCGGTGTCGGCCAGCGAGCTGCGCAACCTGGAGCGGCTGGCGCAGAGCAGCGCCGGCCGCGTCGCGCAGCTGGTCGGCGACAGCGAACACCTGGCCAATTTCCTCGCCGCCGAGGACGACCTGGCCGAGCTGCTGCGGCAACCGAGCGAAGCGCACAAGCAGGCGATGGCGGCGCAGTTGGCGATGCTGGTCAAGACCAATCCCGACGTGCAGCAGATGTTCGTCACCGATGCCGCCGGGCTGGCGCTGGCGGCCAGCACGGTGGGCGTGGCCGGGCACGATTTTGCGCAGCGCGCCGACGTCCGCGCGGCGCTGCAGGGCCGGCCGTTGCGGACCGCCTTCGCGGTCGACGGCGGCGACGGCACGCGCGGCATGGTGTACGCCCAGCCGGTCGTCAACGCGGACCGCAAGGTGACCGGCGTGGTGGTGCTGCGGGTGCGCGCCTCGACCATCGGCGCCATCCTCGACGAAGTCGCCGCCAATACCGGCCGCGTCGCCTTCATGATCGACGGCGACGGCATCCTGGTGCACCATCCGGATGCGGCGCAGCTGCACAACAGCCTCGATGCGCTGGCGCCGGCCACCGAGCAGCGCATCGCCGCCGAGCGCCGCTTCGGCAAGCCGCGCATCGACAGCCTGCGCATGCCGGTGCTCGCGCGCGCGCTGGTGGGGGCGACCCGCACCGGCAACATCAGCTATTTTTCGACCGTGTCGGGCGTCGACGAACATGCCGGCTACGCGCCGGTGAAGGGGCACGACTGGGTGGTCGGCATCAGCGAGTCGCGCAGCAGTTTCGAGGCGCCGCTGCAGACGCTGTTTGCAAACGTGTTGTACAGCGTGGTGCTGGTCGGCCTGCTGTTCCTGGTGCTGGCGCTGCTGTTCACGCGCAGCATCGTGCGCCCGATCGCGCGCCTGACCGACGCGGCCAATGCGCTCAAGGACGGCGACTACGACCGCGCCAGCATCACCGTCACCAGCGGCGACGAGATCGGCCGCCTGGCGCGCACCTTCAACGTGATGATCGACGTGCTGCGCCAGCGCGAACGCGAACAGCGGCGCCGGCGGCCGGGGTCGCATGCGGAGCCGCGGGGCGATCGGGAGGACGGCTAATACGGCCGAGGCCGTGTACGAATGCCGGCACTGACCCCCATG
>JARXKM010000190.1:5780-7132 GCA_030272785.1 Pseudomonadota bacterium
GAAGACCTATCCTTTCTACTCACTTCGGCCGGGTCTGCTAGACAGCTTGCGCTTGCCGGAACTCACCGTCAGGCCGATAGCCCGGTGCTCGCGTGCCACGTAACCTTGTTGTATCAGGTAACGCGTCCGGGAGCGCATCATGGCAAACAACAACCAGCAGCAAATCGCGGTGCTGGCCAGTAGCACCTTCGCCTTCACCATCTGTTTTGCGGTGTGGATGATGTTTGCCGTGCTGGGCATACCGATCAAGGCCCAGCTCGGCCTCAACGAGACCCAATTCGGCCTGCTGGCGGCGACCCCTGTGCTGACCGGCTCGCTGGTACGGGTGCCGCTGGGCATCTGGACCGACCGCTTCGGCGGGCGCATCGTGTTCTTCCTGCTGATGCTCGCGACCGTGCTGCCGATCTACCTGTTGTCGTACGCGAGCGCGTACTGGCATTTCCTGGTGCTTGGCCTGTTCGTCGGCGTGGCCGGCGGCTCGTTCTCGGTGGGCACGCCCTACGTGGCGCGCTGGTTCGGCAAACAACGCAAGGGCCTGGCGATGGGCATCTTCGGCGCCGGCAATTCCGGCTCCGCGCTGACCAAGTTCGTCGCGCCCGCCATCATTGCCGGCTTCGGCTGGCAGATGCTGCCGAAAGTGTACGCGATCGCCATGCTGGTCACCGCGATCCTGTTCTGGCTCTTTTCGTACACCGACAAATCGCACCAGGCGGGCGCCGGCGTGTCGTTCTCCGAGCAGATGAAAGTGCTCAAGGACCCGCGCGTATGGCGCTACTGCCAGTACTACTCGGTCGTGTTCGGCGGTTACGTGGGCCTGGCGTTGTGGATGACCAAATACTACGTCAGCGAGTACGGATTCGACATGCGCACGGCGGCATTGCTGGCAGCCTGCTTCTCCCTGCCGGGCGGCGTGCTGCGCGCACTGGGCGGCTGGATCTCCGACAAGTACGGCGCCTACAAGGTGACCTGGTCGGTCATGTGGGTCTGCTGGGTATGCTTTTTCCTGTTGTCGTATCCCCAAACGAGCATGGTCATCAAGACCGTCAGCGGCAGCGCCGGTATCTCGCTGGGCCTGACCCCGATGATGTTTACCGCGCTGCTGTTCGTCGTCGGCATCGCCATGGCGATCGGCAAGGCATCGGTCTTCAAATTCATCGGCGACGATTTCAGCGACAACATTGGCGCCGTCTCCGGCGTGGTCGGCCTGGCCGGCGGCCTCGGCGGCTTCGTGTTGCCGATCCTGTTCGGCGCACTGGTCGACCTGACCGGCGTGCGCTCGTCCGCTTTCATGCTGCTGTACGGCACGGTGTGCGTATCGCTGGTGTGGATGCATTTCTCGTTCAAGCACGCGC
>JARXKM010000190.1:7232-9287 GCA_030272785.1 Pseudomonadota bacterium
ATTATTGGAACCTGGGAGCCGGAAGTGGCCAGCTTCTGGAAGTCGTCCGGCAAGGCCACTGCCACGCGCAACCTGTGGATTTCGATACCCGCGCTGCTGCTCGCTTTTGCCGTGTGGATGGTGTGGAGCGTGGTGGTGGTCAACCTGCCCAACATCGGCTTCAAGTACAGCACCAACGAGCTGTTCTGGCTGACCGCGCTGCCGGGGCTGTCGGGCGCCACCTTGCGGATCTTCTATTCGTTCATGGTGCCGATCTTCGGCGGACGCAAATGGACGACCATCTCGACCGCCTCGCTGCTGATCCCGGCGATCGGCATCGGCCTGGCGGTGCAGGATACCAGCACCGGCTATCCCACCATGCTGGTGCTGGCGCTGCTGTGCGGTTTCGGCGGCGGCAATTTTGCTTCGTCGATGGCCAACATCAGCTTCTTCTATCCGAAAGCGCAGAAGGGCCAGGCCCTCGGCATGAACGCCGGGCTCGGCAACCTGGGCGTGTCGGTGGTGCAGTTCGTGGTGCCGCTGGTAATTACCGTCGGCCTGTTTGGCGCCATCGGCGGCCACGGCCAGGAGTGGGTCAAGGGCAGCGCCAGCAAGGCCATGTGGCTGCAGAATGCCGGCTTCATCTGGGTGCCGTTTATCGTCCTGGCGACCCTGACGGCCTGGTTCGGCATGAACGACCTGGCCTCGGCCAAGGCGTCGTTCGCCGAGCAGGCGGTGATCTTCAAGCGCAAGCACAACTGGCTGATGTGCTGGCTGTACACCGGTACCTTCGGCTCCTTCATCGGCTACTCGGCCGGCTTTCCGCTGCTCATCAAGACGCAGTTCCCCGACGTCAATCCGCTCGACTATGCCTTCCTCGGCCCGCTGGTCGGCGCCCTGGCGCGGGTGGCTGGCGGCTTCGTGGCCGACAAGCTGGGCGGTGCCCGCGTCACCCTGTGGACCTTCGCCGTGATGATAGTCGCCGTGCTGGGCGTGCTGCAGTTTTTGCCGCATGCCGGCGCGGCGGGCAACTTCAGCGGCTTCTTCTGGATGTTCATGCTGCTGTTCGCCGGCACCGGCGTCGGCAATGCCTCGACGTTCCGAATGATCCCGGTGATTTTCATGACCGAGCGCCAGCGCGCCGCGGCAGGCAAGGGCAAGGAAGCGCAGGAGCGCGCCGTCGTCGACGCCAACAAGGAAGGTGCGGCCGTGCTCGGCTTTACGTCGGCGGTGGCAGCCTACGGCGCCTTCTTCATTCCCAAGAGCTACGGCACCTCGATCGCCATGACCGGCAGCCCCGACGCGGCCCTGTGGTGCTTCATCGCCTTCTACGCCTCATGCATCGGCGTAACGTGGTGGTGCTACGCGCGCCGCAACGCCGACATGCCTTGCTGAGCGGGTGCGCGCCATGCACCGGGGTCGGGCGCTGGCTGCCGCTGCGACTGCCGGCGCCGCCGGCGGGCCGCGCGCCGGCGCAGGCTGAGGACGGATAATGGAAGACATCGAAAAATTCGTGCGCGGATTCAGCCGCTTCCAGCAGCAATACTTCAGCGAAGAAAACACGCTGTACGACGCGCTGCGGGCGGGCCAGCGCCCGACCACCTTGCTGATCGGCTGCTGCGACGCGCGGGTCGACCCGATGTTGCTGACCGGCAGCGATCCGGGCGACATGTTCGTGGTGCGCAATATCGCCAATTTGGTTCCGCCGTGCGCGCCGGATGCGCCGCCCGGGGTCAGCTCGGCGATCGAATTTGCGATCTGCAACCTGGAGGTGGCGCGGGTGATTGTGCTCGGGCACGCGCAGTGTGGCGGCATCCGCGCGCTGCTGGCGCCGCAACAGGAAGCGCGCGAGACCGATTTCGTCGAGCGTTGGATGCGCATCGCCGCGCCGGTGCGCGACCGGGTGATGCGCGAGCTGGCGCACAAATCGTCCGCTGAACGGCATACGGCGTGCGAGCAGGCCAGCATCCTGCAGTCGCTCGACAATCTGCTGACGTACCCATGGCTCAAGCGCAGGGTAGAGCAGGGCAAGCTGATGCTGCATGGCTGGTACTTTGATATCGGCAGCGGCTCTTT
>JARXKM010000012.1:0-1871 GCA_030272785.1 Pseudomonadota bacterium
TCGACCGTATCGGCGGTGACGGTCTTGCGTCCTTCGATCACGCTGCGTGGCAGGCTGTCGTCGTGCTCATCGGCCCCCCAGAAGGTCAGTCGCTTCCTGCGATTCATTGTCGTCCTCGTCCAAAAGTATTGTCGTCGCCGTCCACGCAGTTTCCTCTATACTCATGATTCTGCAAAACAATCTTTGCAAAAAGTACAAAGGCCGTATGTCCGTGTTTCTCGCCAAAGCTGCTGCATACGTCACGACCCTGACTGCCCAGTTTCGCGCTATCGTCCGCGTCGCCGAGCCCGAGCCGGTCGACTATCCGTTTGCCGCCAGCGACGTCGCGCAGTGGCACCGCGTTCGGCATGCGCCAGGCGCAGCGTCGGTCGACGAGAGTACCCGCAGCGGCTTGTTGCTCGACGATTATTTCACCTTGATCACCGCACAGGTCAGCATTTTCGGCAAGCAGGTGCTGCACCATCGCCTGGCCGATGGGCTGGACGACGCGGCGCGCGCGGCGCTGGTCGAACGGCTGCAAGCGCTGATGCGCGATCCGGACCGGCTCGAATCGCTCAGCCATGCCTGCCGCGCGCTGCGCAGCGCCGACACCGAGATCGCCGCGCTGCTGCTCGAGGCCCGTCTTCCGCCGATTCCGCGCTGGGCCGGCTATTCCTGGCTGTTGTTTGCCGGCCTGGCGGCATCGCTCGCCGCCGGGGCGCTGTCGCCGCTGGCCTGGCTGGGTGCGGGCTATTGCATGTATCAGCTGATCGCGCTGCAGATGCGTTACGCCGAACCGATGGCCGCATGGGAGCGGGCGATGCAGGCGCTGCGCATGTTGCTGCGCACCAGCAGTTTGCTCGCCGCTCTGCCGGATCCTCTGCTCGACGAGTTCACCGGCGCCGGCGCGCTGGCCGGGCAGATCAACCGCCGCCTGACCCGCATCCCCGGGCTCGATGCGATGGGCGTGCGTGCCTACCTCGACTGGTTCCTGGCGGCCAACGTGAACCACTATTTCAGGGCGATCGGCGTGGTGGGCCGCCATCGCGCCTTCCTGATCGAATGCTACCTGCGCTGCGCCAATCTGGAAGCGGACATCGCGCTGGCGCGCCATCTGCTGGCGACGGCATCGACCTGCTGGGCCGAGCGCGGCGGCGAGGGCACCATCGCGCTCGAGCTGGCGGTCCATCCCTTGCTGCCGCGCCCGGCTGCCTTGTCGATCGCGTTGGCAGGGAAGGGCGCGTTCATTTCGGGCCAGAACGGGATCGGCAAGAGTACCTTGCTGCGCACGATAGGCCTGAACCTGCTGGTGGCGCGCGCGTTCGGCTTTTGCTACGCCGGCAAGGCCCGCGTGCCGATGCTGCCGGTGTACGCCAGCATGCACAGCGAGGATTCATTGCTCGGCGGCGAAAGCCTGTACATGGCAGAATTGCAGCGCGCGCGCGAACTGCTTGCGGTGGCCGACGGCCCCCATCGCGCCAGCTTCCTGATCGATGAAATTTTCCGCGGCACCAACCATCTCGAGTCGGTGTCGGCGGCCGCGGCGGTGCTCGACGTGCTCGCGGCCCACAACATGGTGATCGTTTCATCGCATAATCTGATGCTGGCGTCGCTGCTGGAGCACCGCCTGGTGCCGCTGTGCGTGGCGCCGGACGCGGCCGGCGCGCTCACCCTGGCGCCCGGCCTGCTGGCCCATACCAATGGCATCGCACTGCTGGCGCAGCGCGGCTTCGACGCCGCCATCGAGGCGAACGCGGCCAAGGTATTCAACTGGCTGGGCAGTTATCTTGCGCAGCCGGGCAGCGGCAGCCATCTGCTGGGCACGCCAGCGGAGCAGGCGTTGCGGCGCGCCTGACATGAGGAATGAGGAATGAGGAATGAGGAATGAGGAA
>JARXKM010000012.1:1971-3991 GCA_030272785.1 Pseudomonadota bacterium
ATGAGGAATGAGGAATGAGGAATGAGGAATGAGGAAGCAGACCCGATGACCGATCACAACAACACGCCCGGGCGCTTTCCGACCATGTCCGCCTCCCTGCGCGCCGAGACGCTCGCCGTGTTGCTCGCATCGGACGACATGACCGGGGTCGAGAGCCTGTTCGAGCATCGCAAGATCGCCTTGAATACCGTGATCCGCGCGCTGGTGCGCAAGTACGGCTGGCCGATCGAACGGCGCGATTTCCCGACCAATACCGCCGACGGCCGCGCCGCCTGGGCCTCGGTGTATTGCCTGCCGCAAGCGGTGATCGATGCGGCGCTCGCCGCGGGCGGGCGCGACTGGATCGACGGCGTCAGGGCGGCGCGTGCCGGCCGTTCGAAACGCAGCATGCGGCGCTAGGCACCAGCGCTAGAGTTGCTTGAACATGATGGTGGTCGCATCGAGCCGGCTGGCATCGAGCGCATCGACGCAATAGCCGGGGATCGCGCCGACCACCGTGTAGCCGAGCGCCGCGTAGAGCGGTTCGGCCATGTCGCCGCTGCGGGTGTCGAGCGTGAGCAGGCCGCGCCCGAGCCGGCGCGCGTGCCGTTCGAGTTCGGCCATCAGCGCTTGCGCGATGCCCTGGCGGCGCCAGGCCGGGTCGACCAGCAGCTTGCGCACTTCGGCGCGGTGCGGCTGGTTGGGCGGCGTGTCGAAGTCGAGCTGGACCGATCCGACGATCCGCGCGTTGCGGCGCGCCACCAGCAGCACGCGGCTGCCGGCCTGCACGCCGGGCCGCACTTTGTCGAGCCAAAATGCTACGCCGTCGGCCGCCGAATAGGGCAGCACGTAGCCGATGCTGGCGCCGGCATGCACGCAAGCATGCATCAGCACGCCGAGCGCGCCGGCGTGCTCGGCGATGTCATCGGCCGACAGCATCGAAATGGTCGCAACGGCGTCATTCGTCATGGGTGTGGCTTTCGCGTACAGTGAGGTAGGTGGAAGCATCAGCCTACCATGCCTGATCGACGGTGCAACCTTTTCGCGCTGCCGGCATCGGCGCAAAGCTTGACGGGGGCGTCGCGGCGTCACTCGCTTTACTGCGGAGAACAGGCTATGCTGATGACCCAACCATTTGCCGCGGCGGTCGCTGCGCCACCACGCACTGCATGAGTTTTTCCACCGCCATCAGTCGCGCCGCTTCTCCCGACCTCGCCAACCGGCGTTTGGCCGGCGGCGTGCTGTTGTCGATCCTGCTGCACGCGCTGTTGCTGTCGCTGCAGTTCGGCCTGCCTGGGCTGGGGCTGCCGTCGCCGTTCACGCCGCCGATCAGCATCACCATCGTCGCGCCCGAGCCTGCCGTGGCGGCGCCGCCAGCACCGCCGGCCGAGCCGGCGCCGGTGGCGCCCGCACCGGTCGCCGGCGGCATGCGCCTGGTCGCGCCGCGGGCGCCTGCCGCGCCCGCGCCCGCAGCGCCGCGCGTTGCCAAGGCCAAGCCGGTCAAGCCGCGCCGGATCAGCCGGCCCTTGCCGCCGCGCGAACCGGTCGAGGCGCCGACCCCGGTGATTGCCCAGGACCAGAGTCCGAACGAACAATTCGTCGTGCCGCTGCCGCAGCCGCAGGAAGCCGAGCAGAAGACGGTCGATCCGAAGCAGGCGCAGGAGGGCAGCGACGACGGCGTCGCGCTGCAGGCGGCGCGCCAGGCCGAGGCCATGCAACAGGAGGAACTGGCGGCGGCGCGCCAAGCGCAGGCCCGGCAGGCGGACGAGGAGCTTCGCAAGCAGACCGACGCGGCTGCGCGCGCGCGCGAACTGCAGCTCGCGCAACAGCAACGCGATGCCGCGCTGGCGCTGGCCGAGCGCAAGCAGGCCGAGGAACAGGACCGCCGCCAGGCAGCGGTGCGCCAGCAGCTCGATGAGCGCGACGCGCAACTGGCGCAGGAGCAGCAGCGCAAACTGCAGGCCGACCAGGCGGCGAAACAGCAGACCGATGAACTTGCACTGAGGCAGAAGAACGAGCAGTCGGCGCTCAAACAAAAGGC
>JARXKM010000012.1:4091-14952 GCA_030272785.1 Pseudomonadota bacterium
CTGGCTGCGCGCCAACGGGCCGAGGAACTGGCGCGCCAAAAGGCGACCGAGCTGGCGCGCCAGCAGGCCGAGCAAGCGGCACGCCAGCAGGCCGAGCAAGCGGCACGCCAGCAGGCCGAGCAAGCGGCCGCGGCCGGCCAGCGCGAACGCGAACGTGGCGCGGCGGCTGCCGCGTCGACCGGCACCGGCACCAATCCCAACGGCAGCGGCGGCAGCGGCGGCGCGCTGGCGAAGAATCTGTTGGGCAGCGATGTCGGCAACCGGGTGCGCGAGCTCACGCGCGGCATCGACCTGCTGGGCGGCGCGCCGCCGCAGCGCGCGCGCGACGACGCCGAGCGCGGCGGACGCCGCGTGGTGGTCGGCAGCGCCGAGCACGACGTCCCGTTGCGCATGTATGTGGAGAGCTTCCGCCAGAAGGTCGAGCGCAACGGCGGGATCGGCTATACGCCTATGGACGCCGACCGGGTCCGCATCGATCCGCTGGTCAGTGTCGCCTTGCGCAGCGACGGCAGCGTCGAGGAGGTGACCATCGTGCGCTCGAGCGGGCACGCCGAGACCGACAATGCGGTGCGCCGCATCATCCGCACCAACGCCCGCTATTCCTCGTTTCCGCCGAACATCGCGGCCAAGTACGATGTGATCGAAATTCGCCGCATCTGGAGTTTCGCCGAGACGCTCAAGCTGCTCGAAGAGTTGCACTAGTTGCACTAGTTGCACTAGTTGCACTAACGGCACTGCCGGCACTGCCGGCGCGCCGGTGGCACCATCGAACGGCCAATGCTTGCTTATCGGCAGGCAAGCGCTTGCCTATTCGCCGGGCAACCGTCACCGCGGCGCTATCGCTGCGCAGGCATTTTGATGTGCAGCAAGGCTGGGACGGTGACAGGCCTTACTCTGGTCGTGACGGCCACGAGTTGGCGCGCTTTCTGATCGGATGGACAACATCATGCAAGTTTCTCTCTTCACAACGGCGCACCGCGGCGCCGTCTGCCTGCTCGCGCTGGCGCTGTCGGGCTGCGCCTATTTCGCCGCATCGCCGCAAATCGAGCCGGCCGCCAGCAATGCCGGCGCCGCGGTGGCGCCGCGCACCGAGCTGATCACCCCGCAGCTGATCGCCGCCGAACAGCAGCAGCGCGCCGCGGTCGTCAGCCAGGACCTGTCCACCCTGGTGGTGCCCAACCCGCCGTCGTACACCATCGACCGCGGCGACATCTTGTCGATCGTGGTGTGGGACCATCCCGAACTGGGCGGCTCGGTGGTCAGCCCGGCCAGCGGCGCGACCGAGCCGAACACCGGCGGCACGGCGCCGTCCGGCTTCGTCGTCGACCACGAGGGGCGCGTGCAGTTCCCGTTCGCCGGCGCCCTCAAGCTGGCCGGCCTGACCGAAGACCAGGCCCGCGACCTGCTGGCGAGCAAACTGGCGCGCTACATCGCCAGCCCGAACGTCACCTTGCGGGTGCAGGCCTTTCGCAGCAAGCGCGTGTATATCGACGGCGAGGTCAAGTCGCCCGGCCTGCAGGTCATCAACGATATCCCGATGACGCTGATGGAGGCGCTGAACCGGTCCGGCGGCCTGCTGCCGAGCGCCGACCAGAGCCGCCTGGTGCTCGAACGGGGCGAGCTGCGCTACCGCATCGATCTGCGCGAGCTGGTGCAAAAGGGCATCAATCCGGGCAACGTCATGCTCGCGCCCGGCGACGTCGTGCGCGTCCAGTCGCGCGACGAGAGCAAGGTGTTCGTCTCCGGCGAGGTGGTGACACCGCGCGCGCTGACGATGCACAACGGCCGCCTCACGCTCAACGAGGCGCTCGGCGAAGCCGGCGGCGTCAGTCCGCTGTCGGGCGATGCCCGCCAGGTCTACGTGGTGCGCAAGACCGCCAGCGCGACGCGCGTGTTCCAGCTCGACGCCCGCGTCACCGGCGCGATGGCGATGGCCGAAGGCTTCGAACTGGCGCCCAAGGACGTCGTCTACGTGGCCGCCTCGCCGCTGGCCAACTGGCACCGCAACCTCAGCCTGTTGATCCCCGGCGCCCTCACTTCCGCGGTCGGTGTCACCACCAAGCCCTGAGAGGCTGAGAGTCTGTCGATCATGTCCGCTCATCCCACCAGAATGCGCCCGCTCGTCGTTGCACATGCTCGCCATAGCCTGAGCTATGGCGGTGCTTTGCGCCTCGATCGGCCAGGTTCTGGCGCGCTGCTCTGGCACGCCCGAAAAACTCTCAGCCTCTGAGCGCAGCGAAGGACCCATGATGGACTCTCCCAGCCAGCACCCTGTATCGAACGTCCTGTACCGGCCGCCGACGATCAACATGCAGTGGGATCCGCACGGGCCGGACATCGGCGCGGGCGACCCGGCGGTCGACCTGAAGGGCTATTTCAACACCCTCTACGACAGCCGCTGGCTGATCGGCGCGATCACCATGCTGGTGACCGTGATGGCGGTGCTGTACGTGCTGGTGGCCAAGCCGGTGTTCGAGGCGAACCTGATGATCCACGTCGAGGAGGAAAGTCCGAACGCGTCCAAGAACATTCTCAGCGAAGCGTCGTCGCTGTTCGAGACCAAGAAAGCGGCGATCGCCGAGATGGAACTGCTGCGCTCACGCATGGTTGTCTCGCGCGCGGTCGACAACCTGCAGCTGTATGTCGACGCGCAGCCAAAGTATTTTCCGGTGGCCGGCTTGTGGATCGCCAACCAGGCCAACGGCGCGCTGTCGACGCCGGGCATCTTCGGCTGGAACGGCTACGTCTGGGGTGGCGAAGCGATGGAGGTGGCGGTGTTCAACGTGCCCGACGGGCTGCAGAATCGCGAGTTCACCATCACCGCGCTGGCCGGCCAGCGTTACCGCTTTGGCGGCGGCGGCGGCGCGCCGGCATTCGAGGCCGCGGTCGGCCAGCGCTACCAGGTGCCGACCAGGGACGGCAGTCTCGAACTGAAGGTCGAGCGCCTGCTGGGCGCGCCGGGCGCCCAGTTCCGGCTGCGCCGCATGTCGCGCCTGGGCACCATCGAGCGGATCCAGAACGCGATGGTGATCACCGAGCAGGGCAAGATGTCGGGCGTGATCGAGGTCCGGCTGCAGGGCGACAGCGCTAAGCGCATCAATCAGCTGCTGAGCGAAATCGGCCGCGAATACATGCGCCAGAACCTGGCGCGCAAGACCGAAGAGGCGGAAAAGTCGCTGGCCTTCCTGAATCAGCAGTTGCCGATCCTGAAGCGCCAGCTGGAGCAGTCGGAAGACAAGTACAACCAGTTCCGCAACGCCCACGGCACCATCGACCTGCGCGAGGAAGCGCGTATGAGCTTGCAGCAGGCGGCCGCCGCGCGCACCCGCCGGCTCGACCTGATCCAGAAAAAGACCGAGCTGCTGTCGCGCTTTACCGAGGACCACCCGATCGTCAAGGGCATCAACGGCCAGCGCCGCGAGGTCGACGCCGAGATCGACGACGTCGCCAAGCGCATCCGCACCTTGCCCGTGCTCGAGCAGGACGAGACGCGCCTGACGCGCGAAATTAAGGTCAATACCGACTTGTACACGGCGTTGTCGAACACCGCCCAGCAGCTACGCCTCATTTCGGTGGGCCGGGTCAGCAACGTGCGCATGATCGACGCGCCAATGTCGCCCGAAAAGGCGATCAAGCCGAACCGCCCGCTGATCGTCGTGCTGGCCATGGTGATCGGGCTGTTTCTCGGCACCGCGCTGGCAATCACGCGCAAGGCGATGAAGGGCGGCATCGACGACCCGGGCAAGATCGAACGGCTGCTGCGCTCGCGCGTGGTGTACGCGTCGATTCCGCACAGCGCCAACCAGGAGCGGTTGGCGCGGCGCGGCCGCAGCGAAGGCGGCGCGCTGCCGTTGCTGGCGCAGGCGATGCCCGAAGACATCGCCATCGAGGCCCTGCGCAGCTTCCGCGCGGCGCTGCAGTTCTCGATGCCGCACTTTAAGAATAACATTGTGATGCTGGCCGGCCCCACCCGCAACCTCGGCAAGTCGTTCCTGTCGGCCAATTTCGCCGTCGTGATGGCGGCCAGCGGCAAGCGCGTGCTGCTGATCGACGCCGACCTGCGCAATGGCCATCTGCACCGCTATTTCGGCGTCAGCCGCGACGACGGCCTGTCGAAGGCGATCACCGGCGCCATGCCGGTCGAGCAGGTGATCCACCGCGCAGTGATGGAAAACCTCGACTTCATCCCGACCGGCGCGCTGCCGCCGAACCGCGCCGAATTCCTGCTGCACCTCAATTTTGGCGAACTGCTCGAGACCGTCAGCGCCAACTACGACCTGGTGCTGCTCGATCCGCCGCCGATCCTGGCGGTCGCCGATTCGCTGATCATCGGCGCCCACGCCGGCGCCGTGTTCATCCTGACGCGCGCCGGCATCACCACCGAAGGCGAAATCAACGAATCGATCAAGCGCCTGAACCATGCCGGCATTTCGCCGCACGGCGTGCTGTTCAACGACATGGTGCTGCGCCTGGGCGCGCGCCGCTCGCATTACCACGACGACGGCGCCGGCCAGATCGGCATTTCGTCCTAGCGCTTCCGCACCGCTTCAGCGCCGCAATGCCTCGGCCGCCTGGCCACGCGCCGCGCTGCGCCGCATCAGCCATTGTTTGACCGTGCGCCGCACTTGGTGGGTCTGCGCCTCGAACAGCCGGTACCACAGGTAGGATGCGGCCAGCAGGAACACCAGCATGGCCGCGTACAGCGCATAGTGCAGCGGCAGCTTCGGCGAGAGCTGGCGCAGGCCGAAGCGCTGCGCGGTGACGTATTGCAGCAGGTCGATCAGCGGCAGGTGCAGCACGTACAGGCTGAAGGAAAAGTCCGCGAACAGCTTGCCGATCCGCGCCGCCGGACGCCACAGCGGCGCGCCGGCGGCCGCCTTGAATCGCAGGCTGGCCAGCAAGACCAGGAACACCACGCTGCACACCAGGTCCTGTCCCAGCGTCTCGAGCGCGTAGACGTCGTTGTTGCCGGTCAGGCGGTAGTACACCATCACGGCGGCGCACAGCACCAGCAAGCCCCAGCGCGTGGCGGCATCGCAGGCGATCGTCACGCGCGAGCACGCCGCGCCGAGCAGCCAGACCGAAAAATACACGGTGATGGCCTGCGGCAGCAGCAGCGCCAGAATCACGATGGCGGCCGCGCAGGCCAGCCGGGCGCCGACGCGGCGCGCCGTCAGCAGCAGCACCAGCAGCGGGAACAGCACGTAATACCAGGTCTCGTTGGCCAGGCTCCAGAGGGCGAAGTTGCCGCCGAAATTGGGCAGTGTCACCGTTTGCAGACCGACCAGGTTGCCGGCGAAAGCGAGCGCCGAGTAGTCGTTGGCGGCGGAAAAGTCGATGCCGCGCGGGCTGACGGTGCCGGTGGCCACGGCCAGCAGCAAGGTCACCAGGAAGGTCGGCACCAGCACCGTCCACAGCCGCGTCGCGCGGTCGATCGCGTAGTTGGCGATGGCGCCGCGCTGACCGATCTTGTTGAGCAGGCTGCCGCCCACCAGCCAGCCGCTGATGATAAAGAACAGCATCACCGCCTGGTGCGCGAAGCCGGTGGCGAATGCGAAGCTCTTGAACAGCATGCCGGGATCGTCGAGCGCGCGCAGGCCCGGGTAGACGGCCGCGCGCAGGTGTGCCGCGGCGACTTCGACGGCGGCGAGCCCGCGCAGCAGGGAAATGAACACCGTATGCCAGCAGTCTTCGTCCGGCTCGCTGTGGCGCTGGAATACCAGCCGCGGCATCGCGAATGTGCCCATGATTACTCCTTGCGTGGAAAGTGCTTCAGCCGCCTGTATCCCAGGGAAACAGGCTGGCGTTGCCGGAGATGAATACGGCGGTGCGCATCATCAGGTACCCGAACGGGAATGAGCGCATCAGGCAGGCCAGCGCGACGAACACCAGCGCCGGCAGCGCCAGCTGGCCGGCGCCGCGTGCGGGCGCCGGCACCGGCGCCGCCGCGTCGTCCATGCGGATGCTGGCCAGGCTGATCGCCGCGCCCAGCGCCCAGCCGGCGAGCGCCTCGGCCACACTGTGCTCGTCCTGCGCCACCAGCAGCACGCCCATCAGCGCGCCCAGCAGCAGCCCGGCCAGCACGCCGGCGCGCCGGGCCCGCGCGCCGCGCCGGCGCAGCAGCAGGTAGAGCAGGGTCGGCAGCACGGCGGTGACGCCGGTGGCGTGGCCGCTGATGGCCTTGAAGTCGAGCCCCGGCGGCACCAGCCCCCACGCCATGAAGGCGATCTTGGAGGCGCCGACCAGGCCGACGCCGGCGCCAAACAGCAGGCTCCACCAGAACGCCATGCGCCAGGCGCGCGCCGCCAGCAGCGCACTGGCGATGGCGGCGGCGGCGGCCAGGGTGAGCGAGATGTCGCCGAGGTGGACGAGGCGGGTCAGGAACGGCATGCGGTCTCGTCAGCGCCCGATCGCGCGCAGCGTGCTGACAATGATGCGCAGGTCGGTCCAGAAGCTGCGTTCGCGCACGTAGCGTACGTAGTAGTCGAGCTTGGCGGGCAGGATGGTGTCGAGGTAGGCCCGCTCCGGGTCGGCGGCGTGCCCGAGGATGCTGCTCTCGTCGCGGTACAGGATCGCCGCCCAGTCGGTGATGCCGGGCGCCACCGACAGCACGATGGCGCGCACCGCCGGCGGATAGCAGGCGACGTAGCGCGGCACTTCGGGGCGCGGACCGACCAGGCTCATGCTGCCTTGCAGCACGTTGATCAGCTGCGCCAGTTCGTCCAGCTTGTAGTGCCGCAAGAAGCGGCCGGCGCGCGTGATGCGCGCGTCGCGGCCGACCGTGAGCTCGACCGCGGCGGCCGGCGCCACCGTCATGGTGCGGAACTTGTAAATGCCGAACAGCTTGCCGTGACGGCCGACCCGTTGCTGGCGAAAGAACACCGGCCCGGGCGAATCGGCCTTGATCCACAGCGCCAGCAGCGCCAACAGCGGCGCCAGCAGCACCAGCCCGGCCAGCGCGGCGGCGATGTCGAACAGGCGCTTGCTCATGACAGCGCCGCGTGCATGGCGGCGATCACGCGCTGCTGGTCGGCGTCGGTCATGCGCGTGTACAGCGGCAAGGTCAGCATCGCCGCGAAGCTGGCCTCGGCCTCCGGGAATTGGTGGGCCGACAGCGCGCAGCTGTCGCGCCAGTACGGATGGCGGTGCAGCGGGATGAAGTGCACGCTGGTGCCGATACCGGCGGCGGCCAGCCTGCCGATCAGTTCGTCGCGGCCGAGGCGCGCGCCGGCCGTCAGGCGCACCATGTACAGGTGCCAGGCATGGCCGCTGCCGGGCGCGGCATCGGCCGGCAACTGCAGCGGCAAGTCCTTGAGCGCCTCGGCGTAGCCGTGCGCCAGTTCCTTGCGGCGCAGCAGGAAGCGATCGATCTTGCGCAGCTGCTGCACGCCGATGGCGGCGGCGATGTCGGTCAGGTTGTATTTGAAGCCGGCCGCGACGACCTCGTAGAACCAGGCCGGCGTCTTCGAGGTGTAGCGCGCGAACGCATCTTGCTTGATGCCGTGGATGCGCATCAGGCGAACCCGCGCCGCCAGCGCCGGATCGCGCGTGACCACCATGCCGCCCTCGCCGGTGGTCATGGTCTTGTTGGCGTAAAAGCTGAACACCGTCGCGTCGCTGGCCAGCGTGCCGACCAGGCGGCCGTTGCAGACGGCCGGGAAGGCGTGCGCGGCGTCTTCGATCACGCGCAGCGAGTGGCGCGCCGCCAGCGCCAGGATGGCATCCATGTCGCAGGCCAGGCCGGCGTAGTGGACCGGGATGACGGCCTTGGTGCGCGGCGTGATGGCCGCCTCGATCGCGCTGGGCGCGATGTTGAGCGTGCGCGCATCGACGTCGACCAGCACCGGCTGCGCGCCGAGGTAGCGCACTACTTCGGCCGTCGCGGTAAACGTCATGGTCGGCACGATCACTTCGTCGCCGGGACCGATGCCGAGCGCCTCGAGCGCCAGGTGCAGGCCGGCGGTGGCCGAATTGACCGACACCGTCTCGACGCCGCCGCCGAGGTAGGCGCCGAACTCCTGCTCGAACTGGCGCGTCTTGGGGCCGGTGGTGACCCAGCCCGACCGCAGGCATTCGACCACTTCGGCGATTTCCTCTTCGCCGATGTCGGGTAGGGCGAAGGGCAGGAAGGGCAGTGCTTCCGGCTCGGCCAGGTTCAGTTCGCTCATGATTTTTCCCATTTTTTTGTTGACGCCATCGACCTGCGGCATGCCTGCGCGCGGCTTAACCGCAGGCCTTCAGAAAGCGCTCTCCCAGCACCTGATACGTCAGGTTTTCGAGCACGAATCGTTTGCCTTGCTGTCCCCATGCGCGGCGCTGCTCGGGACCGCGCGCGAGCATGCTGCGGATGCCCTGCGCCAGCGCCGGCGCGTCTTCCGGGGCGATGGTCAGGCCGCAGCCGGCTTCGGCCACCGGGTCGTTGCCGGCTTCGACCGCGTGGAGGATCGGCCGGGCCGCCATCATGTAGTCGATCAGCTTGTTCGGTGCGATGCCGAAGCGGTACAGGCGCTGGCGCTTCCAGCCGATGTAGGCCAGGTCGAAGCACGCCAGCAGCGCCGGCACCTGCTGCTTGCCGACCGGATCGAGGAAGCACACCTTGTGCAGGCCGGCCTGCTGGGCGCGCTTTTGCAGGCGCGCCTTGTCGGGACCGCCGCCGGCGAGCACGAAGGCGACCGGCTCGTCGCGCATCAGGGCGGCGGCGGCGAGCAGCGTGTCGAGCGCGTTGGCGACGCCGTGGGTGCCGGCGTAGCCGACGACGAACAGGCCGTCGCGGCGCAGCGCGGCCAGGGTGGCGGCGGGGCCGGCCGGCAGCGGCGCCGGCGCGCGCAGCCATTCGGCCGGATCGGTGCCGTTGGGCACGATGTGCAGCTTGTCGGGCGCCATGCCGTGCGCCTCGAGATGTTCGCGCACCTTCGGCAGCAGCGACACCACCGCGTCGGCATGGCGGCAGGCGGTGTTTTCGGCCGCCTGCAGCAGCATGATGAAGGGGTGCCATTTCGAATAGCCGCCCAGTTCCATCGGCGACAGCGGCCACAGGTCGTGCAGCTCGTACAGCAGGCGCGCGCCGGCCAGTTTGGCGATGCGGCGCGCCGGCCAGATGTCGAGCGGATAGGTGCTCGAGGCGATGACGACGTCGGGGCGGAACTGGCGCGCGATGGCGCCGGCCTCGCGGTACAGGCGCAGCACGAAGGCGGCGATGTTACGTACCCTCCCGGCGCCGTTGCCGGCATAGGCCGGCGTGTCAAACCAGGTGTAGGCGATGCCGTCGATGGTTTCGTCGAGCCGCGAGCGGCCATCGAGCAAGGGCGCCTGGGCCCGCACGTGCGAGCGCGCCGATGCCAGGATGCGCACCTGGTGGCCCAGCCGGCTCCACTCGCGCGCCAGGTAGTACGGGCGGTACTCCATGCCGTGCCGCGGCGAGCCTGCGTAGTGATTGATGAGGAGGATGTTCACGGTGCGCCAGTCGATGACCGGCGGGTGTGTCCGGTCCTGATGCTGACGATATCAAGCCAACCATTCGGCGTATTGAAACGCCGCAAACGGATAGACGCAACGCGCGCCGCATTGCCGGGAACTTGGCGGCCCAACAAAGAAATGCCGTGGAAAGCAGGGCTTCCACGGCATTTTCAGGTGAACCAGGGGACCCGCGGTCCCCGCTTGTTGACTCGGTGCTTAGAAACTTTCGTAGGCGCCGATATCGAGTGCCGCGCCTTTTGGACGCGCGACGTTGTCGATGTCGTACAGCGGCGCGGAGCTGGCGCTGCCCTTGTTGACCGCCGGCGAGCCGCTGGTGAGGCGGTAGTTGCCAGTGCCGTTGGCCTGGTAGTTGACGAACAGCGGATCGGCGGTGATGGTGCCGGTGGCGCTGCCCACTTTCATCGAAATCGCGCTGCCGTTGCCGTTGACTAGGTTGTTGGCCACGACGTTGTTCGCGCCGATGCAGTTAAAGCCGGAGTAGCAGTATTCCTTGATGCCGGCGGCGGGATTCTTGTAGACGATGTTGTTGATGACCTTGGTATTGGTCATCACCACGCCGCCTGGCGCGTCGCCGGTGCCGATGACGATGCCGCCGCCCATGCCGTTGGCGCCGTTCTGGAACACCGTGTTATTGGCGATCATCACGTTATTCGCCGCGTGCCACAGCTGGATCCCCCACGCCGAGACGCGGTAGACGACGTTGTTGAAGATGTGCCCGCGCGGGTTCGACGAGTAGATGCCTTGCACGCCGTTGCACTTGCCCGGCACGCCGATATCGTGCACCACGTTGCCGATGATGTCGCCGTCCGAGGCGGCGTAGTTGGCATTGTTGATGCCGGCGCCGCCGTTGCCGGCGCAACCGCCGCTGACGGCCAGGTTGTGCACATGATTGCCCGAGATGCTGGTGTACGAGGCATAGTTCAGGATCCCCAGGCGGCCGCTGCCGGTAATGTCGAACCCGGCGATGTCGGTGTAGTTGCCGTTGTTGGTCCACATCGCTTCGGAACCGCTGCCGATGATCTTGGCGCCCCATTTGGTATCGGAAACGTAGCGGATGCGGGCGGTGGCGGTGCCGTGTACGCTGGTGGCGACGTTGCCGCTGTAGGTGCCGGCGGCGACGTGAATCGTGGTCGATGGCTTGGCCGCTTTGGCCGCGCGGCTGATGGTGCGGAACGGCGCTGCCTGGCTGCCCGAATTGGTATCGGAACCGGTGGTGCTGACGTACAGATTATAGGTCGATGCGGCGGCGTCGGTGCCGACGCCGACGTCCGACTCGGCCAGCAGGGTCGGGGTGCCATCGGCGGCGGCGCTGCTGGCCAGGTCGGCGGCAGGTGCCGGCGCCACCCCGGCGGCGCTGATCGGCTCAATCTTGCCGGCGGCGCTG
>JARXKM010000012.1:15052-16476 GCA_030272785.1 Pseudomonadota bacterium
GCTGGCTGATTGGTGGCGCTGCTGAACGACAGAGCGGCGGTCTGGGTCGGTTGGGCGCCGCCAGCGTCGGTCGTACCGCCGCCGCATGCGCTCAACAACACGGCAGCGCTGCAGCAAAGCAATGCATTGACACGCAAATCGGTAGCAAAAGTAACGAGGTTTTTCATCTATAACTTCCTTGAATCAACTGGTGAATGAGTAAGCTTTGAGCCGGGGAAACTGCCTTAGTTCAATGTTTTGGCGGAAAAATTTCTCTGGCGTATCAAACGGACAAACACCTTTACTTCTTTGAAACACGTGTTTCACGGGCATGCGGCGGCCAAAGCCGCCGCAAAAGCGGGCATTTTCAGCAGGGAGAAGAAGGCAGGCGCAGCCGTTGCGGACGCGCGGCGGCGCGCTGCGCGCGTGCGGGCAATGCGCAGTTAAAAGCTCTCGTACGCGCCCAGGTCGGGCGCCGCGCCGCGCGGGCGCGCGATGTTGTCGATATCGACCGTCGGGGCGAATTGCGTGAGCCCCTTGTCGATGGCCGGGGAACTGCTCTTGAGGCGATAGTTGCCTTCGCCATTGGCCTGGAAGTTGACGAACTGCGGATCGGCGCTGATGGTCGCCGACGGCGCGCCGCTGCGCAGGGAGATCGGATTGCCGTTGCCGAACACCAGGTTGTGGGCGACGATATTGTCGGGCCCCGTGCAGTTCTGTCCGGCATAACAATATTCTTGGATCGACACGGCGGGATTGTTGTAGACGATATTGTTGATGACCTTGGTATGGTTCAGCACCACGCCGGCGGGACTGTCGCCGCTGCCGAACACGATGCCGCCGCCCATGCCTTCGGCGCCGTTGGCGAACACGGTATTGTTGGCGATCACCACCTCGTTGGCCGCATGCCACAGGTGAATGCCGAAGGCGGCGGCGCGGTACACGATGTTGTTGTAGATATGCCCGCGCAGGTTCGCCGAGTAGATGCCGTGCACGCCGTTGCAGCTGCCGGGGATGCCGATATCGTGGACCACGTTGCCGACGACATCGTCGTCGGAGCTGGCGTAGTTGGCGTTGTTGATGCCGGCGCCGCCGCTGCCGGTGCAGCCGCCGGACACGCTCAGGTGGTGTACATGGTTGCCCGCCAGCAGCGCATACGAAGCCAGATTGTGGATCCCGAGGCGGCCGCTGCCGCTGATGTCGAAGCCGACGATGTCGGTGTGGTTGGCCTTGTTGCTCCACATCGCCTCGGTGCCGCTGCCGATGATCTTGGCCGCCCATTTGACGGTCGACACGTAGCGCACGCGCGCCGACTCGGTGCCGTGCACGCTGGTGGTGACGTTTTCGCGGTAGGTGCCGGGGGCGACGTGCACCGTCGCGCCGGGCGTGGCGGCGTCGGCGCCGCGCTGGATGGTGCGAAACGGCGCGGCGGCGCTGCCGTCATT
>JARXKM010000012.1:16576-35967 GCA_030272785.1 Pseudomonadota bacterium
TCGGCCGGCGGCGGCAGGCGGATCGACCGGGACGCTGCCGGCATAGGCGAGCAGCAGGGCGAGGCTGGAGAGCGTGTGCACGGCGTGTCCTCTCGTCGGCGACCCGACGCCATGCATCTTACCGCGATCGCGCAGCGGGCAGCGGCGCGCATCGTCGAGCCAGATCAAGCGCGTGCGATTTCACCTTCATGCGATCCGCCACCGGCGGCCGCATTGCCGAAGTTGATAATTATCAGGTCGGAAAGGCCTGCGGATTTCATAATTAACCTTGGCTTGTTGGCGCGCGCAAGGAGTTGCATCACCCATGAAAAATTTTCTCGCTTCGCTGTCGCTAGGCAGAACCCCGGACGCACGCCTGAATCTGTCAGTGGCGATCGGTTCGACCATCCTGCGCCAAATCGTCGCGAGCGGCCTGTATTTCATCGCCATCTGGATCACCACGCGCCAGCTGGGACCGCAGCAGAACGGCGTGCTGGCCACCGCGCTGTTGCTGCCGCAAACGCTGTACGCCTTCCTCAACCTGGGGATCGGGCCCAGTCATGTCTATCACCTGAGCAACGGCTCCGGCAATCATTTGCGCATGCGCAATACCAACTGGGTGGTGGCGTCGGCGCTGTGGCTGGCGGTCGTGCTGGTGCTGGCCGTCAGCAGCGATGCGCACATCGCCCGCTACCTGCCGGGCGTGCAAAAAAACGCCGCGCTGTTCGCCAGCCTGCTGTTCCCGATGATGCTGCTGGCAGCCTGGTCCTCCTCGCTGATCCAGGGCAACCGCGACTACCAGGCCTACAACAAGACGCTGTTGATCCAGCCGCTGGTGTTTTGCTCGGGCATCGTCCTGCTGCGCATGCTCGATGCGATCACGGTCGTCGCGGTGCTCAGCTGCTACATCGTGAGCCAGATGTCGCTGTGGCTGTTGAGCGAGGCGAAGATCAGCCGTTTCGGCGCGCCGGCCGCAAAGGCCAGCCATACCTTCGTCGACGCGATCAAGTTCGGCCTGCGCGCCCATGTCAGCAACGTCATCACGTTCATGAACTACCGCCTGGCGTTGTATTTGGTCAGCTATCTGCTCGGCGCCACCGCGACCGGCAAGTATGCCCTGTCGATTCAACTGGCCGAAGTGCTGTGGCTCATTTCGAGCGCGGCCTCGATGATCGTCTTCCCCGAATCGGCGGCCCACAACCGCGCGCCCGCCGAACTGCAGAAGATGATCCGCAAAGTCGCCGGCTCGGTATTCCAGGTCACCTGCGCCGGCGCGCTGGTGGCCGCGGCGCTGTCGCCGGTGGCGATTCCGCTCATCTTCGGCAAGGCCTACGAAGGCAGCGTGGTGCCGTTCCTGATCCTGCTGCCCGGCATCGTCGTGTGGAGCTACATGAGCGTGCTGTCGAACTCCCTGGCCGGCATGGGCTACCAGAAGATCAATATCCACTCGGCGCTGTTGTGTCTGCTGATCAATATTGTCGGTGACGTGATGGCGATCCCGCGGTTCGGCGCCAACGGTGCCGCGCTGGCGTCCACGCTGGCCTTTTCGATGACGGCGCTGTACACGGCGGTGGTGTACAACAAGATCATGGCCGAACGATTGAAAGCGGTGTGAGCGCGCCATGACGACCTCGAAGAAACTGCTGATGGTGACCACCTCGTATCCCTACGGACAGGCGGAGTCGTTCGTCACGGCCGAACTGGAACACATCGCGCCCTACTTCGACGAGATCGAACTGGTGCCGTCGTATTTCGCCCCCCATAGCGCGCCGCGGCCGGTCGGGCAGGCGGTCAACCTGGCGTATGCGACCAAGCGCTGGGGCGTGCTGCGCAAGCTCCATGTGACCCGGTCGTTTTTCGGCGCGCTCGTCAAGTACCGCTGGTTCGATGAGGCGGTGCGGATCGCGCGCCACGCGCATCGGGTCGAGAACGTCAAGGAATTGGCGCGCGCACTGTATCGCGCGCGGCTCTTCGAGCGCTTCCTGGAGGCGCAGTTCGTCGAGCATGGCAAGGCTTTCGACGTGATCTATTTCTACTGGATGGTCCCCGAGATCATGGGCGCGATCGGCTTTCGGCAATCGTCGCGCCTGCCGATGAAGATCGTCGCCCGGGCCCATGGGGGCGATCTGTACGAAGACCGCAAGGCCGGCGGCTATGCCGGCTTGCGCGACGCCATCGCCGCCGGCATCGACGACATCTACTGCATTTCCGGGCACGGCAAAGCGTATCTGGATCAGCGCTATCCGGCGCTGGCACAGAAATTCCACACCGCCAGGCTGGGTGTCAACGATCCCGGCTACCTGAACGAGCAGCCCGACGACACGGCGCTGTCGATCGTCTCGTGCTCGTTCGTGGTCGAAGGCAAGCGTTTGCACCTGATTGTCGAGGCGCTCGAATACTTGCTCGACCGCGATCCGGCGATCAAGCTGCGCTGGACGCATATCGGCGACGGCGAACTGTACGATCAGCTGCGCGCCCTTGCCCACGCGCGGCTGCGCGACCGCGCCCAGGTGGTGTTTACCGGCTACCTGACCCAGCCCCAGGTCGCCAGCCTGTACCGGCAGCAGCGCTTCGATGTCGTGGTCAACGTCAGCGATTGCGAAGGCATACCGGTGAGCCTGATGGAGGCGAGCTCGGCGGGAATTCCCATGCTCGCCACCGACGTCGGCGGCAACGGCGAAATCGTCAACGCGCACAACGGCATCCTGATCGCCGCCGATGCCGATGTGCGCACCATCGCGTGCGCGCTGGCGCGCTTCGCCGATCGCCCGCTGGCCGGTAACTACCGGCGCGCTGCCCGTTCCACCTGGGACGCGCGGTTCAACGCCCGTGTCAACTACAACCGTTTCGGCCAGCAACTGGCTGGCCTGGCGGCGCCCCGCGCGCACGTCGCCTGAGCGGCCGGACGGCGCCGTCTAGGAAACGGCGCGCCGGTTCAGCTTGGTGGTGAGCATCGCCTTCAGTCTTGCCGATACCCTGCGCTCGACCATCACATGCACGGCATACGCGGCGGCGATGACGAAGGCCATGGTAGCGACCATCAGCAGGTGCGGGCTCAGTGCAGGGTAGAGGTGATTGAAGATCAGATAGCCTATGTTTTGATGCAACAGATACAGGGGATAGCTGATCGCGCCGGCGAGCGGCCAGCGCAGGCGCGCAAACAGTGCCGTCTTGCGCAGCGCGACCAGCAGCAAGGCTGCATAGAAGACGCTGATGATGATGATCACGACCGTCGTGTTCATCTGTGTGTTGAAAGTTTTTTCGAATTCGCGCAGTTTGGGCAGGCACTGGCAGACCGCCAGGGCCCACGACACGGCGACCGTCGCCAGCCTGGGTGCGGACAGCCCTTTCGACCAGATGAGGTAGCAGGTGGCGCCGGCGACGAAGTACGCGCAATAATCGACGATCAGCAAGTAGCGCAGGTAGCGCAAGGGCGGCGAGGGCAGCTGCAACAACGGCGCCGCATCGGTGCGCAAGACTTCGAGCACGACACAACCGAGCAGCCAGACGATCAGCAGCGCCTGCGCCTGGCGTATCCTGCCGATGGCGATCACCACGCCGACCAGCGCATAGAACCTGATCTCGACCAGTAACGACCAATAGGCGCCGTCGATCGGTTGAAATTTCGACAGGCCGCTCAACATCGTCAGGTTGACCAGGAATTGATTGAGCGTCACCGCACCTGGCGCACCGAAGCCCACCGTCACCAGGTAGGTGATCGTGCAGCACGCCCAGAATGCCGGATACAGCCGCACCACCCGCGAGATGATGAAATCGCGCACGTTCTCGCTCGCCGCGGCAGTCATCAGGACGACGAAGCCACTGATCATGAAGAACAGTTCGACGCCCAGGTAGCCGTATTTCGCCAGCGGCGCGAGCGGTGCATACGGCATCGAACTCAAGCCGTCGGCCGCGTAGCCGCGAAACGCATAGTGGTAAACGACGACGGACAAGGCGGCGAGAAACCGCAACAGATCGATCTCATTGACTCTGGCGCGTAGCATCGGTGCAGCCTACGTTGTCTGATTGGGAAATGGCCGCCGTGTGCCGGCGAACGCGAAGCGGTGCGCCGGACGCGCGCCCGCATGGTCATGCGCGCCGAGGGTCCTTCGCTTGTCCAGCATCTCCTTGCTGGTGGTGGCAAACAGGATCACCAGCCAGATCGGCGTCTCGTAGAACGAAATAATGCAGTACACCGGAATGGAAAACATGAGGACCGACAGGATCAATCCGTGCAAATAGACCGACCGGCCCAGGATCAGCAGCAGCGCGAAAGCGAGGATGATGCCTCCGCGGCTGAGCAGATTGAGCACGACGCCGATATCCTGGTAGTGGCAGTCGCCGCAGGGATTTGCGGCGAACCCGATGCCGATCATCTTTTCTTCGAGACCGGTGCGCAGGTAAGTGTGGATGCCCAGTAATTTGAGCGACAGGCTGCCGTCTTCGCCCTGCAGGAAGCGGTTCTGCAAATGCGCGACGAAGTTCGATGCATACACGTAGAGGGCGACCGCGGCGACGATGCCGAGCACCTGCCAGAAGCCGACGCGATCGCGCCACAGCCACCACAGCAGCAGAAAAATGACGAGCACGAAGAAGATCGCCGACGCCGAATGGGTGAGCAGGATGGAGAACAGCGAGGCAAGGGCGATCCATGCGACCTTCCTGCTGAAGTCGGCGGAGAAGACGTAGATGATGATCAGGCAGGAGAGGTAGTTGGTGTACGTTCCCGGTTCGACGTGCAGGCCGGAGAACCGCGCGATGTTGAGAAACTCCTCGGTGACCCGGCTTTCCGAGCCAAACACCAGGCGATGCACGTCATAAATGCTGTGGGTGAAAAAATAAAAGATGATCACCTGGATGAAAATTGCCACCGCGTTGATCGCCAGCAGGCTGCCGATCGCCGCCTCGAATTCCTTGCGGTAGGCGAAGTGCGTTTCGTACATGGCGATCGCCAGGACCAGATTGGCGGTGACCAGCAGGGCGAACTGCAGCGGCACCGGTTTGATGAATGAGCCATGAAAGTCGAGCGCCAACAGCAGGATCAGCACCAGCAGCGATGCCGGCCGCAGCCGCAGATGCTTCATTAGTGCCAGCGGCGCGAGGCACAGCATCGCGACCCCGGCGGCCAGGTACTTTGGCAGCATGGTCGGGTTCGACCCGGCGTCCTCGAACGGCGTAAACAGCATGAACGCGGCAACAAAAAACGCGGTGAATGCGATTTTTGAGAAGACCGGCGAAGAGTGGGCATGCATGGTTTTCTATCGAAACTTGCGGCATCGTCGCGACCGGGCGCAATCGAGCGGCGGCAGCAGGGTGTTCACTTTGATTGCGGCGGCCAAGGAAGGTCTGCCTTCACCTGGCCGATCACTTGACAGGATGGCCTAAAACGCCCGGTGTCGTTTGATGCCGCTCAAGAATATTATTTTCCTGCCATCCTGCCATCCTGCCATTCCGCGCTGGCGGCGCCGCCCCGGTCAGCCCTGCAGTTCGCTGGCCAGGCGCCGCACGATGCGGCTGGCGGCATCGCCGGCCCCGTACGGGGCGATCTTGCGCCCCTGCGTGCCCAGGCTGGCGCGCAATGCCGCCAGCACGGCGGTGGCCTCGACCGGCGGCGCCAGCCGGTTCCAGCCGGCTTCGATCAGTTCGCGCCATTCGGTTTCGTCGCGCAAGGTGACGCACGGCACGCCGTAGAAAAAGGCTTCTTTCTGCACGCCGCCCGAATCGGTGGCGATCAGCGCCGCGTGCTTCTCCAGCTGCACCATGTCGAGGTAGCCGAGCGGCTCGACCAGCACCAGCGCCTGCGCCAGCGCGTTGAGCCGGCCCGCGCGCGCCAGCACGGCGCGGGTGCGCGGGTGCAGCGGCCACACTACCGGGATCTCGCGCGCGAAACGGGTGAGCGCATCGACGATGGCCGCCAGCCGCTGCGGATGGTCGGTGCTTTCGGCGCGATGCACGGTCGCCAGGCAGTAGCGGCCGGCGCTGATGCCGCGCTGGTTGCCGAGGCTGCCGAGCATGCCGCCGTCGCTGCCGGTGCGCGCGCCATGGTGCAGCGCGACGTCGAACATGACGTCGCCGACCGGATGGATCCTGCTGTCGTCCACGCCCTCCCGCGCCAGGTGCGCGGCGGCGCCGTCGGTGGGGGTAAACAGCCAGCGCGACACGCGGTCGGTGAGGATGCGATTGATCTCTTCCGGCATCGCCATATTGAACGAACGCAAGCCTGCCTCGACATGGGCGACCGGCACCTGCAGCTTGGCCGCCGCCAAGGCCCCGGCCAGGGTGGAATTGGTGTCGCCGTACACCAGCACGGCATCGGGCCGCTCGGCGAGCAGGATCTTCTCGATCTCGTTGAGCATGCGGCCGGTCATCTCGCCGTGCCCGCCGCCGTGGATGTCGCACTGGTACGCCGGCTTGTCCATGCCCAGTTCGGCGAAGAACACCGCCGACATGTTAGGGTCGAAATGCTGGCCAGTATGCACGACGACTTCGCGCAACTGCCCGCTGTCGGCCAGGCAGGCCGAGACGGCGCTGGCCTTGATGAACTGGGGGCGCGCGCCGATGACGGTGACGATTTTTTTCGGATGCATGAGCAAGGTCCTTTTGGGTTAACTGGGCCGCAGCGGTGGGCGCAGCGGTGTCGATGCGCTGCGCTTACCAGGTCGCGCCCTCGTAAAAGCGCACCAGGTTGTCCTTGGTGTTTGCCACCCAGTTCGTCTCGCACTGGCGCGGATGGGTCAGCAGGCAGATCCGCGCATGCCGGCCGAGCGCCTCGTGCGGCGCGCTCGGATGGTAGTAGTGGGGATGCGGGCGGTCGGCGATGTAGATGCCGACCTGGTCGAGCAGCGCGCGGTCGTACGTCTCGCAATCGATGCCGCAGCGCGCGCGCAGCGGCGCATGGTCGAGGATTTCGGTGTTCCTGACAGCGAGCCGGCGGTTGGCGAAATCGCCGTGCGCGGCCACGGTCGTCATCTTGCGGCCGAAGCGCTGCTCGATGTGCTGAAAGTTGGTCAGGAAGTCGGCGCGGATCTCGGGCAGGCGCGCGCGGATCGCCGCCGGGTCCTTGATCTTGTGGCGCTTGGCATAGGTGGCCAGCTCCTCGTAGTGGTAGCTGGCCTCGCTGCCGTATTCCTCGATCTCGCGCATCAGCGTGAAGTCGAGCGTGGAGCGGCGAAAATAGAAGCTGGAATGAATGCCGTGCTTTTTCTCGAGCGCGAACAGTTTCCTGGTGGTGCGCAGGTCGGTATCGATGTCGTGCCGATGGATGACGATTTTCTGGTCGGCACGCAGGCCTTTGCGCGCGGCGGCAACGAACTGCCGCACTGACATCTGGGCATAGCCGGCGGCGTGCGCGGCGCATACGAACTGCTCATGGGCGGCCAGCCGCGAGGGCATGGCGTAGTCGCAATACAGGCGGTTGAGCAAGGTATTCATTGCAGCGTGTACTTGGCGCGATACGGTTCGAAGCCGAGCATCTTCTTGAACCCCAGCAAACCGGCGCTGGCGCCGAAGCAGGTGTCGTACATCACGTAGCGCACCTGGTGCGCCTCGATCATGTGGCAGATGATTTCGGTCACCATCAAGTGCATGATCCCATCGTTATTGCGCAGGCCGATCACGCGGTTGAAGGCGACGAAGTTGCCGTACAGGCCAAGGTCGCCGTACGCGACCAGCTTGCCGGCCGGGTTGATTACGCCGTAGTACTTGTAATTCTTGTCGTGGTTGAAGTGCAGCACTTTGTCGCGGTAGGCCGCATCCATCGTGCGCCCCTGGCGTACTTCGACCGAGGTGTTGATCGCGTGGATATCGTCGATGAAGCGGTTGCGGTCGATCTCGACGACCAGGTAACCCTTGGCCTTGGCCTTGCGGGCAAGGTGTTCGCCCGAGTTGCGCCCCTTGATGGTGGCCAGGTAGGCGTCGCGGGTGGCGAACTTGTTCAGGTCGACCAGCGCCGCGCCCAGCGACTTGTTCTGGAACACGACGTAGCGCGGATGGCGCCGGGTGAAATGGCGATGCATCTTGCCGACGTCATCGGGATTGATGGCCAGGTGAAAGTCGAGACGGGCGACCGGCATCCTGGCGATCGAGGCGACCAGCTCACAGAGTCGCGATAGCTTGTTTGGCATGGGGAATGGCTCCATAAAAATCGGTCAGCTTGCGGGCCTGGACGGACCAGTTGTATTTCTCCAGCACGGCGCGGCGGCCGTTCTCGCCCATTTTTTTCGCCACCTCCGGGTGCTGCACCAGGTGATCGATGGCCGCCGCGATCGCTGCCGGATCCTGCGGGTCGACGCACAGGCCGCAGTGATTGCCTTCGATGATGGTGCGCCACAGCGGGAAGTGCGAGGCGATCACGGGGATGCCTGCGGACATGTACTCGAACATCTTGGTCGGGTGGGCATCGAGGTGGTTGGGCAGCGGATGGAAGGCGACCACCCCGGCCACCGAGCGCTGCATGATGTCGCGCACCCCGGCGCGGTCGAGAAAACCGAACGGGTTGACGCGCGCCCAGCCGGGATCGGCCTGGACGTCGGCCTCCAGCGCCGGCTCGGAAAACTGGCCGACCAGGTTGACCCGCGCCGGCGAGCGCAGCAGCGCGGCCGCCTGCACCAGTTCGCGGATGCCGCGGATGGCGCCGATGCCGCCCACGTAGCACACTTCGGCGCGCTTGTCGGCCCACGCGGCGGCGGCGCCGAGTTCGCCGATCAGGGGGAAGTTGTTGACGTCGACGGTATTCGGATTGATTCTCAGGAAGCCGTCGCGGATGAACGGAGTGGCCGTGACGATGCCGTCGAAGCGGGCGCAGGCATAGCGTTCGAACAGCGCATACGCCAGCGACAGGGCATGGCGCGCCAGCGGCCCCAGATACGGTTTGCCGAGCAACTGGCGCGGCACGTCTTCGTGGGCGTCGAAGATGACGGTCTTGCCGAGCCGCTTGAGCTTGAGGCCGGCCGGTATCAGTTCCGGATCGTGCAGGTGGTAGATGTCGGCGTCGAGCGCGGCGGCCTGGTCGAACACGCGGCGGGTGGTGTGGAAGATGCGGTTCAGGCGGCCCGGCAGGTGGCCGGCATCGACGATGCGCACGCCGTCGCGCAGCTGCTCGCCGCCGGCGTCGGCCACCACCAGCGTGACGTCATAGCCGTGCGCGGCGAGGGTACGGCACTGCTTGATGAAGATCCGGGTATCGTTGCGCGGATGGGCGGAGGTGAGGTGGGCGATCCGGTACATGGTGGGCGGTCCGCTGGAAGGTGTCAGGAGCAAGCCTGTGCATCGGCGCCGGGCAAGCTCTCGCCGGCCGCCCGCAGCAGCGCGGCGGCCACGTCATGCACCGAGACGGCCGACAGGTGCGGGCCCATCGGCAAGCTCATGACGCGCGCGGCCATCTCGAGCGCGACCGGGCAGCTGTCCGCGCGCGACAGGTGGGCGTAGGCCGGCTGCACGTGGATCGGCACCGGGTAGTGCACCGCGGTGGGGATGGCGTCAGCCTGCAGGGCGGCCTGGATCCGCTCGCGCTCGTCGATCACCACCGTGTACTGGGCATACACGCTGGTGCAGCCGGGCGCGCGGCCGACCAGGCCGATGCGGCCCGACAGCATGGCGTCGTAGCGCGCCGCCACCTTGGCGCGCTGCGCCAGTTCCCAGTCGAAGCGTTCCAGCTTGGCCAGCACGATGGCGCATTGCAAGGTGTCCATGCGCCCGCCGACGCCGACGCGGGTATGCACGTAGCGGCGCGACTGGCCATGCACGCGGATCTCGCGCATCGCCTGCGCCAGGTGGTCGTCGCTGGTGAAGATGGCGCCGCCGTCGCCGTAGCAGCCGAGCGGCTTGCTGGGGAAGAAGCTGGTGCAGCCGATGCGCGACAGATTGCAGCTGCGCCGGCCGCGATAGCGCGCGCCGAAGCTTTGCGCGGCGTCCTCGATCACCGGCAGCCGGTGGCGCGTGGCGATGGCGTTGATCGCGTCCATGTCGGCCGGCTGGCCGAACAGCGACACCGGCATGATGGCGCGGGTGCGCGCCGTGATGGCCGCCTCGATCAGCGTCGCATCGATGTTGCAGGTGGCCGCGTCGATGTCGACGAACACCGGCGTCGCTCCCAGCAGCACCACCGCTTCGGCGGTGGCGATGAAGGAGAACGGCGTGGTGATCACCTCGTCGCCAGGGCCGATGCCGAGCGCCATCATGGCGATCAGCAGTGCCTCGGTGCCGGACGAGACGGTGATGCAGTGGCGCGCGCCGGTGTAGGCGGCCAGCGCGCCTTCCAGTTCGGCCACTTCCGGGCCCATGATGTACTGGCCGTGATCGAGCACGGTCTGGATGCGCTCGTTGATGGTTGCGCGCGCGGCCTGGTATTGCGCTTTGAGGTCGATGAATTCCATGATCGCTTCCTTGGGGTTCAGGCGGCCGGAGCGGCCGCGCGCACGTGGTGCAGGTGGCACTTGCCGTCCTGCAGGAGGTACAGTTCGCCGGTATGGGGGCAGCGGGCGCGCCCGTCGACCATCGCCAGGCGCTCGCCGAAACGGCTGATCCAGCCGCTCTGGCGCGCCGGCACGCCGGCCATCAGGGCAAAGTCGGGCACGTCGCGGTTGACCACGGCGCCGGCGGCGATGAAGGCGTAGCGGCCGATCGTCACGCCGCACACGATGGTGCAGTTGGCGCCCAGCGTGGCGCCGCGGCGCACCAGGGTGGGCCGGTATTCGTCCTTGCGCACCAGCGCGGCGCGCGGGTTGTAGACGTTGGTAAACACCATGCTGGGGCCGCAGAACACCTCGTCCTCGATGGTGACGGCGTCGTACACGGAGACGTTGTTCTGGATCTTGACCTTGTCGCCGATGCGCACGTCGTTGCCGATGAACACGTTCTGGCCGAGCGAGCAGCCGGCGCCGATGCGCGCGCCGGCGCAGACATGGGCGAAATGCCAGACCCGGGTGCCGGCGCCGAGCTCGGCGCCGGCGTCGATGATGGCGCTGGGATGGATGGCCTGGTCCATGGCTAGTACTCCAGCGGCAGCGCGACGCGCTTGCCGTCGCGCGCCGACATATAGGCCGCTACCAGCACTTCGAGCGACTTGAGGCCTTCGCGCCCGTCGGTCTCGGGCTCGGCTTCGCCGCGCAGCACCTTGATCACGTTGTCGTAGTACAGCGGGTGACCGAAACCGTACACCGACGTCGTTTGGTAGCTGGCGTCGGCCACCTTGGCGTCGTCCGGGTCGGGAGTGGCGAACTCCCATTGCTGCACTTCGTTCACGGCGACACCGCCGATCCTGACGGTGCCGCTTTCGCCGAGGATGGTGATCGAGCCTTCCAGGTTGCGCGGGTAAGTGAGCATCGTCACGTTCATCGAGCCGAGCGCGCCGTTGCGCCAGCGGATGCTCAGCACGCCGGTGTCCTCGACCTCGATGTCGCGCGCCAGCGTGGCGGTGTAGGCCTGCAGGCTCTCGACCGGGCCGATGATCCAGTCGATCAGGTCGACGTAGTGACTGGCCTGGTTCATGAAGGCGCCGCCGTCGTACTCCCAGGTGCCGCGCCACTTGGCGCTGCTGTAGTAGGCATCGGGGCGGGTCCAGAACACGTTCAGGTTGACCATGTAGATGCGGCCGAAGCGCTTCTTGTCGACCGCGCTCTTGAGCAGCTGGAGGGTGGCGTTGCGGCGGTTCTGCTTGACCACGAACATGCGCACGCCGGCCGCGTCGCAGGCGCCGACCATCCGCTTGCCGTCTTCCCAGCGAGTGGCCATCGGCTTTTCGGTGATCACGTGGCGGCCGGCGCGGGCGATCTGCACCGCCTGCTCCGGGTGCAGGCCGGACGGCGTGGCGACGATGAAGGCGTCGGCGTCGCAGCGCGCCAGCATGTCGGCCAAGGTCGGGTACGGCGTGGCGCCGGTGTTGCCGGCGGCCTCCTCGCGCTTGCGCGGGTCGATGTCGCACACGCCGACCAGCTCGCAGCGTTCGTGGTGCTGGGCGATGGCGGCGAAATGGTTGGCGGCGATGCGGCCGCAGCCGACCAGCGCGAAGCGGATCTTGCGGTCGAGGATGGCGGGAGCGAAGTTGCGCATGGGGGTTCCTTTGGATCAGGCTTTGACGACGTTGGAAAGGCGCTCGAGGTAGACGCCGCGGGTGTCGACGATCAGGCGGGCGTGCTGCTGGATCAGGGCGTAGTCGAAGGCGCTGTGGCTGGTCGCCAGCAGCACCACGTCGTACGCGGCGATCGTTGCGGCGCTCAGGGGCACGCTGGCGAGGTCGAACTGGTGCTCGCGCATCGGCGGAAACACCGGCACGTGCGGATCGGAATAGGCCACCTCGGCGCCCTTGTCGCGCAAGATTTCCATCAGTTCGACCGACGGCGACTCGCGCATGTCCTCGACGTCCTTCTTGTAGGCGATGCCGAGCACCAGCACGCGGCTGCCCTTGACCGATTGCGAGCGCGCGTTGAGCGCATCGGCCAGCTTGCCGATCACCCAGTGCGGCATGTCGCTGTTGATTTCGCCGGCCAGTTCGATGAAGCGGGTGTGCAGGCCGTACTGGCGCGCCTTCCAGGTCAGGTAGAACGGATCGATCGGGATGCAGTGGCCGCCCAGCCCGGGCCCCGGATAGTAGGCGGTGAAGCCGAACGGCTTGGTGGCGGCGGCGCGGATCACTTCGTGGATGTCGATCTCCATCTTGTCGGCGATGATCTTCATCTCGTTGACCAGGCCGATGTTGACGGCGCGGTGGATGTTCTCGAGCAGCTTGGTCAGCTCGGCGGCGCGCGTCGAGCTGACCGGCACCACCCGGTCGATCGCCGGGCCGTACAGCGCCAGGCCGGCCTGCAGGCATGCCGGCGTGCTGCCGCCGCACACTTTCGGGATGGTGCGTGTCTCGAACAGCGGGTTGCCCGGGTCTTCGCGCTCGGGCGAAAACACCAGGAACACGTCGTCGCCGACGACCAACCCGCGCGACTCCAGGCGCGGGCGCAATTCTTCCTCGGTGGTGCCGGGATAGGTGGTGCTCTCGAGCGAGACGATCTGGCCGGCGCGCATGTGCGGCAGCAGCGCGTCGGTGGTGCCGAGCACGAACGACAGGTCCGGCTCGCGGTAGGCGTTGAGCGGGGTCGGCACGCAGATGATCAGCGCGTCCGCTTCGCCGGCGCGCGAAAAATCGGTGGTCGCCTCGAAGCCGTGCGCGCGCGCCTGGGCAATCTGGGCGGCGCCGATATGCTCGATATAGCTGGCACCGGCGTTGAGCTTGTCGACCTTGGCGGCGTCGATGTCGATGCCGAGCACCTTGAAGCCGACCGCGGCGTAGCGCAGGGTCAGCGGCAGGCCGACGTAGCCGAGTCCGATGATGCCGATCACCGCGCTGCGGTCGGAAAATTTCGCGATCAGCTGCTGCAGATGGCCGGTGGAGAGTTCGTCGCGCATGGTGTGTCGCCTTTCGTGGGTCGGTCGGATAAACGGTTGTGCGGGTTGTGTGTGCTGGGCTGCGTGCCGGACTGCGTGCTGCAATGGCGGCGGAAATGCTCAAATGCGAAACGAGGTCAGTCGCTTGAGCAGGTGCGGGCGCGGCGTTGCCACTGCCGCCAGCGGCGGCGGCGCGGCCGCCTGCAGCGGCAGCGGCTGCGATTGCGGGCAGTACTCGCTGACGATGGCTTTGACCATCGATTCGATCATCGCGCGGTCGTTGGTATCGCAGGCCATCATCAGGCAGGCGATATAGGTTTCCAACAAGCCGGGACGCAGCGCGCTTTCCTTCATGCGCATGATGCGCGGATGATCGCTGGGAAATACTTTTCCTTCCGTGAGCAATTCCTCGTACATTTTTTCGCCCGGGAACAGCCCGACGTACTTGATCTCGATGTCGCCGTCCGGCGCGAGCGCGGTCCTTTCGGTCAGCCCGGACATGACGATCATGGTGCGGGCCAGGTCGACGATGCGCACCGGTTCGCCCATGTCGAGCACGAACACGTCGCCGCCCTCGGCCATGGCGCCGGCCTGGATCACCAGCTGCGCGGCCTCGGCGATGAGCATGAAATAGCGCGTGACCTCCGGATGGGTGACGGTGAGCGGGCCGCCGTGGGCGATCTGGCGCTGGAACAGCGGGATCACGGAGCCGGACGAACCGAGCACGTTGCCAAAGCGCACCATGCAAAACGTCGTGGTGGGCGCAAAGCGTGCCGCCGCGGCCTGGAAGATCAGTTCGGCGATGCGCTTGCTCGCGCCCATGATGTTGGTCGGGCGCACCGCCTTGTCGCTCGAGATGAGCACGCAGGTATCGACCTTGAAACGCTCGGCGGCCTGCGCGATGACCTGCGCGCCGAGCACGTTGTTGCGCAGGCCCTCGACGATGTTGGCCTCCACCAGCGGCACGTGCTTGTAGGCGGCGGCGTGGTAGATGGTGTCGATGGCGCCGTCCCGCAGCACGCGCTCGATCAGCGCGGCGTTGCACACCGAGCCGAGGTGCGCTTCGATCGGCAGACCGGGGCAGCGCAACTGCAGCTCCTGCTTGATGGTGTAGAGGGCGAATTCGGAATGGTCGAGCAGGTGCAGGCGGCGCGGCGCCAGGGTCACGATTTGACGGCACAGCTCGCCGCCGATCGAGCCGCCGGCGCCGGTCACCAGTACCGTCTTGGCGCGCACGCAGCGGCTGAACAGGTGGAGCCGTGGCGGCACCGGGGCGCGCCCCAGCAGGTCCTCGAACTTGAGGGCGCGCACCGCCTCGGGCGAGGCGACGGCATCGTCGGCCAGGTCCATCAGGCGGCTGAGGATCTTGGTCGTCACGCCGGCCGCCGCCATGCGTTGCATGATGTCGCGCAGGCGCGCCGGCGACACCGACGGGATCGCGATGATCACCGAGCGGATGCACAGCGCGTTGACCATTTCGACCAGGCGGTCGGTATGGAACACCCGCAGCCCGGCGATGGTGCGCTCGTTGAGGACATGCTTCTCGTCGAAGAAGCAGACCGGGCGGTATTCGTTGCCGGTGCGCATGGTCAGCGCCAGCTGGGCGCCCGATTCGCCGGCGCCGTAGATCGCCACGGCGTCGCCGGCCGGCCCATTGCTCATGTGGTTGCGCAGGAAGTTGCGCACCGAGATGCGCGAGGCGACGACATACGAAAACACGATGAACCAGTAAATCGCCAGCACGCTGCGTGGGAAGCCTTCGTCGTTGATGGCGAACAGCACCACGTAGACGCAGATCACCGCCACGGCCAGGGTCAGCCCGGTGACGGCGAGCATGCGCTGGTCGATGAAACGGATCACCGCGCGGTACAGGTCGGACATCGAGAAGGCGGCCACGGTGACCACCGCCACCAGCAGATAGGAGAGCGGACCGTAGTGCATCGCCAGGCTCAGATCGCCCACGCGCAGGAACATCGCGATCAGGATACAGAACGGCATGGCGAGCAGGTCGACCGCGACCATCAGACCGATTTTCGCGAGGCGGTGCAGCGACACCATGTCGGCGCAAAACTGGCTCATTGATTTGATATTGGGTATGGACATAATTTGTTTACTGCTGACCGTGAATTATTCTAAAATTAATTACCAAGTATTCTGTACCGCCGCATATTCAATAGGGAGCCGCGCCGTGCATATCGAGCTATTCGTGCCGAAAAGCAAACCGGACTATTTTTTTCGCCCCGCGATAAGGGATAAAAGCGGGCCGGGCCTTAGATGTATTATCGAAATGTAAGTTTATTATCGTTGGCCTTTCTCGTGATCGGTTTGATAATACTCAATGGCTGACTTGTGCAATAAATGATGAATGGCATTTTAATAATTTGGTGAATTGTTGACGGGCCCATATTATTTCAGATCATAATGAATGAAATTAAGAATTAAATAACTTTCAGGAAATGAATTTCCGTGAAAAAATATAATCAGGGATCATCTGCTCCCCGCCGCAAGTTCATCGTTTGTGCGGCGCGCAGCCTGGCAGTTCCGCGTGTCCCGGCCAGTTGCTGCCCCCCGGGCGCAAGGCCGCGCAAGGGAGGCGAAATGGGCGCTATCGTGTCGATCGATCAAATCGGTGCGCTGGCGCCGACGGTCCCGCCGGACTATCGCGCCGTGTTCGCGCAGGGCCAGGCGGCCGCGGCGGTCTGGGATGCGGGCGGCTGCGACGCGCTGGCCGATGCGGGGCCGATGTCGCTGAAGTGCGCGCGCAGACGTTGCGCCTCAACGGCGCTTTGCTGGCGGCCGGCGGCAAGGGCGCCGCGGGCCGGTTGATTGCGCGCCGCTACTTGCAGTTGATGAACTTGAAGTCGGCGATGCGGGTGCGCCAGTTGAACGAATCGGTCGCCGCGATGTATTGCTGCGTGTACCAGAAGGTGCAGTCGCCGACCGGGTCGACCGTCATCGCGCTGTAGTCGCCCCAGCGGTGGAAGGTGTCGATCTGCACACCGCCGCCGTTGACTAGTACTTCCTCCGCTTCCATCCGGCCCAGCGGCTCCGAGCGCATGCGCCCGGCATAGCGCACGCCGGGCGGCGTGGCCGGGCCGGTCACGCTGTAGCCGAGGCCGATGTTGCCCATGCGGTCCATCGCGATGCTGCCCATCCAGCGGTTGTTGGTGTCCGGCATGTGGTTGCCCTGCTGGTAGACGCCGACCGCGCCGCCCGGGTTGCGCAGCTCGTACCAGCGTACCGTGACCGCACCGTCGGTGGGCGCGTTCGGCTGCTGCACCGTGTGATTGAGCACCAAAGCCTCGCGGTTGCCGAAATTGCGGTAGCCGACCCGCTGCATCAGCCGGTCGCCAAGCGCGTCGAGCGTTTCGCCGGGCGCCGGCTGGGCGATGCACGGCCCGCCGAACAGGCTCGGGCAGGCGATGGTGAATGGCGCCACCGGGATCTGCACCGGCGCGCTGATGCTGGCCTTGCTGAACGAGAAGCGCCACATCAGCAGATGGTCGCCGCGGCCGTCGGCACCTGTAAAATCGAGCGACAGCAGGTAGTTCGGACTGCCGGCCGGCGGCGCAGTGGCGCCATCGAGGTCGGACGGCAGCAGCGGGCCGAAGTCGCCGGCCAGGGTGGCGCAGCGCACCAGCGTGGCGCCGCCGGCCAGCATGCTGGCGCGGTCGAAGCCGCAGGCCTGCGGGCCGACATACGCGCCGACCGCGCTTTCGAACAGCACGAAGGTGAAGTAGTAGGCGTCCGGCCAGACACCGACCTTCGGATAGTCGTTGAAGGCGATCGTGTTGCCGGGACCGCGCACGTCGAGCACGTAGCGGTAGTAGCTGCCGGTCGCATCGGATGTCGTCGACACCGCGATGCACTGGTAGTACGGTCCGGTGGTCAGGTTGGCCGGCGCCCAGGCGAACTGGGTCAGCAGCCAGCGCCTGGCCTGCTTGTCGTACTGGACGATCGGATCGCCGTTGTTGCTGGTGCGGCAGGCATCGGCGCCGGGACTGCCGGTGAAGCCGCCGAACACGGCGTTGCCGGGCACGGGACCCAGTTCGAGCGAGCCGGTGTGCTTGTTATAGACCGCCAGCCGCGTATTGACCCACTGCACGTACTGCGTCTCGCCCACCGCGCCGTTCGGGTCCGGCGGCGCGCTGGTCTGGTCGGAGGCGATGCCGTCGATATTGAGCACGGTTCCGCCGGTGTTCACCTGCGCCATGGCGGGCGCGGCGGCGCCGCTTTGCAGCGCGCTGAACGGCGCCGCGCCACGCGTGATCAGCTTGCCGGCGGGATGCTCCTTCATGTGCTCGCCGACCAGCCGCAGCGGCAACACGCTGCGCCTGCTGTCCGCTGCCAGCGCCGGTGCCTGGGCGGCCAGTGTCTTCAGGCTGGCGCCGATATCGGCGCCGGGCAGCATCGTTTCGGCGATGCTGGTATCTTGCGCGCGCGCCGGGACGCTCTGGCAAGCCAGCGCGATCAGCAGCAGGGCGGGGACGATCAGCAGCCGTTTCATCATTGTTCTCCTGGTGGCTGGGCGACAATGTCGCAACGCTGGTCGCGCCGCCGCGCGTACGTCAGCAAGGTCAGGCCGGCCAGCAGCATCAGCAAGTGTGCCGGCTCCGGCACGGCCGACACCTGGAAGGCGTGCTCGGTGCCGGTGGTGCTCCAGCTGCCGGCCAGGTCGAAGCGCTCGGCGCCGCGCGCGGTGGCGTTGTTGGCGGCGCTCTCCCAGATGAATTCGTTGGGGTCGCCGAGGTCGCCGGGAGCGCCGTTGTGCAGCACCAGCCAGTAGGTGCCGGGGACCAGCGTCAGCGGCGCGTTCAGGCCGAAGTCGTTGCGCACCTCGTTCAGGCCGAGGAAGGAGCCGAGCGCGCTGCGGCTCACAGCCGCCTGAGTGCCGGCGGCAAGCGTGGTGGCACCGGGCGCGCCGGCGCCGTTGCTCATGATCGACCAGGAGATGCTGCCACGGTAGGCGCCATCCGATTCGAGGCTCCAGAAGCGGATGTCGGTGATGCTGGCGGCAGCGGCCAGGCTGAAGTCTTCGGCCTGGAACGCATAGCCCATGTTGTTGCCGCCGAGGTGATTCGGCGCGCTGTTGTCGAATACGACGACCGACGCGGCATCGGCCGGCGTGGCGCCGAACAACATGCAGGCGGCGAGGGCCAGGCGGCAAGGAACTTGCCGGTATGAGTTTTTCATGCGGATACTCCAAGGTTAGTCGGACACCAGGCCAGACGCAGGAAGCGTGCCCGGCCGCGTAGGCCCGTGCGCCCCGCCAGCCGGCGCGGGCGAACGGCGCGCGTGGGCGTTGGGTGTGAAAAATTTCGACAAAGCGCGTCGCGCTGCGCGCGTCCAACATGAAATGTTTTTGAGCGTGCGGCACCGTACGGTTGCGACTATCGTGCGCGGATACGATGAAATTGTGTGAGGGATGCGCCTTCTGCAGCAAGGAAGGCAGATCATCTTTCAGCAGGTAAGCCGGTCGCCTCAAGGATCGGCACCAGATTTCCTGCCGGCGCGTGGTTTGCTCCGGGCTCACTTTCAGGCAGCGGAGGTTTCCATGTCGACCATCACCCATCCCCCCAAAGACGTCGTGCGCGCCTACCTGGCAAGCCGTGCGCGCGCGGCGTCGCCGCCGCCCACGCCGGAAGAAATCCGCCGCCAGCTGGGATGGGGCTTTCTGCTGCCGGGATTCAAGCTCGCACCGAGCCGCAGCTGACCTCCTGCCGTCCTACAACGGCGCGACGCACTGTCCTATTTTCGGCAAGCACTCCCGCCAGCATGATGTCAAAACTATCGACAACGGGAGAATTTCCATGACCAAACGTATCGGCAATAAAGACCAGGCCCAGCTGCGCGGCAAGCAGGAAAAGAAGGAAACCAAGCGTACCAACAAGGCGCGCGAGGCGATCAAGCAAGCCATCGCCAAGGCCAGCTATCAGAACGCAGTCAAGAACCGCCCGGTGGCGACTGCGCTGCCGCCGGCATAACGGCGCCTCGCGCCCGCGCCGCCCGCTCCAGCAACGCAGCGGGCTTTTTTTCGCCTG
>JARXKM010000012.1:36067-40261 GCA_030272785.1 Pseudomonadota bacterium
CCGAAAAGCGCTGTCGCCGCGCGGGGCGGCCATGTATCGTGAGGCTGTCTATCAAGGGAGCCAACATGAATACCAACAATTCTTACCACTGGCGCAAGCAACTGATGTGGGGCCTGGTGCTGATCGGGCTCGGCGCCGCGCTGCTGCTTGACCAGCTGCAGCTGTTCGACATCTACGACCTGTGGCATTTTTGGCCGCTGCTGCTGGTGGTAATCGGCATCAACAAGATGATCGGCTACCCGAGCGCCGCCGATTTCACCAGCGGCCTGTGGACCACCTTCATCGGCATCTGGCTGTTCGCCAACTTCGAGCACCTGTTCGGTTTAACGTTCCGCAACAGCTGGCCGTACTTGATCATTGCCTGGGGCGTCACCCTGATCCTCAAGCCGTTTATCCGCGAACGCTTCGCCATCAATGCACCGACCCAGGAGTCGCGCCATGAAGACTGATCTGCCCAACAAGAACGTGTCGCGCCAGGTGATCCTCGGCGTGGTGGTGATCGGCATGGGGCTGCTGTTCCTGCTCGATAACATGAACATCTGGGACTTCCACCGCGCCATCCAGTTCTGGCCGATGCTGTTCATCCTGGTCGGCGTCGTCAAACTGTGCGACACCAACAGCGCCGACGGCTACTTCCTCGGCGCCGTGCTGGTGCTGATCGGCGTGCTGATGATGCTCGGCCGGCTCGGCGTGATCTACTTCAGCTGGCAGACCATCTGGCCGATGGTGCTGATCGGACTGGGCGGTTCGGTGCTGTACAAGGCGATCACCGGCCGGCGCCTGATCGGTCCCGCGCTCAAGGGCATGGCCGCGTCCGACGACGTCGTCGACGTGACCGCCATCCTGGGCGGCTTCGAGCGGCGCATCACGACGCCGAACTTCAAGGGCGGCGAAGCGACGGCGGTGATGGGCGGCTGCGCGCTCGACATGCGCAGTTCGTCGATCGCATCGGAGGCGGTGATCAACGTGTTCGTGCTGTTCGGCGGCATTACCATCAAGGTCCCGCCGGACTGGACGGTGGTGTTGCACGGCACTCCGATCATGGGCGGCTTCGATGAAAAAACCGTGCAGCCGCCCGACAACAGCAAGCGCCTGATCGTGCGCGGCTACGCCATCATGGGCGGCGTCGAAGTGCGCAACTGATGCAAGGGCCGTTCCGCGGCCGGCGCAGCGCGGCGCTGGCGCTGTTGGCGTGGCTGCTGCTGGCGCTGGCGCTGGCCGCGTTGCTGGTCATCCTGCGCGGCGCCGGCTGGACCAACAGCGTGCTGTTCGTGGTGCCGCTGATGCTGCTGTACGGCTTCGCCTGCAGCTATTCGACCTACTACCTGTGCCGCGCCTGGCCGCTGGCGCGCCAAAGCGGCATGTCGATCGCCGCCGTGCTCGGTGTCAGCGCGGTGCTGGCGGGGGCCGGCTGGAGCGCGCTCGGCGCCGGCTGGAATGCGCTGTGGCGGCTGACCGGCCAGGGCTGGGCCGGCATCGACCTGGGAGCGCCGATGCTGGCGCTGATGTGCGGCCTGGGCGTGATCCTGTATGGCCTGATGGCGCTGGCCTACTACCTGGCGATCGAGCTCGAACGGGTGCGCCAGTCGGAGCGGCGCGAGCTCGAGGCGCGCGTGATGGCGCAGGACGCCGAGCTGCGCATGCTGCGCACTCAGATCGATCCGCACTTCCTGTTCAACAGCCTCAATTCGATTAGCGCGCTGACGTCCAGCGATCCGGCCGGCGCGCGTGCGATGACCTTGCGGCTGGCCGATTTCTTCCGCCACAGCCTGGGACTGGAAGCGCACCGCAAGGTCACGCTCGATGCCGAGGTGGCGCTGGCGCGGCACTTCCTGGCGATCGAGCAGGTACGCTTCGGCGAGCGGCTGGCGCTGGCGCTGCAGGTCTCGCCGGAGGCCGGCGCCTGCCTGCTGCCGCCGATGATCCTGCAGCCACTGGTCGAGAACGCGGTCAAGCATGGCATCGGCAACCTGACCGAAGGCGGTACCGTGCGCATCGTTGCCGCGCGCGCCGGCTCGCAGCTGCGCCTGGCGGTGGAGAACGACATCGACGCCGATCTGCCGGCGGCGCCCGGCAGCGGCATCGGCCTGGCCAATGTGCGCCAGCGGCTGGCGGCGGCGTATGATGCCGAGGCGACCGTCCACTGGTCGCGCCGCGACGGGCTGTTCCGGGTGGAGCTGACCCTGCCCGCCGAAACCACGGGAGCATGAGCATGCGGGTGATCATCGTCGACGACGAACAACTGGCGCGCGCGGTGCTGCGCGAGTATCTCGGCGCGCATGCCGACGTCGACATCGTCGGCGAGTGCGCCAACGGCTTCGAGGCGGTGAAGACGATCGCCGAGCTGCAGCCGGACCTGGTGTTCCTCGACATCCAGATGCCGAAGCTGAACGGCTTCGAAGTGCTCGAACTGGCCGGGCGCGCCACGCGCACCATTTTCGTCACCGCATTCGAGCAGTACGCGATCAAGGCCTTCGAGGTGCATGCGATCGACTACTTGCTCAAGCCGTTCAGCCAGCAGCGGCTCGACGAGGCGCTGGCGCACGCGCGCGCACGGCCGGCGCCGGCGCCGGCGATCGACGCGCTGTTGCAGGACGCGGCCAGGCGCAACGGTCCGCTGGAACGGGTGCTGATCCGCGACGGCGCCAAAGTGCATGTGATCGCGGCGGCCGACATCGACTACATCGAGGCGCAGGACGACTACGTGCAGATCAGCGCCGGCGGCAAGGCATGGCTGAAGAACCAGCGGCTGGCCGAACTGGAAACGCAGCTCGATGGCGGGTGCTTCGTGCGCGTGCACCGTTCGTACATCGTCAACCTGGAGCGCATCAGCCGGATCGAGCCGGCCGGCAAGGACAGCCACGCCGCCGTACTGCAGGACGGCCGGCGCATCCCGGTCAGCCGCAGCGGCCACCAGAAGCTGCGCGCGCTGCTGGGGTAGGGCGGGCGCCGCGTCAGGCGGCGTCGAGTCCCCACCAACGCGGCAGCAGCGCCTGCACCGCCGGCTGGGCGTAGCGGTCGTCGATCAGGTACACCACACCGCGGTCGTGCGCCGTGCGGATCACCCGGCCGGCCGCCTGCACCACTTTTTGCATGCCGGGATACAGGTAGGTGTAGTCGTAACCGGCGCCGAAGGTGGCCTCCATGCGCAGGCGCACCTGTTCGTTGACCGGATTCATTTGCGGCAGGCCGAGCGTGGCGATGAAGGCGCCGATCAGCCGCGCGCCGGGCAGGTCGATGCCTTCGCCGAAGGCGCCGCCCAGCACCGCGAAGCCGATGCCGCAGTTGTCGGCGGCGAACCTGGCGAGGAAGGCGGCGCGCTCGGCTTCGTCCATCCGGCGCGACTGGCTGAACGCCGGGATGGCCGGATGCTGTTCGGTGAAGCGGCGCGCGACCTGCTCGAGGTAGTCGAAGCTGCTGAAGAATGCCAGGTAGTTGCCAGGCGCGGCGCGGTACTGCGCGGCGATCAGGTCGGCGATCGGCGCCGCCGATTGCGCGCGGTGCTGGAAGCGGGTCGAGATGCGCTTGACCACGTGCACCGCGAGCTGGTCGGCCGAGAACGGCGACTCGACGTCTATCCAGGCGGTGTCGGCCGGCATGCCGAGCGCGTTGCTGTAGTAGTGCCACGGACTGAGCGTGGCGGAAAACAGCGCGCTCGAATGGGCCGCGGCGAAGCGCGCCTTGAGGAACGGCGCCGGCACGATATTGCGGATGCACAGGGTCGAGCCGTGCGCCGGGTCGGCCGCGACGTCGAACAGCGAATGGGCGCCGAACGATTCGGCCAGCCGCGCGAAAGCGAGCGCGTCGAAGTAGAAGCGCTGCAGCGCCGGTTCGAGCGGCGCCGGATGCTCGGCCAGGTAGTCGGTGATCTCGCCTGCCGCGCCCTGCAGGCTGGCCAGCAGTTTGTCTGGCAGGGCGGCGATCACCTGGTAAGGCGCGCCGGCGCTCTGATCGAGTTCGGTCCAGCTGCGGCCGACCCGGTCGAGCGTTTTTTTCAGCGGCGCCGGGGCGCCGGCGCGCGCCGCCCGCAGCGCGCCGCGCGCCAGTTCGGCCGTGTACATGGCGCGGCCGCGCGCGACCAGATTGTGCGCTTCGTCGACCAGCACGCTGACGCGCCACTGGTTGGCCGCGGTCAGCGCGTACAGCATCGCGCCGCCATCGAAATAGTAGTTGTAGTCGCCGACGATGACGTCG
>JARXKM010000013.1:0-4344 GCA_030272785.1 Pseudomonadota bacterium
GAGTATTGGCCTCCGAAGCCAAGGGTCGTGGGTTCGATCCCCGCCAGCCGCACCAGCCTTGCCATAGTCCATAGTCGTCGCTCGCAGTCAACGCGCCGACGTTGTTTCCAACGCGGGCGCGCGGGTGCGCCAGAGCGATTGCAAATTTCGCATTTTTCATGGTATTGTCATCACGTTTAACATAGGCAAGCGTCGTTGCAATGTATGACCGCGCTTGGTCCGCCTTCATCGGCTGGGCCGCCGTTTGCGATTGCTTCATTACACGATTTGTTTTATGCCTCAATTCCAGCGCTTCGACCCCAGCTTGTGCGATTTTCCCCGACCTGCAGTGCCGTTGCTGCCGACCTTCCGGTGGTCGGACTTGCGTCTGGCCGCCGAGCCGGCGACCCGGCGCGTGCTGGACCAACGGACCGGCGCGCGCCGCTTTGCGCGCGGCCGCTATGCCTTGCACGCGGCGTACCGGGCGGCCGGGGTGGGACCGCGCGGCACGCTGCTCGCGCCCGCTTACCATTGCCGCACCATGCTCGACCCTGCGCTGGCGTTGTCGGCGCCCGTGCTGCTGTACCCGGTCAGTCGCACCCTGGCACCGGCCATCGAGGACATCCGTGCGCTGGTCGCGCGCAGCACGCCCGCCGTGAGGGTGCTGCTGGTTCCCCATTACTTCGGCTGGGAACAGTCGCCGGCCCTGATGGCGCAGCTCGACGTGGTGTGCCGCGAGAATGACATCGTCCTGATCGAGGATTGCTCGCACGCCTGGCAGATCGCCGCGAAGCGGGTGGCGACTGGCGCGGCGCAGCGCGTGCTCGTCGCCAGCCCCTACAAATTCTTCGCCAGCGAAGAGGGCGGCATCCTGTGGTCCAGTCCTGCACGGGCCGGCGCGCAAGGCACATCGGCCGGTCTGCGCGACGAGCTGAAAGGGCTGCGCAGCATGTGGACCGGCCGGCGCGCGGGCGCCGGTGCGCTGCCGCGCCTCACGGGCCGGCCGCCGGCGGCGCAGATTGCCCGCGGCGCCGACCTGACCGAAACGAGCGACGCGCCGTCGGGCATGTACGCGCGCGGAACGGAAGGGCGCGACGCCTGCGCCGTGGCATGCTGGGTGATGCGGCGGACCGCTGTCGGCGGCGTCGTCGAGCGGCGCCGCGCCAACTACCGGCGCTGGCTGGCGGCGGTGGCGGCGCTGTCGGGCGCCCGCGCCCTGTATCCCGTCATGCCGGCCGATTGCGCACCGTATATGTTTCCGCTGTACCTGGAACGGCCGGATCCGGATTTCTTCCTGCTCAAAAAAATGGGACTGCCGATCTTTCGCTGGGACGAAATGGCGGTCTCGGAGTGCGCGGTCGCTGCCGATTATCGGCTGCGTCTGCTCCACCTTCCTTGCCACCAAACGCTAAGCGAGCAACAAATGCAATGGATGATCTCGGTGCTGGGCGAGGTACTGCGATGACGCACTGGACTGTGACACCCCTCGCGCGCAGCCTCGGCCCGCACGCGCAGGCCTGGGATGCGCTCAATGAGCGCGCTTTCGGCGACCATCCGTTCCTGACCAGTCTGTTTGTGAACAATTTGCTCGGCCATTTCGGCAGCGGCGCCGAGCACCTGTGCTCGCTCGAGGCCGATGGCCGGATCGAGGCGATGTGCATCCTGCGCAAACACGGCGCGTTCGCCTGGGCCAGTTTCTTGCCGGGGCAGGCGCAAATCGCCCCCAGCATGGTGCCCGATCCGGACCGCATGGCCGAATTGTTCGCCGCGTTGCCTGGCGCCGCATTGCAGATCGATTTACTGTGCAACGACCCCGCATTGGGCGACCGGTCCGCACTCGACCCGCAATTATCGCGCCGCGCGGACCATGCCTTGACGATGCGGATAGCGCTCGATGGCTCGTTCGAGGCGTACTGGGCCGCGCGGCCGGGCGGCCTGCGCTCGAACCTGCGGCGTTACGAAGCGCGCCTGCAGGTCGATGGCATCAGCTCCCGATTCGTGCGCGTGACGGCGCCGGCGCAGATGGCGGGCGCGGTGGAGCGCTATGCGGCGCTGGAAGGGGCGGGCTGGAAGGGCAAGGGCGGCACCGCGTTGCGCTCGACGCCGGAACAGTTCGCGTTTTACCTGGAATTGATGCAGCGTGCGGCAGAGTTGGGCGACGCCGCCATCTTTGAGCTGTGGTTCGACGACCAGCTGGCGGCATCGCGCATGATGCTGCGCCGGGGCACCATGTGTGTGATGCTCAAGACGTCCTACGATGAAAACAGGGCCAACTATGCGCCGGGCCGGCTGCTGTTGCGGGCGGCAATCGAAGACATTTTTGTCACCGATCCTGGCAGCGCCATCGAATTCTATACCGATGCCAATCGCAGCCAGCTCGAATGGGCCACCGACCGGCGCTGGATCCAGCATCTGACCGTGTATCAAGGCTGGCCGGCGCAGTTGCTGGTCGACTTGGCCAACTGCGTGCGCGCCAAGTGGCCCTTAGCGATGGCCGGCGGCGGCTGGCGCGACGTTGTCGTGAAGCGGTTCGATCAGCCCGACGCACTGCCATCGGGCGCGCGGCGCCTGATGGGGCGCGAGGAACGGCGCAACATGGGCTTCGGATTCGACTGGTTTGCGAATCTGGTGGCGACGGTATTCACGAACGATCCCGGGGTGCGTTTCTATACCCTCGAAATCGGCGATGCCGTGCGCGCTGTCGTGCCGATGCGCGCCGCCAAGATCTGGCTGGGATGGCGCCTGACCGCGCTGAGCAATTTTTATACGACCTTGTATGAGCCGATGCTCGACACCGGCGTCAAGGCGGTCGAACTGACGTCCTTGTTCAGAGCGCTGCGACGGGAATTTCCCGGCCTGGCATCGGTGACCTTCGGACCGATGGACCGCACCTCGCACGGTTACCTGAGCATCCGGGCGGCATTGCACATGAAACGCTGGTTCTCCTTCGAGTATTTTTCATTTGGCAACTGGTTCCATCCCGTCTCGGGTAGTTGGGCAAGCTACCTGGCAACGCGCGACGGGCGCTTGCGCAACACCATCAAACGGTTGGGAAAAAAATTCGCCGATGACGGCGGATCGTTGCAGTTGATCGCCAAGGAGGACGAGGTGGCGGCCGGCATCGCCGCGTACGAAGCGGTGTATGCGGTGAGCTGGAAACAGCCCGAGCCGTATCCCGCGTTCATGCCCGGCCTGCTGCAAATCTGCGCGCGCAACGGCAGCTTGCGCCTGGGCGTGGCGTGGCTGGACGGCAAGCCGGTCGCCGCGCAGGCGTGGATCGTGGCGCACGGGCGCGCGGAGATCTACAAGATGGCCTATGACGAGCAGTTCAAGCAGTATTCGCCCGGCACGCTGGTGACGGCCATGCTGATGGCGCACGTGATGGATGTCGACCGGGTCGGCGAGATCGATTACCTGAGCGGCGACGATGCCTACAAGAAAAACTGGATGACCCGGCGGCGCGAACGCTGGGGCATCATCGCCTACAATCCGCGCTCGATCCGCGGTCTGCTGGGATTGACGCGCGAAGTGGCGGGCAAGTTGGGAAAATACTGGAAAGGCCGCCTGCAGGCGTCAGGCGCCGTGGCGGCCAGCGAGGGCACCAGTGGCGGCCGCGTTGGTGCCGACCAGTAAGGGCCAGAGCGATTGTGCTGGCCCGACATCAGAATCTGGTGTGCCACCGCGCAGGCGGAGTTTGCGTAAAAATGACGAGCGTCATGACTGAAGCGCGCGGCGCACCAGAGGACCGGCTGGCGCGCCGCATCGGCTGCGCCAGCGCAGCGGTTCACGACAACCGGATCACTTGCGGCTTGCGGTCCCTGGCGGTACCGATGACGAAGGCGCCCAACGCCGGCACCCAGCGGAATTTGCTCCATGCATCGTTCTCTGCGGCTTGCAGCGTCGCTTGGCCCCCAGCATCGCTTGGCCAATGCGCGACCGGAATGGTCTTCCACGTCCAGCTATCGGTGGCCGCATTGCCCGCCGGCGGGGACAATGTGACGATCTGCGGCGGCGTCGTCGACTGATCGTAGCCGACGATACAACGCAACTGCTCGTTCCACTGCAGGCCCATCTTGTCCGCGCAATGCAAATTGAGGGTGCCGCCATCATGCCCATTGCACAGCGACGGCACTGTCCCGAGCGTCAGGCTTTTCGTCACCGCGCCGGTGCTGAGGTCGCGGATATGGATGGTGCGGTAGGCGCTGCTTGCATACTGACCAAATTCGTAGCCGCCGTCGACGGCGATCAGCAGGTTCAGCGAGTTGCACAACACCAGTGCGGCGTTCAACAGGCTGCCTCCCAATGCCGGATACTGAGTGATGTCGCCGCTTTTGCTGATGAATAGTGTGTATTGGATGGCGCCGG
>JARXKM010000013.1:4444-40193 GCA_030272785.1 Pseudomonadota bacterium
CCCCAGGTAGGAGTGCGAACTGTAAGGGCTGCCATCGGGGGCATAGCCGTTGACAAACACCCCCAGGTTGTTCGGTTGAGCGGGCACGTTGGCGACGCTCCAGGTCAGGGTCGAAAAGTCACAGATCAGCGTGAACTGCCAATTCGCCTGGTTCACGCTGCGCTCGTGGCCGGCCGAATAGTACACCTGGGCGCCGAGCGGGCTGTAGTCGGTCAGCACAGCGCTGCCCCCCCACTGGCCGAAGGGCGCGGTCATCGCATACGTGTCGGTCGGCGTCTCGCGGTAAATCGCCGGCGTCACATCCTGCGGAAAATTTTTCATCGGGACGTCGGCAAAATAACCTACCGGCGGCACCCAGCTGGGCGCCGTCGCCGGTGGCGGCGGACGAATTTTCACCGAGAACGGATTGGAAGTAGTTTGGGTCATGGGATGTGCCTTTCTGACGACAGGTTGGTGCGATCGGACCTTGCGACGCCGCTAGCGAGGCGGCCAGACGGGAAAAGGCGACGCGGCGCGCGTTGCAACGCTCGAGTCCGCTGGAATTCAGTCTATCAAATTTGCCACCGCGCCGCCGCATCTCCGGCCCGATGTTGGGCGGGCATGACGGCTTGGCGCGTCAGGCTGATCAGCCGACGGTCGCGATGAGGACATGGCCGTCGCTGTTGGTCTGGGTGCCGCGACCGTCATAATCGAACGACAGCGTGCGGCTGTTGAAGGTCACGCCGGACGGCAGCGGGATGGCATTCAGCGACAGCGTGATGGCGGCGCTGTTGCTCACTTTCACGTAGCTGGCAACGGAAAAACTCGACGCCACGCCTTCGGTGAACGCAATTTCCGGAACGTCGACCCAGGTCGTCGCGACCGGAGCGGGCGTTGGCGCCGGCACCGGTACAGGAACGGGTGCCGGTGCGACGACCGGCGCGCTGACTGCGGTAGCACCGCCGCCGCCGCCGCCGCAGCCCTCGACGACGATCGCTGCCGCGCCAGCGGTCAGGTATCGCATGAAGGTGCGCCGGTTCAGCGCCGGCCGGTGGGTGCGCACGGCGTCGCGCTCGTCAGTGGAAGTCAGGAGGTTGCGGGCAGTATTCATTTGGCAAGTACCTTGTAAAGGTGATAACGGCGATGCATGTCTAGTATTGCCGTGCATCAAGATTTAGAGGTAGCTTCTCATAAAACGCAGAAAGTTGCCGCAACAAATTAAAATTTCGTGGGTTTGGCGGCCTAATCTGTTCAAGATTTATGCATTCGATATTAAAAAACCGATTTAGTTACTCAATCAATAATGCATCAAATGCGAATTGAACAATTCTTTCCTGGTACCGGCAGCGGATAGAAAAGGGCGTCATCTGTTTATATTCAAAACATCATCTTTATTGCATCACATGCAATTTTTTAATAATTGATATCGTTGTAAGCGCGGTGCTTGGTGCGGCGCGTCCGATACCAAATCCGCGCCGGTTTTTGTACTTTAACCGCCACAAAGTGCACATGCGATGTCGAACGTCAAAAGGTCGTGATAAGATCGCCGGCTCAGCCGACAATGGCGGCGTTTCCGCGGTGGGCAGGCGTGGCCAGCATGGTCAAAATCGCGCATATTGCCGAGACGCAAGCCTGCATTTTCGTGGACCCGATGCGCGCCATGGATGGCGGCGGCGGCCGGTCCGCGGCAAGCCGGCAAGCCGGCCTGCCGATGCATGCGGCATACGCAAGCCGACAGGCTGGGTGGGCAATATGTTAGAATAAATACATCACGACAAGATGCACATTATTTCTTTTTGACAAATTTAGTTGCTTTTTATTGATCTGAATCTACTTGTGTGCTATATTGAAAGTTAATATAATTACAAAAATTGATCGTCGCACGGAACCCGATAATGAAATTTAATGACATCGTAGCAGTGGTAGGACTTGGGTATGTCGGCATGCCGCTGGCCGTGGAATTTGGAAAAAAACGCACCACCGTCGGGTTTGACCTGTCCAGCGCCAAGGTAGAGAGTTACCAGCAGCATGTGGATCCGACCGGTGAACTGTCGGGAGAGCAGTTGCGGGCGGCGCGCCATCTGTCGGTCAGCACCGACCCGGCCACCCTGGCGAACGCCGATTATATTGTGGTGGCGGTGCCGACCCCGGTCGATGCTGCGCATAACCCCGATTTCACGCCGCTGGCCGGCGCCAGCAAGACGGTCGGCCTGCACATGAAGCGCGGCGCCATCGTCATTTTCGAGTCCACCGTCTATCCGGGTGCGACCGAAGAAATCTGCATTCCGATTTTGGAACAGCACTCGGGCCTGAAATGGCGGCAGGATTTCCACGTCGGCTTTTCGCCCGAGCGGATCAATCCGGGCGACAAGGAACGGACCCTGACGACGATCACCAAAGTGGTCTCCGGCGACGACGCCGACACGCTCGACCTGGTGGCCACGCTGTATGAGTCGATCATCACCGCCGGCGTGCACCGCGCCTCCAGCATCAAGGTGGCGGAAGCGGCGAAGGTGATCGAAAACACCCAGCGCGACCTGAATATCGCCCTGATGAACGAGTTGGCGATCATTTTCGACAAGATCGGCATCGATACGCTGGAAGTATTGAAGGCGGCCGGCACCAAATGGAATTTCCTGCCGTTCCGGCCTGGCCTGGTCGGCGGCCATTGCATCGGCGTCGATCCGTATTACCTGACGCACAAGGCGGAAATGGTCGGCTATCACCCGCAGGTGATCCTGGCCGGGCGCCGCATCAACGACGGCATGGCCAAGTTCGTCGCCGAAAAGACCGTGAAGACCATGATCGCCGCCGGTTTCAACGTCAAAGGCTCGAAAGTGAACGTGATCGGCCTGACGTTCAAGGAAAACTGTCCGGACCTGCGCAATTCGAAAGTGGCCGACATCGTCTTTGAATTGCGTTCTTACGGTGTTGATGTGCACGTCTACGATCCGGTCGCTTCGGCCGCGGAAGCGCTGCATGAATACGGTATCGCGCTGACCAGCTGGGAAGACCTGCCGCGCGCCGATGCCCTCATCGCCGCCGTCTCGCACAAGGAACTGCTGGCGCGTCCGCTGACGGACCTGCAAGCGAAACTGAACGAGGGCGGCTGCTTCATCGACGTCAAATCGCAATTCGACCAGCAGGCGATCAGCGCCGCCGGTTTCAGCGTCTGGCGTCTGTAACCGATCGCAACAGCGGCGCACGCACGCGCCGGATGGTAGAACAATGGGAAAGCACAGTGACGAAATTTAACGACATCCAGCACCACCTGCGCGAGCACCGTTACCACTGGCTGGTGACCGGCGCGGCCGGCTTCATCGGCTCGAACCTGGTGGAGGCCCTGCTCAAGCTCGATCAGCGCGTTACCGGGCTGGATAATTTTGCCACCGGCCACCAGCATAATCTCGACCAGGTGCAGGCGCTGGTCGGTGCCGAGGCGTGGCAACGCTTCAGCTTCATCGACGGCGACATCCGCCGGCAGGACGACTGCGCGCACGCCTGCGCGGGCGTCGATTTCGTCCTGCACCAGGCCGCGCTGGGGTCGGTCTCGCGCTCGATCGCCGACCCGATCGCCACCAACGAAACCAACGTCACCGGTTTCCTCAACATGCTCACCGCCGCGCGCGACGCCAAGGTGCGCCGGTTTGTCTACGCCGCCTCCAGCTCGACCTACGGCGACCATCCGGCCCTGCCGAAGCAGGAGCCGGTGATCGGCAATCCATTGTCGCCGTATGCGGTGACCAAATATGTCAACGAGCTGTACGCCAACGTGTTCGCGCGCACGTACGGCAGCGAATCGATCGGGCTGCGTTATTTCAATGTGTTCGGCCCGCGCCAGGATCCGCACGGCGCCTACGCCGCGGTGATTCCGCTGTGGATCGCCGCGCTGATCGGCAACGCGCCGCTGAAGATCAATGGCGACGGCGAGACCAGCCGCGACTTCTGCTTCATCGACAATGTCGTCCAGGCGAACCTGCTGGCCGCGCTGGCCGACCAGCCCGGCGCCGTCAACGAGGTGTACAACGTCGCCGTCAACGCCCGCACCAGCCTGAACCAGCTGCACCGGATGATGTGCGAACTGCTGCAGGAGCGCTTCCCGCATGTGCGCACCCACCAGCCCGAATATGTCGGCTTTCGCGCCGGCGACGTGCGCCATTCGCAAGCCGATATATCGAAAGCGGCGACGCTGCTCGGCTTCGCGCCGACCCACCGTATCGACGAGGGCTTGCGGCAGGCCATGGATTGGTATATCCATGACCTGACAGGCGAGAACACATGACCGCTCGCTCGACGGTGCCGCGACGCGCCGGTTGCGCCCGCGCGGCCGTTGACGCGTCGATAGTCTGAGATGAGCAGGGGGAAATGACATGTTAAAGATCTCGAACCATTATGTGTCGAAAATAGTCTTCGTGCTGTTGTTCGTCGAGGTGCTGGTGCTGATCGGTGCCGCCTATGCCGGCGCGGCAGTGCGCCTGCTCGACACCAGCGCCACCGGCGCGCCGCATTTCGAGCACTTCCTCACCTCCGCCATCGCCTTTGCGGTCGCCATCATCTTCAGCATGAGCGCGATGGGCATGTACCAGCTCAATTTCAGCGAAGGGCTGCGCAATCCCTTCTTCATGAAGCTGATGCCGTCGTTCCTGATGGGCTTTGTGATCCTCACGCTGGTGTTCTATGTGGCGCCGGAGCTGTATTTCGGGCGCGGCATCCTGATCCTGGTCTTCGTCATCGCCGCCGGCGGCATCTTCACGGCGCGCATGATCTTCTTCAAGACGTCGGAGGCGCGCTTTCTCGAGTCGCGCATCATCTTCCTCGGCGGCGGGCCGCTGGCCAAGGAATGCAGCGACCTGGCCGACCAGAGCAACAAATATCACCGCTACGACATTGCCGGCTTCATCCCGGTGCCGTCGGAAGAATTGTGCATCGCCCCGGAGCGCCTGCTGAAAGTGCGCGAGGGCGACTCGCTGGTGTCGCTGGCGAACCAGTACGACGTCGCCGAAATCGTCGTCTCGGTGCAGAACCGGCGCGGCGGCTTTCCGATCAAGGAACTGCTCGACTGCAAGCTGCAGGGCATCAAGGTGACCGATGCGGCGACCTTCTTCGAACGCGAAACGGCGCAGATCCGGGTCGATTCGCTGCAGCCGAGCTGGCTGGTGTTCGGCGGCGGTTTCGACCAGAGTTTCATCCGCACCTTCATGAAGCGCGGCTTCGACCTGATCTGCAGCACCATCATCCTGGCCCTGTCGTTCCCGGTCATGCTGGTGACGGCGCTGCTGATCTTCCTCGAGGACGGCGCGCCGGTGTTCTACTCGCAGGAACGGGTCGGCAAGGACGGCCATCCGTTCAAGGTGCTGAAGTTCCGCAGCATGCGCAACGATGCGGAAAAAGGCGGCAAGCCGCAGTGGGCCGCGCAGGACGATCCGCGCGTGACGCGCATCGGCAACTTCATCCGCCGCGTGCGGATCGACGAGCTGCCGCAGATCCTCAACGTCTTCAAGGGCGAAATGTCGTTCGTCGGCCCACGTCCGGAACGGCCCTATTTTGTCGAGCAGCTGATCGAAGTGGTGCCCTACTATAACGTGCGCCACAGCATCAAGCCGGGCATCACCGGCTGGGCGCAGGTGCGCTACGGCTATGGCGCATCGGCCGAAGATGCTTTGCAAAAACTGCAGTACGATTTGTACTACGTCAAGAACAACAGCTTGTTCCTCGATGTGCTGGTGCTGATCGACACGCTCAAGGTGGTGCTGTTCCGCGGCGGCCGCTGATGTGGCGGCGGATGCGGCGCACGGCCTTGCCAATGGCGAACCTGATCGGACTGACCATGCGCGCATCCGCTGACCCGAAGGACGGTGCCCGTTGACCAATATCGCCAGCTACAGCTACGGCATCTCGGCACTGGCGTTCCTGGCGCTTGCCATCCTGCTCGCCACCAGCTGGCGCGGTCGCGCGCACAGCCGCCTGCTGGCGCTGGCCACCGGCATCACCGCCATCTCCAACGCGCTGCTGGCATGGGGCGCGGGCGGAGAGGCGCTGCGCACGGTGCTCACCGAGAGCTTCGAAATCCTGCGCAACGGCGCCTGGTCGGCCTTCCTGATCGTGCTGATCGGCCATTTCCACCGCGACGACGCGCGCCTGCCGCTGCGCCCGTCGGTATTGCTGGTGGCCGGTTTCTATCTGATCTTCCTGCTCGCCACCGTGTCCGGCCAGTTCGACCTCGCCTTGCTCGATGCACACGGCATGATGCCGGTCGTCATCGCCCGCATCGGCATGGCGGTGCTGGGCATGCTGCTGGTCGAACAGCTGTATCGCAACAAGCCGGAGCAGGGGCGCTGGGCCATCAAGTTCGCCTGCCTGGGCATCGGCGCCATGTTCGCCTACGACTTCTACCTGTACAGCGACGCGCTGCTGTTCCATGCGATCAACCCGGCGATCTGGGCGGCACGCGGCGTCGTCGATGCCCTGACGGTGCCGCTGGTCGCCATCTCGGTCGCGCGCAGCGCCGCCTGGTCGACCGAACTGGCGCTGTCGCGCCGCGTCATGTTCCACTCGGCCGCGCTGTTCGGCTCGGCGATTTACCTGCTGACGATGGGTTCGGCCGGCTACTACCTGCGCTATTTCGGCGGCAGCTGGGGCTCGGTGATGCAGGTGATCTTCCTGTTCGGCGCGCTGGTGCTGCTGATCGGCATCCTGTTTTCCGGCTCGTTCCGGGCCTGGCTGAAGGTGTTCATCAGCAAGCATTTCTATCACTACAATTACGATTACCGCGAGGAATGGCTGCGCTTTAACGGCACCTTGTCGAAGGACGGCCCGGGGCTGGGCGAGCGCAGCATCCAGGCGGTCGCCGCGATGGTCGAAAGCCCCGCCGGCCTGATCTGGATCGGCCGCGATGGCGGGCTGTTCGAGCCGGCCGCCAACTGGCACCTGCCGCCGACCACCCTGACCGAACCGGCCGATTCGCCGTTCTGCCGCTTCCTCGCGGCGAGCCAGTGGGTGGTCGACCTGCAGGAATACCAGCGCGATCCGGGCAAGTACGACGACGTGGCGATGCCGGCCTGGCTGCTGGCCTACCCGCGCGGCTGGCTGGTGGTGCCGCTGATGATGCAGGGCAAGCTGTTCGGCTTCATGCTGCTGCTGCAGCCGCGCAGCGCGATTGCGCTCAACTGGGAAGTGATCGACCTGCTCAAGATCGCCGGCAGCCAGGCGGCCAGCTACCTGGCGCAGTACGAGGCGGCCAACGCGCTGATGGTGGCGCGCCAGTTCGAGTCGTTCAACCGGATGTCGACCTTCGTGGTGCACGACCTGAAGAACCTGGTGTTGCAGCTGTCGCTGCTGATGTCGAATGCGGAGCGCCACAAGAACAATCCCGAGTTCCAGCAGGATATGATCGAGACGGTCAACTACTCGGTGCAAAAGATGAAGCTGCTGCTGCAAAAACTGAGCCGCAGCGCCTCGCCCGAGCGCCCGGCGCCGCTGTCGATCGAGCGCCTGCTGAAACAGGCGGTGGCGCTGAAGGCGGCGTTCGAGCCGCGCCCGGTGCTGCGCGTGGCCGACCCCGGGCTGACCGTGCAGGCCGACGGCGAACGGCTCGAACGGGTGGTCGGCCACCTGATCCAGAACGCCATCGAGGCCACCGCCCGCGACGGTCGGGTCGACATCGAATTGACGCGGCACGCCGACGCGGTGCTGATCCGCATCAGCGACACCGGCGAAGGGATGAGCGAGGACTTCATCCGCGAGCGCCTGTTCAAGCCGTTCGAATCGACCAAGTCGGCCGGCATGGGCATCGGCGTGTTCGAAAGCCTCGAATATGTCCGCGAGCTCGGCGGTACGCTAGAGGTCAGCAGCGTCGAGTCGCGCGGCACGGTGTTCAGCATCACCCTGCCGCTGCTGGGGCAGGAAGCGCACACGATCAACCAAGCAGCATGATGGACCGAGGTAACCAGTGACTGAACCGAAGCAAAAACTGTTGATCATCGAGGACGATCCGGGCCTGCAAACGCAGCTGCGCTGGAGTTTCGACGCCTACGATGTGGTGGTCGCGGGCGACCGCGAAAGCGCGCTCACGCAAATCCGCCGCCACGAGCCGGCGGTGGTGACGATGGACCTGGGCCTGCCGCCCGATCCGGACGGCTCGACCGAAGGGCTGGCGACGTTGCAGCAGATCCTCGCGCTGGCGCCGGACACGCGGGTGATCGTGCTCACTGGCAACCAGGAGCGCGGCAACGCGGTCAAGGCGATCGCCATGGGCGCCTACGACTTCCACCAGAAGCCGTGCGACCCCGAGGTGCTCGGCCTGGTGATCAAGCGCGCCTTCTTCCTCAATGCGCTGCAAAAGGAAAACCGCCGCATGCAGCAGGCGCAGGCCGAGTCGCCGATGTCGGGCGTGATCTCGCGCGACGCCGGCATGCTCAAGGTGTGCCGCAATATCGAGAAAGTGGCGCCGACCTCGGCGTCGGTGATGATCCTCGGCGAGAGCGGCACCGGCAAGGAAGTGCTGGCGCGCGCGCTGCACGCGCTCAGCCCGCGCGCCGGCCAGCGCTTCATGGCGATCAACTGCGCGGCGATCCCGGAAAACCTGCTCGAGAGCGAACTGTTCGGCTACGAAAAAGGCGCCTTCACCGGCGCTGCCAAGCAGACCAAAGGCAAGGTCGAACTGGCGCACGGCGGCACCTTCTTCCTCGACGAGGTGGGCGACCTGCCGATGGCGCTGCAGGCCAAGCTGCTGCGCTTTCTGCAGGAGCGCGTCATCGAGCGGGTCGGCGGCCACGAGGAAATACCGGTCGACGTGCGCATCGTCTGCGCGACCCACCAGAAACTGAAGGACCTGACCGCCAGCGGGCGCTTCCGCGAAGACTTGTACTACCGCCTGTGCGAGATCGTCGTCACCATTCCGCCGCTGCGCGACCGTCCCGGCGACGCGGCGCTGCTGGCGCACCATTTCAAGAACAAGTTCAGCGCGCAGGAGTCGCGCACGGCCCTGCATTTCAGCAGCGAAGCGATCGCCGCGATCGAATCCTACGGCTGGCCGGGCAATGTGCGCGAAATGGAAAACTGCATCAAGCGCGCGGTCATCATGACCGACGGCCAGAGCATCGCCGCCGACGACCTCGGCCTCTCGGCCATCGCCGTCGACGAGCCGCTGAACCTGCGCCAGGTGCGCGACGAGGCCGAGCACAAGGCGATCGTCAAGGCGCTGGCGAGGGTCGACGGCAACATCGTCAAGGCGTCGGAACTGCTCGGCGTCAGCCGGCCGACCATGTATGACCTGCTGAACCGGCACGCCATCAAGGCGGGCAACTGAGTCCGGCACGGGCAGCGCTTGCCCGCAGCGCCCGGGCGGATCGGCCCGCGCGCCAGGATCGCATGGTTTAGGAGGCAACGATGCGCGTGGCCAGAGCCGTTTTCGTGCTCACCGGCGCGATGCTGGCCGCGCTGGCCGCCGCCGGCCTGCTCATGCTCGACCGGCACGGGGTGAGCCCCGCCGCGCTGGCCTTCCACTTGGGAACCGACAGCGGCACGGCGACGCGTTGGACGCGCCAGGCGCTGCTGCGGCTGGACCGGCCGCCGCCGGTGCCGCTCGCGCTGGATCGGCTGTCGTTCGGCGCGCGCGCCATCGCCGCGGCGGCGCCGGCTCCCCTGCGCGAAGTGGCCGCCGCAAACCTGGCGGCCTTGCGCAGCGCGATGGCGCAGGCGACGCCGGGCGACCGCATCACGCTCGCCGCGGGGGTCTGGCGCATCGGCCAGGTGCCGCTGGCCGCCTCCCGTGCGGGCACCGCGTCGGCCTACATCACGGTACGCGGCGCGCCCGGCGCGCGCCTCGACGTCGACGGCGCGCAAGGGTTTCTCGTCTCCGCGCCGTTCTGGCGTTTCGAGCAACTGGTGATGCGCGGCGTGTGCGCGCGCCACGCCGATTGCGAGCATGCCTTCCACGTCGTCGGCGACGCCCATCACTTCAGCGCGCAGGGCAATACCATCACCGATTTCAACGCCCACCTGAAGATCAACGGCCATGGCGGGCGCTTCCCCGACAGCGGCACCATCGACGGCAACCGGCTCACCAACAGCGCACCGCGGCGCACCAGTTTGCCGGTGACGCCGATCGACCTGGTCGGCGCCAGCGGCTGGACCATCCGCCACAACCTGATCGCCGATTTCATCAAGGAAGGCGGCGACTACACCAGCTACGGCGCGTACGCCAAAGGCGCCGGCGCGCACAACGCGTTCGAACAGAACATCATCTGGTGCGAGCACCTGCTGCGCGCTCGCCCGGGACTGCGGGTCGGCCTGTCGCTCGGCGGCGGCGGCACCGAAGCGCGCTTTTGCCGCGACGGCAGATGCATTGTCGAGCAGGAGGACAGCCGGGTGGCGGCGAACCTGGTGGCGTCCTGTTCGGCCGATGGCATCTATCTCAACAGTGCGGCGCGCAGCACGGTGCGCCACAACACGCTGGTCGGCACCGGCGGCATCGTCCTGCGCTATCCGACCAGCAGCGCCGACGTCGAAGGCAACCTGCTCGACGCGCCGATCCGTGCGGGCGACGGCGCCATCCTGCGCGCCGTCGACAACCGCACTGCGCCGCTGGCCTACCGCTATTTTGGTGCCCATGCGCTGGCGGATGTGCTAGGCGCCGACATGGCGTGGCGTGGCGCGCCGCCGCGGCGGTCCGCGGCCGGCGCGGCGCCGCCCGACCTGTGCGGCGTGGCGCGTCCATCATTGCCCGCTTACGGCGCGTTCGAGGAGTTTTCCGCCTGCCGCGCCGGCACCCGCTGAGCCGCCGGTGCGGCCGCGCGGCGAACATGGCGCGCCGCCGGCCGCGTTGCGTGCGCCGGACGCAGAGCCGCCGCGCATGCCACCAGGAAGAACAGCAGGGTCAGGCGCGGCACGTCGAACAGGCTGTCGAACGCGCCGATGCAAAGAAAGCCGGCCAGTGCCGCCAGGTAGACGGCCGCCATGTCTTCGCCGTCGATGGCGCGCAGCACCAGGTCGGCGCCGAGATAGAGCAGCAGCAGCGCCAGCGCCGTCAGGCCGGCCCAGCCCTGCTCGAAAAACAGGTTGACCGCGACATTCTTGATATGCCACGGCATGTGGTCATGATCGCTGCTGAAGAACCAGGCGGTGTTGGCGCGGGCGAAATCACCATTGCGCAACAGGTCGGCGCCGCCACCCGCCGGGCGCAGGCTCACATTTGCGACGTCGATCGTCATGGCGGCGCCCTGCAGCGAAAATTCCAGTTGCACCGGACGCAGGTTCAGGTGGTCCGCCGGCACCGTCAGTGCGGCCTCGTAGTGGGTCCAGCCCGGGGCGCCGGATTTGCCCAGCGGCGCCGCGACACAGGCCTGCGAATACAGCATCCAGCGTTCGCACAGCGCGAACATGACGATGCCCTTGCCTTGGTGCGGCCGGATGTCGGCGCCCAGCCGGTAGCTGGCGCCGGCGACGACATCGACCCGCTGCAGCAGGCGCACCACTTGGTCGTGGCCGATTGCGTGCTGCGGCGCGCCGAGGCGCAGGAACGGCTTGCCGGCCTCGGCTTCGTAGCGGAAGGAACCGGGCAGCTCGCCGTTCCAGTTGCGCGCAGTGTAGACGTCGGGATAGCGTCCCAGTCCCATGCCGAACAGGGCGGTGGGGCTATCCTGATCCATCATGCCGACCGCTTCGCGCCAGTGACGCAGGCGCATGTCGATGTCGGTGCCCACCGTGGCGAAGCGCTCGCCCATGAAGTAACTCGAGGACAGCGGGATCACCGTGATCATGGCGATGGCCGCGCACAGCAGCGCGGTCAGGCTGGTGCGGTCCAGCCGCACCAGCGGTTCGGCGCGCAGGCGGCTGGCCGCCAGGCCGGCGGCTGCCAGCAGCGCGACGGCGGCGATATCGGCCGCGGCGCCGCCGCCGCCCCAGTGGAAGGCGACCAGTCCGGCGCCCAGCGCCAGCGCGGGCAACGCGGCGGCGGCAAGCGCGGCGCCGCGCCGGCGCGCGACCATCGACACGGCACCGGCGCCGAACGCGGCGGCGGCGATGGCAAAGCCGAGGTAGGCGCCCTTGTCGACCCGGGCGGCCAGCAGTGCCGTCGTGGCCAGCAGCAGCAACGCCGCGCCCGCCACCAGCGGGCGGCGCGCCAGCCGGCCCGGCGCGCCCGCCAGCACGAAGCTGGCCGCCAGCAGCGTCAGCGCGCACGCCAGGCCGCGGTAGCCGCCGCTGGCGAACACGCGCGCCAGCGTCCAGCCGGTGACGGCCAACAGCGCGGCGATGGCCAGCGCGCTGCCGGCATGCAGCCGGCCGTGCCGCGCGCGGCGGGCCAGCAGCAGCGCACCGACGATCGCGCCCGACATCCCGTAGGCAACATAGATGTCGCGCGAAAACAGCGCCAGGCCCGCGTAGCTGCCCAGCAGCAGTAGCAGCAGTCCGGCCGCCAGTTCAATCCGGGTGCGCGGTCCGACCAGCCAGGCGGCGACGAACGGGAAGCTCAGCGCGAGATAGGCGTCGAGCGCGGCGCCGCCGGTGTGCATCGCCGAAAACATCCCGGTCGGCCGGTAGTCGCTGGCGAAATTGCTCAGCCCGGGAAACAGCGCGCGCTCGGTCATGACGGCGATGGCGGCGCCGGCCAGCCCGAGCAGCATGCCGGGCACGAACAGGCGCCGCAAGGACGCCAGCGCGGGGCCGGCGCCGCGCTGCAGCAGCGGCAGCAATAGCAGCGCCCAGGCCAGGCCCTTGGCGGTGCGCACACTGTTGTAACGGCTGGAATACGAGGCGAAGGCGTTGGCGTCGAGCGGCGCGATCGGGGTCGCGCCGATCCAGGCGGCGATCAGCCAGGCGGCCACCACCAACCCGAGCGACCAGGCGAACAACGGCGGCAACGCCGCGGGGCGGTCGTCGGCGCCGATGCGCGCATAGCCGACGGCGCAGGTTGCCAGCAACAGCAGGTCAAGCTCGTCGAGATAGTACCAGCCGGTCCATGGTGCCAGGTCGAGCACCGGCAGCAGCGCCGGCACGGCGATCAGCCAGGCATGCGGGCGCCACCACAGCAAGGCGCAGTAGGCGCACAGCGACACCGCCAGCAGCGCCTTGTCGAGCGGGTACAGCGCCGCCGCGCCGGCAAGGCCGGCCAGCAGCAGCGCGGCGGCGCATTTCGCCACAGCGGGCCGCATCATTTGGCCGGCGCGTCATCCCATTTGCCGACCGCCTTGAGCTGGTTCTTCAGACCCGGCAAGGGGAAGCCGAGTCCGTACGCCTTCTTCGCGTAGGCCAGCGCCTGGTCGTACTTCTTCGCCTTCATCGAGGCGAGACCGGCATTGTAGTTGATGATCGGATTGTCCGGTTCGAGGTCGACGGCGCGCAGGAATTCCGCGTTGGCCTGCTCGGTCTTGCCATGCGTGGCCAGGTGGTTGGCATACACCGCGTGCACCATGCCGTCGTCGGGCGCAAACGTGATGGCGCGCAGGAAATAGCAGTCGACCGGGTAGTTGGCCCCGCGCACCTGCGGCGCTTTCTCGATCACCCCCTGGCGCGACATGGTGGCCAGCGCCCGGGGATGATTCGGCCAGGCCCGCAGCGTGTAGTCGACGTCACCGCCCACATACCCGGTTTTTCCTTTGATATTTTGCTCGACCTCGGTGGTGAAGTGCGCGCCCTCGACAATGTTGATCTCATAAGGAAGCAATGGTGCCTTCCGATAATCGAACGGTCCGAAACCGTTTTTCAGCTCGCCGCAAATCTTGACCGGGCCCTGCGCGTAGCTGTTGGCACCGGCGATCATGCCGAGCGTTACTGCAAAATAGGCCAATCTGCGTGTCATCGCCAGCTCCAAAGGTTATACCGAAATGCCAACATGGCAGGAATCATGCACTTTTCTATGGCGGGAAGCAATCGTGCCGATCGCGCGCACCCGCTTACCACGAGGATATCCACTGCGCGGTCCACGCGGCCACCTGGTCACGCCACGCCTGGCGCGAAAAGGTATGGTCGGCCCCCGCCAGGCGCCGCTCGGTCACGCGCGCGCCGGCCAGTTGTTGCTGCCACTGCGCCGAGCCTTTGACCATCTCGAGGAATTCCTGCGCCGTCAGGTCGATCGGGCAGAGGATCAGCAGCACCTTGCCATGGAAGGCGGCCAGGCCGGCGAGCATGCGCTCGGGCAGCGCCAGCGCGGCGTCACCGCCGCCGCCGTTACTGTTGCCGCCGCCGGCGGCCGCCCGCACCAGGCGCAGCAGCGAACCCACCGCCGCGCGGAAATCGAACTTGCCGGCGGCGATCTTGCGCCACAGGCCGGGGGCCAACAAGCGGCCGCGGTAATAGTGCTTGAGGGTCGCCTTGGCGAGGCCGTCGGTTGTGCGCGCCCAGGGATTGAGCAGCACCAGGCCGACCACGCGGGCGTCGGTGGCGGCGTAAAACAAGGCCGCCGAGGCGGCGTCGCACAAGCCCCACACGACCACTTCGGCCAGCCCGGCGACGGCGCCGGTCATGAAGTCGACCGCGGCGCGCAGGTCGGCGTCGACCTGCGCGAAGTCGCGCGCCGCGCCCTCGCTGTCGCCCATGCCGCGGTAGTCGAAACGCAGCACGGCGATGCCTTGCGCCGCCAGGCTGCGCGCCAGCAGCGTGAACTGGCGATGACTGCCGACGCGGTACTGCGGGCCGCCGACGACCACCAGCACACCGCGCCGCGCCGGCTGCTGCGGCAGGCTCAGGATGCCCATGAGTTGGTCGTCCTGGCAGGCGAACGTGACGGCGTGTTCGTCAAATAGCATGGCGTCTTTCATGGTGCGTGCTCGAACACGGCCGACGTCGCTGCCAGTAACGCCGGGCATTCGGTGATCTCCTGCGCGGACCAGAATGCCGGGCAGGGCAGCGCGTGCAGCGCGAAATCGGCGCCGGCCGCCTGCCAGCCTTGCGCGACGCGGGCCGCGCCCGGCGGCACTGCCTGGCCGGCGCCGCCCACCGCTTCGAACCAGTCGACCTTGACGCCGCGCGGCGTCAGCGCGCTCATCTCGAGCGCATCGATCGCCAGCGCCAGCGGCGCGGCCAGCGCGTAGCCGGCGATTTCAAGTGTCGCGCCCGCGTGCAGTTGCGCGCGCAAGGCCTGGGTGCTGGTGCCGGCTTGCCCGCCTTCATTGAGCATCTCGTTGGCCACGCGCAGGCGCAGAAACTGGGTCAGCATCGTCTTGCCGCTCTGTACCGGCTGCCACAGCGCCAGCGCGTGCACCGGCGCGACCGGTTCGGCGGCGTAATCGAGTGCCAGCAGGGCCCCCAGGCGCAGGCCCCACAGGCTCACCGGCGCCGGCAGGCGCTGTTGCAGCCAGCGGTGCGCGCAGGCCAGGTCGCGCTTCCAGATGTCCCAGCGCGCGTCGGCGAAGTCGCCGCTGCTGTCGCCGCAGCCGTACAGGTCGATCAGCAGCACGCCATAGCCGAGCGCGGACAGGGCGCGCGCCTGCAGCGCCGCCATGCGGCGCGACTTGTTCATTTCCTCGGCGAACGGCGGGACGTACAGAATCGCGCCGCGGCACGGCCCGTCAGCCGGCGGATAATAAATGCACAGCCGCTGACCGGGGTCGGCGGCGAGGAAAAACGGCGCCGCGCGCACGCCACGTGCAGCGTCGGTCATGCCGCCAGTTTGTCCTGCACGAAAGCGGCCAGGGTGCCGAGCGTTTCGAAAGTGCTGGCGCTGATTTCGTCGTCCTCGACGACGATGCCGAAGTGCTCCTCGAGGGCGGTGATCAGGTTGACCACGGCCATCGAATCGAGTTCCGGGATGCTGCCCAGCAATGGCGAGCTCTCCGTCAGCGCGGCTTTGGCGTCGCCCAGGCTGAGCACGTCGCCGAGGATATTTCTGATTTCTTCAAGATACATGCAAGCTCCGAAATGGGGCCCGGCGGTGCGCGCGGACCATGATAGTGAGAGGCACGCGCTGTGCGCGCGCATTGTTTCAATTTACATATCGGCAGTATAACCGCGCCAGTATAACCGCGCAGCCGGTAACCGCGTGGCCGGGCGCGGCGCCATCCTGCCGCCTAGACAGTATTGCCGCGGCGGGCCAGGTTCTGCATCAGCCTGACCGTAAAGCGCAACTGGTCCTGGTTCCATGGGGTGAAGCGCGGCAGCTGGAACAGGTCGCCGCCCGGCCGCGCCGCGCCCCACGAGGTGCAGACGGCAGCGTCGAAGCCGAGGCTGCGGACGATGTCGACGTGCTCGGCCTGATAGTCCTGGCCCGGGATGCCGTTCGGGTAGGCGAACAGGCGCACCGGCGCACCGATCAGTTGTTCCAGTTGCGCCTTGCCGGCGGCGATTTCGTCGCGCGCGCCGGCCGCGCTCATGCGCGCGAGGATAGGATGGCTGACCGTGTGGCCGCCGATTTCCATGCCGGCGGCGTGCAGGCGGCGCAACTGGTCGGTGCGCATCATCAGGTCGTCCGGCAGCGCAATGCCGACCAGCTCGGTGAGGGCGGCGATCTTGTCTTCGCGCTCGGCCAGCGGCAAGTATTTGAGCTGGTCGAGCAGGGCGCCGACCGCCTGGCGCCGGCTGCCCCAGCTGTCGAGCGTGTAGCGCCCCAGCTGCAGCGGCGTGAGGTCGAGCTGTGCTGGCGCGCGCCGGACCAGCTCGATGACGGTGTCGTTGAACATCCGGCCGCCGTCGAGGAAGCCGGTGGCGACGAAAAACGTCGCCGGCAGCGCATGGCGCTGCAGCAGCGGCAGCGCGATCTCGGCATTGTCGGCGTAGCCGTCGTCGAACGTGATGCAGGCCGCGCGCGGCGGCAGGCTGTCGTGGCGCAGGCCATGCACCGCTTCGCTGAGCGAAATGACGTTGAAGCTGCGTTTCAGGTAGCGCAAATGCTGCTCGAATCGCTGCGCATCGACTTCGGCCGGGAACAGCGGGTCGGGCGCGGCCAGCACCCGGTGGTAGATCAGGATCGACAGCCGCTTGCGCAGCGGACTGAGCGACACGGCGCGCGCCAGCGCCTGGCAGGCCAGCGACGCCAGCGCGGCGTTGGCGCCGGGCGCCGGCACGGCCGGCGGGGAAGATCGGGCTATCAGCATGATGAGGGGCAGGGTTAGGAGGATGACCTCGCCGCGTGGGCGACGAGCGGTGCGGGGCGGGCTGTGGCGGGCAGCAATTTACTGCCGGTGGCGGCGAGTTCCTGTTCGACCAGGCGGCCGGTGACGACCATGATCGCCATCAGATAGTACGGCACGTCGAAATACAGCAGGCTGAGGAAGGCGCCGCCGGTGCCGAAGCCGATCATGCTCACTTGCAGCATGGTCGCCAGGGTCGCCGCCCATTTCAGGTCGGGCCGCAGCGCCGTCGACTTGACGATCCTGGTGCCGGTGCGCCACACCTGCAGCCCGAGCAGCAGGTACAGGGCCAGCCCGACGAAGCCGTGTTCGCCCAGCACCTGGAAGTACAGGCTGTGCGCGGCGTGAATATCGGTCGGCACCGGCGCGTAGCGGGCGAAAGTGGACTCGTCATATATGTCGAAGCCACCGCCCACCAGCGGCCGGTCGGATGCCAGGTTGAACGTCATCGTCCATGCGTTGATGCGGCCCTGGGCCGAATCGTCGGACTTATACTCCTTGACCGAATCCATGCGCTGCATCCATTGGGCCGGCATGAACGCCAGCGCGGCCGGGATGACCAGCACCATGATCAGCCCGAGTTTCGCCTTGTGCGCACTTTTCAGCCACAGGAACAGTACCATTGCCGAGATGCCGAGCATGGCGCCGCGCGAATAGGATCCGATCGCCGCCATGGCGCACAGCACGGTGGCGGCGCCGAGCGCGTAGCGATGCCAGCGCTTGGTCGCCTCGAGGAACAGATAATAAAAGACCGGGATGACCGTGATCAGGCCGAGCGCGATTTCGTTATTGCCTTCGATGAAGGTGCCTTCCGGACCCCACACCCGGAAACTGCCGCCGCTGAGGACGGTGAATGCGCCGCCCTTGACGCCGTAATAGCCGAGCGAGCCGACCAGTACCCAGATCAGCAAGTGGATCTGGCGCTTGGTCTTGACCACCATCAGCGTCACGCCGGTCATCAAGGCGATCTTCAGGAAGCGCATCAGCAGTTCGGTGGTCGGATGCAGCGCGAACAGCTCGCCGAACGCCATCCAGAACGTCAGCGCGAAAAAGGTCGCCACGACGGGCGTGAACGGCAGCCGCTTGGGATCCTTGGTAAACAGCACCCCGGCCAGCGTGACGCCGGCGATGATGGCGGCGAACGGGAAATCGTAGGCGAAGCCCCAGCTGAGGCGGTGCGGGTTCATCACGCTCATCCAGACCCACATGAGGACGCCGATGTACGGCCGCTTGAAGGCGAACGGCAACGAAGCGAACACGATCAGGGTGATGATGATGTCTCTCATTGATCACTCAAATAATTTATTGGGAGCATTTGTTTGAACTTTTGAACGGCGCACGTTGCATTCGCGTTGCATCGGCTTGCCTGCAATACTGTACAAGGGTTTTTCCCGCTAGAATGTAACGGTCAGGCAGACGCTAGCGCATTATCGTCGATACCTGGCGCTTGCGGCGCTCCCAAGAAATATTTTTCGCCAGACACGGTGAATATTAAAATGATAATGATATCATGTGCCGCGCTTGGCGCATGACCCCTCAAGGCCCCCATGAGTAATTTGATACACGAATTCATTTTCCGCTCGGCGACGCGCACGCCGCAAGCCGAAGCCCTGGTCTACGGCACCAGCCGGCTCGATTACGCTACCCTCGCCGGCGGCGTCGACGGCGCGGCGCAAGCCTTGCTGGCGGCCGGCCTCGGGCGCGGCGAACGGGTCGCGGTGTACCTGGAAAAGCGCATCGAAAACGTGCTCGCCATGTTCGGCGCGGCCGCCGCCGGCGGCGTGTTCGTGCCGGTCAATCCGCTGCTCAAGCCCGAGCAGGTCGGCTACATCCTGGCCGACTGCAATGTGCGGGTGCTGGTCACCTCGGTCGACCGGCTCAAGCTGCTGGCGCCGGCGCTGGCCGCCTGTCCCGACCTGCACACGGTGCTGGTGGTCGGCGCCGGCGCACTGCCGGCGCTGCCCGGCGTCACGCTGCAGGCCTGGGACGGGCCGGCCCCGGCGCCGCGCGCGCCGCACCGCGTGATCGATACCGACATGGCGGCGATTCTGTATACCTCCGGCAGCACCGGCAAGCCGAAGGGCGTCGTGCTGTCGCACCGCAACATGGTGGCCGGCGCCGACAGCGTCGCCAGCTACCTGGGCAACACGGCGGCCGATCGCCTGCTGGCGGTGCTGCCGCTCAGCTTCGACTACGGCCTGTCGCAGCTGACCACCGCCTTCAGCGTCGGCGCCACCGTCGTGCTGATCAACCACCTGCTGGCGCGCGACGTGCTCAAGGCGGTCGTCGCGGAGCGCGTCACCGGCCTGGCTGCCGTGCCGCCGCTGTGGATCCAGCTGGCGGCGCTGCCGTGGCCGGCCGACTGCAGCTTGCGCTATCTGACCAATTCCGGCGGCGCGCTGCAGCGCCCCACGCTCGACGCCCTGCGTGCCGCGCTGCCAAACGCCAAGCCGTTCCTGATGTACGGCCTGACCGAGGCGTTCCGTTCGACCTACCTGCCGCCCGACGAAGCCGAGCGGCGCCCCGATTCGATGGGCAAGGCGATTCCGAACGCCGAAGTGATGGTGCTGCGCGCCGACGGCAGCGCATGCGATGCGGGCGAGCCGGGCGAGCTGGTGCACCGCGGCGCACTGGTGTCGCTCGGCTACTGGAACGACCCGGCCAAGACGGCCGAGCGCTTCAAGCCGTTCGTGTCGGTGCACCAGGGCCTGGTGCTCACCGAGATGGCGGTGTGGTCGGGCGACACCGTGCGCAAGGACGCCGACGGTTTCCTCTACTTCATCAGCCGCAACGATGAAATGATCAAGACGTCCGGCTACCGGGTCAGCCCGAGCGAGGTCGAAGAAGTGGTCTACGCGCGCGAGCACGTGGCCGAGGCGGCGGCGATCGGCGTCGCCCATCCCGCGCTGGGCCAGGCGATCGTGGTGATCGCCTATCCGAAGGAAGGCGCCGCGCTGACGGCGGCCGAGCTGCTGGCCGCCTGCAAGCCGCACCTGCCGGCCTACATGCTGCCGGCCAAGGTCGTGATGGCCGACGCCAGCCTGCCGCGCAACCCGAACGGCAAGATCGACCGCAAGCTGCTCAGCTTGCAATACGAAAACACTTTTATGGAAACTACCCAATGAGCGCACCGCGCCCCCAGCATGCGCCGCTGCTGCAATTTGACGTCGAGGACGACTGCCTGCAGATCGGCGGCATGCCGCTCACCCGGCTCGCCGAGCGGGTCGGCAGCACGCCGTTCTATGCCTACGACCGCGCCCGCCTGACCGAGCGCGTGGCGCTGCTGCGGCGCCACCTGCCGCCCGAAGTGCACCTGCATTACGCGATGAAGGCGAACCCGATGCCGGCCGTTGTGCAGCACATGGCCGGGCTGGTCGACGGCCTCGACATCGCCTCCGGCGGCGAGATGCGCGTCGCGCTCGACACCCCGATGGATCCCGGTCTGGTCAGTTTCGCCGGGCCCGGCAAGAGCGACACCGACCTGTCCTGCGCGATCGCCGCCGGGGTGGTGCTGAACATGGAGTCGGCCGCCGAGATGGAGCGCATCGCCGCCATCGGCGCCCGCCTGCGGCTGCGCCCGAAGGTGGCGGTGCGGGTCAATCCCGACTTCGAACTGAAGTCGTCGGGCATGAAGATGGGCGGCGGGCCGAAGCAGTTCGGCGTCGATGCCGAGCTGGTGCCGGCGATGCTGGCGCGCATCGGCGAACTGGCGCTGGCGTTCCAGGGCTTCCACATCTACAGCGGCTCGCAGAACCTGAAGGCCGAGTCGATCCAGGAGGCGCACGAGAAGACCTTCGCGCTGGCGATCCGGCTGGCCGCCCACGCGCCCAGCCCGGTGCTCACGCTGAACATCGGCGGCGGCTTCGGCATCCCGTATTTCCCCGGCGAGCAGCGGCTCGACCTGGCCGCGGTCGGCGCCAACCTGGCGCTGCTGCTGCCGGACGTGAAGAAGGCGCTGCCGCAGGCGCAGGTGGTGATCGAGCTGGGCCGCTATCTGGTGGCCGAGGCCGGCATCTACGTCAGCCGCGTCATCGAGCGCAAGAGCTCGCGCGGCCAGGTCTACCTGGTCACCGACGGCGGCCTGCACCACCACCTGGCGGCCTCGGGCAACTTTGGCCAGGTGATCCGCAAGAACTATCCTGTGGCGATCGGTAACAAGATGGCCGGCGCGGCGCGCGAGAACGTCTCCGTGGTCGGGCCGTTGTGCACGCCGCTCGACCTGCTGGCCGACAAGATGGACCTGGCCCACGCCGAGCCGGGCGACCTGGTGGTGGTGTTCCAGTCGGGCGCCTACGGCCTGACGGCCAGCCCGGTGGCCTTCCTGAGCCACCCGATGGCGGCCGAAGTGCTGGTCTGACGATTTCAAACGCATACTGCAAGGACAAAACGATGATGGCTGACTTTTTGGAGAGCGCACAGTGAGCGGTGTGTGTGGATGGATCGGCTACGGCGCCAGCGCCGCCGACAATGGCGCGCTGATCGCGGCGATGGCCGCGCCGCTGGCGCGCTTCGACGGCGCGCCGGTGCAGCCGCTGCACGGCAGCAAGAGCGCCGCCGCCGTGGCCGCCGCCGCCGGCAGCGCGCACGTGTACCAGCGCGACGGCCTGATGGTGGCGCTGTGGGGCGACGCCCGCCTGACCGACGCCGCGCTGGCGCGCCAGGGCGCGGCCGACGGCATCGCCCAGACCCTGGCCGAGGCGTGGCGGCGCGACCCCGACGCGGTGTGCACGCAGCTGAGCGGCGCGTTCGCCCTGTGCATCGTCGACGACGGCGCCGGCGAAGCCTTGCTGGCGATCGACCGCATGGGCACCCACCCGATGAGTTACCGGGTGGACGGCGAAGCGCTGCTGTTCGCCAGTTCGGCCGATGCGCTGGTGCGCCATCCGCTCGGGCGCGCCGAGATCGACCGCCAGGCCATCTACAACTACGTCTACTTCCACATGGTGCCGGCACCGCGCTCGATCTACCGCGGCCAGCAGCGCCTGCTGCCGGGCGAATGCCTGCGCTACAGCAAAGGACGCATCAGCAAGCGCCAGTACTGGAAGATGGCGTTCGACCCGCAGCCCGACCAGCCGTTCGAGGCCTTGCGCGAGGAGTTTCTCGACGTGCTCAAGAGTAGCGTGCGCGAAGCGGCCGGCGCCAGCCGGGTCGGCGCCTTCCTGTCCGGCGGCACCGACAGCTCGACCATCGCCGGCATCCTCACCGACGTCGGCGGCAAGCCGGCCGACACCTATTCGATCGGTTTCGCCGCCGAGGGCTACGACGAAACCGGCTACGCCCGCATCGCCGAGCGTCATTTCGGCACCAATCACCATGCCTACTACGTCACCCAGGACGACGTGGTGGCGGCCATCCCGCAGATCGCCGCGGTGTTCGACCAGCCGTTCGGCAACGCCTCGGCGGTGCCGGCCTTCTATTGTTCGCGCCTGGCCAGGGCCGATGGCGTGACGCGCATGCTGGGCGGCGACGGCGGCGACGAGCTGTTCGGCGGCAACGAGCGCTATGCCAAGCAGCAGGTGTTCGCCCGCTACCACAAGCTGCCCGGCCTGCTGCGCAAGGCCCTGCTCGAGCCGGCGATCTTCCATTTCCCCGGCGCCAAAGGCATCGGCCTGATGCGCAAGGCGCGCAGTTACATCGAGCAGGCCTCGGTGCCGATGCCGGCCCGGCTGGAAACCTACAACCTGCTGGGCCGCTACGGTCCGAGCCAGGTGTTTACGGACGCGTTCCTGGCCGGCGTCGACGTCAACGACCCGCTCGCCGCGCTGGCCGACACCTACGGCCAGCAAGAGGGCGCCAGCCTGCTCAACCGCATGCTGGCGCTGGACATGAAGGTGACCCTGGCCGACAACGACCTGCCGAAGGTGATCAAGGCGTGCGAACTGGCCGGCATGGAAGTGGCGTTCCCGTTCCTGTCGGACCGCATGGTCGAATTCTCGGCGCGCCTGACCGACAAGCAGAAGCTCAACGGCAACCAGCTGCGCTATTTCTTCAAGGAGGCGTTGCGCGGCTTCCTGCCCGACGAAATCATCACCAAGCAAAAACACGGGTTCGGCCTGCCGTTCGGCGTCTGGCTGAGCGACCATCCGGCGCTCAAGCAGCTGGCGATCGACAGCCTGCACGACCTGAAAGGACGCGCCATCGTGCGCGCCGATTTCATCGATGCGCTGGTCGGCCAGCACTTGCAGGAGCATGCCGGCTACCACGGCACCATGGTGTGGGTGCTGATGATGCTTGAGCAGTGGCTCAAGCAGCACGACAGCAGCGTGTGAGCATGTAGGCGCCGGCACCCTCGGCCGGCGCGCGGACTTATTTCCCGGTCGCTTTCGGCAAGCCGGCATACACCGGCTTGTAGCGCGCCACGCTGGCACCCCAGTTGCGCTCGCGCTCGACGAAGGCGCGCCCGGCGGCGCGCAAGGCCGGCCAGCGCTCCGGCGCGCCGAGCAGCGCCAGCGTCTTTTCCGCCAGCGCCTGCGGGTTGCCCGCCTCGAACAACACGCCGGTCTTGCCATCGTCGATCAGTTCGCCGTGGCCGCCGACGTCGGAGGCGACCAGGATGCGGCCCTGCGCCATCGCCTCGAGCGGCTTGAGCGGCGTGACCAGGTCGGTCAGGCGCATCTTCAGGCGCGGGTAGACCAGCACGTCGATCAGGTTGTAATAGCGCTGCACCTGGTCGTGCGGTACCCGGCCGGTAAACACCACGCTGGCGGCCACGCCCAGCTGGTCGGCCAGCTGGCGCAGTTGCGCCTCCTGCGGGCCGCCGCCGACCAGCAGCACGCGCAGCGCCGGCGTGTGCGCCAACATGGCCGGCAATGCGCGCAGCAGCACGTCGAGTCCCTCGTAGGCGTAGAACGAGCCGATGAAGCCGAGCACCTGGCAGCCATCCAGGCCCAGTTCGCGGCCCAGCGCGGCGTCGCGCTGCTCGCCGACGCTGAAGTCCTCGATGTTGACCGCGTTGGGAATCACGGTCACCTTGGCGGCCGGGATGCCGCGCCCGACGATCTCGGCGCGCAGGCCTTCGCAGATGGTGGTGACCGCGTTCACCCGTTTGAGCGCGTGGGTCTCCATGGCGCGCGTGAGGCGGTAGCGCAATCCCCATTCGCGGCTGGTGCCATGGTCGACCGCGGCATCCTCCCAGAACGCGCGGATCTCGTAGACCACCGGGATGCCGAGCGCGCGGCCGACGCGCAGCGCGGCGATCGCATTGAGCGGCGGCGAGTGGGCGTGGATGACGTCCGGCCGCACCTCCAGCGCGACCGCCTTGAGGCGCCGCGCCAGGCCGCCGATGACGGCCAGCTGGTTGAGCACCGGCAGGCCGGCCAGGCGGCCGCGGACCGGCGCGGTGCGGTGGAAGATCCAGCCGTCGACGTCGTCCTGCGGCGCGCCGTAGTGGCCCTGTTTTTGGCCGGTGACGTGGACGGTGTCCCAGCCGAGCGCGCGCTGCTGCTTGAGGATCGACAGGGTGCGGAAGGTATAGCCGCTGTGCAGCGGAATCGAATGGTCGAGCACGTGAAGGATGCGCATCTCAGTCTCCCTGCAGTTCTTTGCGCAGGAACGCCTCGAACATCAGCAAGGTCCAGATCGAGGCGCTGTAGTCGCGCCGGCCGGACTGGTGCTGTTCAACCAGTTCGGCCAGGAACTGCCGGTTGAAGATGCCGGTGTCGGCCAGCAGCGGCCCGAGCAGCGACTCTTGCACGCGCGCGCGCAACGGGCCGCGGAACCAGCTTGCCAGCGGTACCGAAAAGCCCATCTTCTTGCGGTACAGGATATCTTCGCTGAGGTAGGGCTCGAGGCTTTTCTTGAACACGTACTTGCCTTCGCTGCCGCGCAGCTTCATGTCGGACGGCAGGCCGGAGATCCATTCGACCAGCTGGTGGTCGAGCAGCGGCACGCGCACCTCGAGCGCGTGCGCCATGCTGGCGCGGTCGACCTTGGTGAGGATGTCGCCCGGCAGGTAGGTCTTCATGTCGAGGTACTGGATCATCGACAGCGGATCGTCGGTGGGCGAACTGGCCGCGTGCCCCTGCATCACCTCGATGGCGCGGTAGCCGTGCAGGTCGGTGCGAAATTTCGCCGAAAACAGCCGCTCGCGCATCGCGTCCGACATCACCGACACGCCGTGGAAGTAGCCTTCGACCAAGTCGCGCGAGAGCGCCTCGAAGGTGGTCTTGGCGCGGAACATGCGCGGCGCCCAGTCGGCCTTTGGATAGTACTTGCCGAGCGGGCCGAACACCAGCTTGCGCAAGGTCGGCGGCACCCGCGAGCGCACCGCGTCCTCGGCCATCGCGTAGCGGTAGCGCCGGTAGCCGGCCAGGTTCTCGTCGCCGCCGTCGCCCGACAGCGCCACCGTGACGCGCTTCCTGGCCAGCTGGCAGACCCGGTAGGTCGGAATCGCCGAGCTGTCGGCGTACGGCTCGTCGTACAGGCCGGCCAGGGTGTCGAGCAGGGCGTAGTCGTCGGTGTCGACCGTCTCGGTATGGTGGTCGGTGTGGTACTGGCGCGCCACCTGCTCGGCGTACTGCGACTCGTCGTAGTGCTTGTCGTTGAAGGCGATCGAGCAGGTGTGCACCGGATCCTTCATCAGGCCGGCCATCATCGCCACGATCGCGCTCGAATCGACGCCGCCGGACAGGAAGGCGCCGAGCGGCACTTCGGCCTTCAGGCGGATCTGCACCGCTTCGCGCAGGCGCACGATCAGTTCGGCCTCGGCGTCCTGCTCGGTCATTTTTGCATGCAGCTTGAACGGCGCATCCCAGAACTGCTTCGGCTCGGGCAGCGGCTGGCCGATGCGCACCGTCAGGCTGAAGCCGGGCGACAGTTTCTTGGCGCCGAGGTAGATGGTCTTCGGCTCGGGCACGTAGCCGTAGGCGAAATAGTCTTCCACCGCGCGCGGGTCGATCGCGCGCGGCAGGCCCGGATGGGCGCGCAGCGACTTCAGTTCGGAGCCGAAGATGAACATGCCGTCGGGCAGCACGGCGTAATAGAACGGCTTGACGCCGAGCCGGTCGCGCGCCATGAACATGGTCTGCTGCTGGCGGTCCCACACGCAGATGGCGAACATGCCGCGCAGCTTGTGCACGCAGTCCTCGCCCCAGGCTTCCCACGCATGCACGATGGTTTCGGTGTCGCTCTTGGTGCGGAACACGTAGCCGAGCTGCTGCAGCTCCTCGGTCAGGGCGGGGAAATTGTAGATTTCGCCGTTGAACACCACGCCGACGTCGCCGGCGGCGTTGAACATCGGCTGCTGGCCGCTGGCGATGTCGATCACCGACAGGCGCCGGTGGCCGAAGCCGACCCCGGGCTCGGTGTAGATGTCGCCCTCGTCGGGGCCGCGATGGTGCTGCGTTTCGTTCATGCGCTTGAGCAGCGCCGGATCGATCGGGCGCGCACCGCGCGTATCAAAGATGCCTACGATTCCACACATGTCTTGACGGGCTTTCTGAATGTTGTTTTACGTGCGCACAGGGTGTCGTACAGCGCCTGGTAGGCGGCCACCATGGCGGGCATATTGTAGAGGCGCAGGACGCGTTCGCGCCCGGCGCCGCCGTGGCGGCGCGCCAGCTCCGGCGCGCTGACGTAGCGCGCCAGCGCGGCGGCCATCGCCGCCGGATCGGACGGCGCCACCAGGGTGCCGGTGACGCCATCGTCGATCACTTCGGGGATGCCGCCGACGCGCGTGCCGACTACCGGCAGGCCGCTGGCCATCGCCTCGAGGGCGGCGCCGGGCGTGCCTTCGGCCAGCGACGACATGGCGAACAGGTCGCAAGCGCGCAGGATGTCGGCGATGTCGGCGCGCTTGCCGGGCAGCCAGACCAGCTCGGCGAGGCCGGCGGCGGCCACCTTGGCGCGCAGCGCCGCCAGCAGCGGGCCGTCGCCGACGATCGCCAGCCGCAGCCGCGCGGCATGCTCGGGCAGCTGCGCGCGCAGCAGCACGAACGCGTCGACCAGGCCGGCATGGTCCTTGACGTCCTGGATGCGGCCGACGCTGCCGATGACGATGCAGTCGGGGCCGAAGCCGGTGACACTGTCCTGGCGGCCGCCGGCGGCCGGATGGAAGCGGTCCGAGTCGATGCCGTTGCCGAGCAGCCGGCTCTTGTGCGCCGGCACGCCGATGACGCTGCGGTTCCATGCCACCATGTCGGCCGAGTTGGCGTAGCAACAGTCATGAAACGGCAGCATCAGGCGGCGCAGCAGGCGGTGCTTCGGATTGCTGCCGTCGGGGTCGGCGGCGTCGCGTCCGTGGGTGCCGTTGATGCGCACCGGCACGCCGGCGAGCAGGGCGGCCGGCGCATATTCGACGCCCGACAAATTGTAGCTGTGCAGCACCGCCGGCTTCAGGCGGCGCAGCAGACGCCACAGCTGGACGTGGGTCTGCAGCGACAGGCCGGGCTGCTTGTGCAGCGCATACAGTTCGACGCCCGGCTTGCTGATGCGGTCGGCGAAGTCGGTGGTCTCGGTCAGCGCCACCACCGCGTGGCGGTAGGCCTGGGCCGGCAAGCGGTTGATGCGCTCGACCATCAGGTTCTCCAGCCCGCCGAAGTCGAGCCGGTAGACCAGGTGGACGATCAGCGGAATCTCGTGCGCGTCGCTCATGCTAGCGCCCCCGGGTGGCGGCCAACGCGGTGTCGATCGGCGCCAGGTGGGCGGCGAGGAAGGCGCGCAGCGCGGTGCGCGCCTGGTCGGGCTGCTCGATATACGGCGCCGACAGCATCACCGCGGCGCCGTCGTCGCCGCGCCGCATCAGCTTGGCGCGCGCCTGCAGCAGCTTGCCGCCGGCGCTGCTGACAGCGCGCTGCTGGTCGATCCAGTACCAGTACCAGACCAGGAACGGACCGTCGCGGCCTTGCATACGCACTTCGCGCACCTGCAGTGGCTGACCTCCCGGCGCTTCGCTGCGCACGGCGCTGCCGGCCTGCTGAAACCCGTTGTCCTCTTCGGCGGCCATCGTGTTGATCGAACTGATCAGGGACTTGGCGCTGTTCTGGTTGCGGTAGTACAGGATCGTCAGCGCCACCGGCGGGGTGCCGGGCACGGCCTGGGTGACGCGGTTGACGGCGGCGTCGGCGGCCATGAAGTTCGGCTGCCAGCTCGAGAAGGCCGGCGCGGCCGGCCAGCTGAGCGCGACCGGTGCCAGCGCCACCGGACGGGCGTTGTAGTTGGCCTGGTCGTTGAAGTGCGCCAGCGCCGGCCACAGCGCCGTCAGCGCCAGCACCGCCAGCGCCATGTTGCGCGGCGCCGCGCGCGCGGCCGGCGCCGCGCCGCCATTGAGCTGGCGCGGCGCGGCCGCCTCGTCCTCGCGCCAGTAGCTGCCGATCCAGAACATGACGAACATCACCAGGCCGAAGAACAGCCAGCCGTAGATCAGGTGATCGACCCCGGTCGCCAGTTTCATGTTGCTCAGGTGGCCGATCATGACGATCATGTAGGCACGCAGGCCGTTGGCGATCACCGGCACCACGATCGACAGCGCGACGAACAGCAGGCGCCGGGCGGTCGAGCGGTAGGTCAGGTAGGCGTACAGGCAGCCGATGGTGACCGAGGAAATCAGGTAGCGCACGCCGCTGCAGGCGTCCACCACCGACCAGCTGCCGGTGGGCAGTTCGAAGCGGGTGCCGTTGCGCAGGACCGGGATGCCGGTCAGCTGCACCGCGCGCACGGTGAAGTCGGCGGTGAACTGGATCAGCGGGCCGACGAAGATTTCGCCGAACGGCACCGCGAACAGCAGGAACAGCAGCGGGAAGGCGAGCGAGCCGGCCAGCCGGCGACCCAGCAAGGCCAGAGCGATCAGCGGCAGCATCGCCACGAAGGCGTACTGGGTCACCACCTGCACTTCGCCGGCGCGCGCCAGCAGCCAGCCGGCGCCGGCCAGCGCCAGCAGCACCAGCGCCGGCCAGTACGGGGCCGGCGGCAGGGCGGTGAAATTGGCGCGCCGGCGCCAGATCAGCCACAGGCTGATCGGCATGATGATGTAGCCGTGGGCGAAGGTCTCCGAGCTGTTCCAGATCGACACGATCGACTGGACGGTACCGAAATACAGCGCGAACGGCGCCAGCAGCGCCAGCACCATGAGCGCAATGACGGCGGGCGACAGGCGCGGTGTGGCGTTCAGCACGGCGGCAGGAGGGGTCAGGTACATTCGAGTCTCGCGTCAATGTGGGCCAGGTTGGCGGGCCAGCTGTAAAGTTGTTCGACCCGCGCGCGCGCCGAGCGGCCCAGCGCCGCGTCGGGCGCCGCCAGCAGGGCGGCGACGGCATCGGCGAAGGCGACGGCGCCGTCGGCCAGCAGCAGGTCGGTGCCTGCGCGCGCGGCGATGCCTTCGAGCGCCTGCGGCGACACCACCACCGCGGCGGCCATCGCCATCGCCTCGAGCACCTTGTTCTGGATGCCGCGCGCGATGCGCAGCGGCGCCACCGCCACGGCGGCGTGGGCGATGTAGGGGCGCACGTCGGGCACGGTGCCGGTCACCACCACGCCGGGCAGCTGGGCCAGCGCCAGCACCGCCGCCGACGGCCGCGCACCGACGATGTAGAAGCGCAGCTCGGCGCCGCGCGCGCGCAGCAGCGGCAGCACCTCGGCGGCGAACCACTGCACCGCGTCGACGTTCGGCCAGTAGTCCATGGCGCCGGTAAACACCACCGCGCGTTCGCCGTCGGGGTAGGGATCGGGATAGGCGCGCAGGGGCGAAAAATAGTCGGTGTCGACGCCGTTGTTGAAAAAGCCGATGCGCGCGTCGCTCTCGGGCGCCAGCTGGCGGAACAGGTCGGCCTCGGGCGCCGACACGAACAGCGCGGCGTCGCAGCTGCGCGCGACGTGGCGCTCGTAGGCCAGCAGCTGGCGTGCCTCGTGGCGGTACAGCCAGCTCATCGGCCAGCGTTTCTGGTCGGCGTATTGGCGCCACTTGTCCGAATCGACGTCGCAGAAGTCGACCACCCGGCGCGCTTGCGGATACGCCTCGGCGTACTGCGCCATGGCCGACGAGAACACCACGATGCGCCCGATGCCGTGCTGCCGCACCGCCTGCGCGCTCCAGGCGCGCAGGCCGGCGTCGCGGTAGTAGTCGAGCGAGAGCGAACGGTTCGCCAGCAGCGCGCCGAGGCTGCGCACGCGCGCCAGCAGCGGTTGCAGCGGGGCGAAGTGGCTGCTCGCGCACAGCGCCTGTACGTGCGGCACGTGCTGCCAGTCGTCGGCATCGTCGACGAAGGTGGCCAGGTGCACGCGGTAGCGCTGCGCCAGGTGCTTGAGCAGGTGGTAGGAGCGGATCTTGTCGCCCTTGTTGGGCGGATACGGGATGCGGTGGATCAGCAGCAGCAGGTCTTCCATCGGGCTCAGCCCAGGTTGCGCACGATGTGCGGACCGAGCGCGTTGGCCAACCCCAGCGGCAGCTTCTTCCACAGCTTGATGAACAGCGCGTACTTCGGGTTCAGCGGATTGTTGTCGGGCAGTGCGCTGGACTGGTACAGGCGGTACTCGTACGGCAGCGGCTGGGCGGTGAAGCCCCAGTTCTTCTTGAAGTCGTAGGCGCCGGTGCCGAGCTTGCTGCGGCCGAAGTCGAACAGGCGGCAGCCGCGCGCGGCGGCTGCCTGCATCAGGTTCCAGTACATGAAATCGTTGCCGGCGACGTCGCGCGCGAGCGGCATGCCGCCGCCGTAGTAGGGCACCACCTCGTCGCGCCAGTAGAAGCTGAGCACGGCGGCCACCAGCGCGCCGTTCTGGGTGATCACGCGCACTTCGCAGTCGTCGCCGAACTCCTCTTTGAGCAGGGCGAAGTATTTTTTCGGAAACACCGGCGTGCCGAGCCGGTGCACGCTGCTGGCGTAGGCGGCGAACATGCGATCGACGTTGTCGTCGACTTCGCCGACCAGGCCGAGCTTAATGCCCTTGCGCACCATCGCGCGCTGCTTGCGCGGGATCGCGTTGAGGTTTTCGTCGTCGTCGGCCGAAATGGCCTTGCGGAACGTGACGTACAGGTCCTTGGTCTGCCAGGCCGGATCGCCCGGATGGGCGGCGACCAGGTTGCGGTATTCGAGGTGGCCGACCTTGAGCTGGCGCGCCAGCGCGTCGGCGGCGGCGTCGAGCGCGCCGCGCGCCGCATCGCTGACGGCGGCGACGCCGCCGTAGACGCAGAACTGCATGGCGCCGAGCGCGTGGCCGAACAGCCGGCTGTTGATCTCGCACAGCGGCAGCACGCCGGTGATCTGGCCGTCCTGTTCGGCGTAGTAGAACCAGGTCTTGAGCTTGAACGACTGCTCGATCACCCGCTGCCAGCCGGCGCGGTGGAAGAAGGTGGCGTCCGGGCAGGCGGCGACGAAAGCGTCCCAGCGCGCGTGCTCGTGCGGCTGCATCAGTTTCACGCTGACCGGGGCGGCGCTGTGCACCGGTGCTGATTGCGTCGAACTCAAGGTCGAACTCATGGTCAAACTCATTGCGGGCCTAAGAAGATGCGGTCCATCCGGTCCCAGGCGAAATCGCGGGTGAGCGCGACGATGCGCCCTTCCATGCGGTCCAGGTTGACGTAGTGGCGAAAGCGGCTCTTGGCGTCGACCCCTTCAGGGCGCGGCTGGCCGGGATCGATTTCCCACGGATGGCAATAGAAAATCGCCGGCTGGCGGTCGGCGTCGTTGACGCGCCGCATCATCCAGCGCGACAGCGCGTACGGCAGCAGGCGGAAGTAGCCGCCGCCGCCGGCCGGCAGGTTGCGGTTCATCAGGCGCACGGTGGTGATCGGCACTTCCAGCAGGCCGCCCGGGCCGTTCGGGTAAAACGCGAAGCGCGGCGCGTCGGGCATGCCGTAGTGGTCGTGGGCGATCGGGTAGATGCTCGAGCTGTAGCGGTAGCCGGCCTCGGTGAGCGCGTCGAGCGCCCACAGGTTGGCGGTGCCGATCGAAAAGCTGGGCGCGCGGTAGCCGAGCACGGCCTGGCCGCCGATGTCTTCGAGCAGCGCCTTGGCGCGCGTGATGTCGTCGCTGAACTCGGCGCGGCTCTGGTCGGAGGCGCGCAGGTGGCCGTAGCCGTGGCTGGCCAGCTCGTGGCCGGCGGCGACGATGCGGCGCACCATCGCCGGATAGCGTTCGGCGATCCAGCCGAGCGTGAAGAAGGTGGCCGACACCTTGGCGTCGGCGAGCAGGGCGAGGAAGCGCTCGATGTTGGCCTCGACCCGGCATTCGCGCCCGTCCCAGCTGTCGCGCGCGATGTGCGGGGCGAACGCCGACACCTGGAAATAATCCTCGACGTCGATCGTCATCGCATTGCGGATCGTCTGGCCGGGCGCGCTGGCCGGGCGGATCAGGGCGTCGTCGCGCTTCATTCGTGCGGCTCGGCAGGCGCGGCCGCGGCGGGCGTGGCGACGATTTTTTTCAGGATCGACAGCACCGAGACGATCGATTTTTCCAGCCGCATCATGCGCTCGTCGATCTGGCCGCCGCTGCCGGCCGTCTCCGGGCCGCCCGGTGCGGCGGCGATGGCGGCGATGGCGGCGCCGGCCGGCAGTTCGAACTCGTCGTCGATATCGCGGATCACCGTCTCGACGTCGCTTTCGCTGAACGCGTGCAGCTCTTCCAGGTAGCCCATCAGCAGCAGGCGGTCGCACAGGGTGTTGGTCTTGCGCGGAATGCCGCCGGTGTAGCCGAAGATGGCGGCATGCGCGCCGGCCGAGAAGGCGGGATCGCCGTTCCAGCCGACGGTGGCGAGGCGGTGCTCGATGTAGGCCTGGGTCTCGGCCGCGTCCATCGGGCCGAGGTGGTAGCTGGCGATGACGCGCTGGCGCAGCTGCGACATGCCGTCGCTGTGCAAGGTGACGCGGAACTCCGGCTGGCCGAGCAGGAAGGTCTGCAGCAGCGACTTGTCGTCGGTCTGGAAGTTCGACAGCATGCGCAATTCCTCGACCGTGCGCGCGCTCAGGTTCTGCGCCTCGTCGACGATCAGCAAGGCGCGCCGGCCCTGCTGCTCGCAGGCGCGCAGGAACTGTTCGATCCGGGTCAGCAGGTCGGCCTTGCTGGCGTTTTCATACGGCAGCCCGAACGACGAGGCGACCATGCGCAAGGTGTCGTCCGAATCGAGATTGGTATTGACGATGTGGGCGGCGACGATCTGCTCGGACGGCAGATTGTTGAGCAGGTTGCGCACCAGCGTGGTCTTGCCGGCGCCGACTTCGCCGGTGATGACGATGAAGCCCTCGCCCTGCGACAGGCCATAGTCGAGGTAAGCCATGGCGCGCTTGTGGCCCTTGCTGCCGTAGAAGAAATGGGGGTCGGGACGCAGCCGGAACGGTTTGGCGCTGAGCCCGTAAAAGGTTTCATACATCGGTGTGTTCGACTCCGCTATAACGCTAGTGAAAGGGACGCGCTGAGCGCATTTTCGCGATACGTGCGTCCGCCCAAAGTGAGCGTATCGCCTTCGGCCCGGTGCAGCTCGACCGCCGCCTTCAGTTTCGGCTGCAGCTGGCGCGTCAGCGCCGCGCTGACCAGCCGCGCGGTGCTCTTGACGCCGGTCGCCAGCGATTCGCTGCGCGTCGAACTGGCGACCAGATTGACGCCGCTGCGCGGCGAAAGGCGGTAATTGAGCGACAGCGCGGCCACGGCCTGGCGCGTATTGTCGTTCAGGCTGGCCGGGTTGATGCCGGCCAGCGCGCTGTCGCTCTCCTGCACCGACAGGGCGGTGCGGCGGGTGGCGTTGAGCGAGAGCACGGTGGTGGTCTTGGCCGTGTTGAACGCCGCCGCCGCCTGCAACTGGCGCTGCAGCAGGAAGCGGTTGCTGAAGTAGTTAACGTTGTCGGCCAGCGACGCCGGCAGGCCGGTGGTGCGCAGGTAGGCGTCGACGGCTTGGCGGCGCGCCACCGGATCGGCGATGTTGGCGCTGAACAGGCGATCGAGCAGGGCGGCCGTGTCGACCGTGGCCGGCAGCAGGAACTGCTCGCGCGCGGTGGTGACGGCATCGTTGTAGTTCAGGCTCCAGACCGTGCTGCGGCTGCGGTGGCTGGCGTTGAGCGCATAGCTGGCGCCGTAGTAGCGCTGGCCCGCGCTGGCCTGCAGCGACGTGCGCAGCGACGGCGTCCACGTGAAGCCGAGCGAATAGCTGGCACCGGCGGTCTTGCCGCCCGTCGACTGGTAGTCGTACTTGTCGTAGCCGCCGGCGCCGGTCAGGCTGAACGATTCCGCCAGGCGCCAGCGCAGGTTGGTCGAGGCGTTTTCCGCGGTCGACTTGCCGCCGCGCGTGCTGTCGAGGTGCTGCTCGCTCGCCTGCAGGCCCCAGCCGAGCGTGCGGTAGGCCGCGCCGCTGGCGATGTTCATCGACACGGTGTCGCCGACGCTGTCGCCGAACCCGATATTGCCGGACTTGACCGAATCGCGCGCATAACGCAATTCGGCATTGGCGGCATTGCCGAAGCGGTGCACCAGGTAGGGGCTGAGGCGATAACTGCTGACGTCGGCGCGATTGGTGTTGCTGTACGGATTGTTGGCCAGCTGCGGGCCGAACGCCGAGATGGCGCGCTGGGCGATCGACGCGCTGCCGTCGAACAACAGCAGGTCTTCGACCAGCTTGGCCTTGGCGTGCGCGTCGAGCTGGCGCTGCGAGCGGTTGTTGCCGGCCACCTGATTGTCCGAATATCGGTAGAGGTGACTGGTGAAGGCGGCATTGAGCTTCAGGCGCGGGCCTTCGTTGACGATCAACAGCGACGGCGCCAGATCGGTGATGAACTCGCTGTGGGCCAGTGCGGCCGTCTCCAGCCTGACGTTGTCGGTATAGGTCTCGCGCAGTTCGACGCTGGGAACGACCTTCCAGTCGGCGCGGCAAGACGGGGCCATCAGCAAGGCCAGCATCGCCACCGGCGCCGCCAGCGGCAGCGCGGCGCCGGCCGTGGCCGGCGCGCGCCGTCGTTTAGCCATAGTGATAGTCATAGGTTTCTTCGATGCCCGGGAACTCGCGCGTCTTGTTGTAGATGATATTGACGTTGTTGCAGCCTTCGAGCTGGCGCAACGATTCCTTGACGGCATGCTGGGTGGTCGTTTCCGATTCCACCACCAGGACGATCTGGCCCATGTGGGTGGCCAGCACGTGCGCTTCGCTGGTCAGCAGCAGCGGCGGCGAGTCGAAAATGACGATACGGTCGGGATAGCGGTTGGCGATCTCGTGGACGAAGTTGCTCATCGACTGGCTGGCGAGCAATTCGGTGGCGCGCGGCGTGCTGGTGCCGGCGGACAGGATGCTCAGTGCGTCGACATTGGTGCGTAGCAAAACGTCGGCCAGGTCGATCTTGTCGTCGAGCAGGATGTCCATCAGGCCGCGCTCCGCCGGCAAGCCGAGGGTGCGCAGCACCGAAGGACGGGCGACGTCGGCATCGATCAGCAGCACCGTGTGGTCCAGCTCCATGGCAATGCTCATCGCCAGGTTGATCGCGCAATAGGTCTTGCCCTCGCCCGGTACCGAACTGGTGACCATGATCAGGTTGGCGGGCTTGGTGCTGTCGGCGCTTTCGCTGAATGCCCGCTTGATCAATGGCCGCTTGATGATGCGGAAGTCTTCCACCAGCATGGTGCGACCGCCAGCGGCCGTGACCATGCCCATGTCACGCATCCGGTTCAGGTCCAGTTCGACCTTCTTGACGCCTTGCTTGCGCGCCTTGAGCGGCGCCGGCGCCACCACGGCGGCAGGCGCAGCGACGGCGGCAGGCGCAGCGACGGCGGCAGGCGCAGCGACGGCGGCAGGCGCAGCGA
>JARXKM010000191.1 GCA_030272785.1 Pseudomonadota bacterium
GGGTGGATGCGGCCGTCGAAGTTGCGGTTGCCCGACAGGACGGCGGTGGCGTACAGGTCGCGTTCGACCACTTCGTGCTGGATCGCCGGATCGAGCGCGCCGCTCATGCCATTGCAGGTGGTGCAGGCGAAGGCGACGACGCCGAAGCCGAGCGTTTCCAGTTCGGGCAGCAGCCCGGCTTCTTCGAGGTACAGCGCGACGGTCTTGGAGCCGGGCGCCAGCGAGCTCTTGACCCACGGCTTGCGGGCCAGGCCGAGGCGGTTGGCGTTGCGCGCCAACAGGCCGGCGGCGATCATGTTGCGCGGGTTGTTGGTGTTGGTGCAGCTGGTGATGGCGGCGATGATGACGGCGCCGTCGGGCATCAGGCCAGGCTCGTTTTCGACGACGCCGCTGATGCCGCGCGCGGCCAGTTCGGACGTCGGCACGCGCTTGTGCGGGTTGGACGGGCCGGCGATGGTGCGCACCACGCTCGACAGGTCGAAGCCGAGCACGCGCTCGTAGACGGCGTTGGTGAGCGTGTCGGCCCACAGGCCGGTGTGGCGAGCGTAGGTTTCGACCAGCACGACCTGGTCGTCGTCGCGGCCGGTCAGCTTGAGATACTTGATGGTCTGCGCGTCGATGTAGAACATGGCCGCGGTGGAGCCGAATTCGGGCGCCATGTTGGCGATGGTGGCGCGGTCGCCGAGGGTCAGATGGGCGGCGCCTTCGCCGTAGAATTCGAGGTAGGACGAGACCACCTTGGCGTTGCGCAGGAACTCGGTGAGCGAGAGCACGATGTCGGTGGCGGTGATGCCGGGCTGCGGCTTGCCGGTCAGTTCGACGCCGATGATATCGGGCAGGCGCATCCAGGAGGCGCGTCCGAGCATCACGCTTTCGGCTTCGAGGCCGCCGACGCCGATGGCGATCACGCCGAGCGCGTCGACCATCGGGGTGTGCGAATCGGTGCCGACGAGCGTATCGGGGAAGGCGACGCCGTCCTTGACCTGCACCACGGGCGACATGCGCTCGAGGTTAATCTGGTGCAGGATGCCGTTGCCAGGCGGGATCACGTCGACGTTCTTGAAGGCCTTCTTGGTCCACTCGATGAAGTCGAAGCGGTCTTCGTTGCGGCGGTCTTCGATGGCGCGGTTTTTTTCGAAGGCGTCGGGATCGAAGCCGCCGAATTCGACCGCCAGCGAATGGTCGACCACGAGCTGGGTCGGCACCACCGGGTTGACCAGCGCGGGGTCGCCGCCCTGCAAGGCGATGGCGTCGCGCAGGCCGGCCAGGTCGACCAGCGCGGTCTGGCCGAGAATGTCATGACAGACGACGCGCGCCGGAAACCACGGGAAGTCGAGGTCGCGGCGGCGCTCGATGAACTGGCGCAGCGAAGCGGTCAAGGTGGCCGGGTCGCAGCGGCGCACCAGGTTTTCGGCCAGCACGCGCGAGGTGTAGGGCAGCTTGTCATAGGCGCCCGCCTCGATGGCGTCGACCGCTTCGCGGGTGTCGAAATAATCGAGCGCGGTGCCGGGCAGTGGTTTGCGGTGTGCAGTGTTCATCATGGTCTTCCGGTTGCCTTACTTGCGATCCGCGATGGGCACGAACTGGAGGTCTTCAGGACCGACGTAGTTCGCGCTCGGGCGGATGATCTTGTTGTCGATGCGCTGCTCGATCACGTGGGCGGCCCAGCCGGAGGTGCGCGAGATGACGAACAGCGGCGTAAACATCGACGTCGGCACGCCCATCATATGGTATGAGACAGCGGAGAACCAGTCGAGGTTCGGGAACATTTTTTTCACTTCCCACATGACCGTCTCGAGCCGTTCGGCGATGTCGAACATCTTGGTGGAGCCGGCTTCGCGCGACAGTTCGCGCGCCAGTTCCTTGATCACCTTGTTGCGCGGGTCGGAGATGGTGTAGACCGGATGGCCGAAGCCGATCACGACTTCCTTGTTCTCGACGCGGCGGCGGATGTCGGCTTCGGCTTCGTCGGCATTCTCGTAGCGTTCCTGGATTTCGAGCGCCGCTTCGTTGGCGCCGCCGTGCTTCGGTCCGCGCAGGGCGCCGATCGCGCCGGTGATGGCCGAGTGGATGTCCGAGCCGGTGCCGGCGATGACGCGGGCGGTGAAGGTGGAGGCATTGAATTCGTGTTCGGCGTACAGGATCAGCGAGGTGTGCATCGCCTTGACCCAGGCGTCGGACGGCTTTTCGCCGTGCAGCAGGTGCAGGAAGTGGCCGCCGATCGAGTCGTCGTCGGTCTCGACGTCGATGCGCTTGCCGTTGTGGCTGAAGTGGTACCAGTACAGCAGCATCGAGCCGAACGAGGCCATCAGGCGGTCGGCGATGGCGCGTGCGCCCGGCACGTTATGGTCGTCCTTTTCCGGCAGCGCGCAGCCGAGCGCGGAGACGCCGGTGCGCATCACGTCCATCGGGTGGGCGGCGGCCGGCAGCGCTTCGAGCGCCCCTTTGACCGCTTGCGGCAGGCCGCGCAGCGATTTCAGGTAGATCTTGTAGGCCTTCAGTTCGGCCAGGTTGGGCAGTTTGCCGTGCACCAGCAGGTAGGCGATTTCCTCGAACTCGCAGGTGTCGGCGACGTCGAGAATGTCGTAGCCGCGGTAGTGCAGGTCGTTGCCGGTCTTGCCGACCGAGCACAGGGCGGTGTTACCGGCGGTGACGCCGGACAGGGCCACGGATTTCTTCGGCTTGAAGGCGACGGCGTCGGTTGGTGCGCTTGCGTTGTTGGTCATTTTTCAGCTCTCCAGTATCAGTCGATTATTTTTCTTTGCCCTGCGCGAACAGCGAGTCGAGCTTCTTCTCGTAGTCGTGGTAGCCGAGGTAGTCGTACAGTTCCATGCGGCTTTGCATGGTCGGTACGACGTTTTTCTGGGTGCCCTCGGCGCGCAGCGTCTTGTAGAAATTGAGCGCGGCGGCGTTCATGGCGCGGTAGGCGCCGCAGCAGTAGAGCGCGATGTCGACCTTGTTGGCGCGCAGTTCGTCGAGCGTAAACAGCGGCGTGGCGCCGAATTCGGTGAGGTTGGCGAGGATCGGCACTTTGACCGCGTCGCGCACCTGGCCATACATTTCGAGCTTGGTGATCGCTTCCGGGAAGATCATGTCGGCGCCTGCTTCGACGTAGGCGCAGGCGCGGTCGATCGCCGCGTTCAGGCCTTCGACCGCGAGCGCGTCGGTGCGCGCCATGATGACGAAGCTCTCGTCGTGGCGGGCGTCGACGGCGGCCTTGATGCGGTCGACCATTTCGGCGGTGCTGACCACTTCCTTGCCGGGACGGTGGCCGCAACGCTTGGCCGAGACCTGGTCTTCCATATGCACTGCGGCGACGTCGGCGCGGATCATGTGGCGGATGGTGCGGGCGATGTTGAAGGCGCCGCCCCAGCCGGTGTCGATGTCGACCATCAGCGGCAGGCCGCAGGCATCGGTGATGCGCTGGGCGTCGGTGATGACGTCGTCCATGGTGCTGATGCCCAGGTCCGGCATGCCGAGCGAGTTGGCGGCGACGCCGCCGCCGGACAGGTAGATGGCCTTGTAGCCGGTTTGCTCGGCCATGCGGGCGGTGTAGGCGGTGATGGTGCCGACGACCTGCAACGGCGATTCTTCGGCGACTGCGCGGCGAAACATCGCGCCTCTGGATACTCTCATGGTGTTCTCCTGGGTTGTTTCATCGAACTGCTTGGCCTGTCTATTGCAAGGGGCGTGCCAACGGCGTATTGCGCGGCCGGGCTTGCCCTAAAAAGCGGCAGACTGGCAAAAATGCGTTTGAAATCAAGGGCCCGCAAAAACTTGGCAAATGGCTATCGTGCGCGACAACGTTCCATGTTGCGTTTCATTGTGAAACGCCGCAACAGCGTGGTGGTACAATCCCTGCATGCCCTACTCCCCCGCCAGCACCGAAGACATCGACCGGCCGGTCATCTGGACCGTGTCGGTGTCGCGCCTGGCCGACCTGTTCCGCGACATTACGCTCGAGTACGACCACCTGGCCACGATCGAGCCGATCTACCTCGGCTTCGACGAAGCGGCGCGCCACATCCGCGAGCGCATGGCGAGCGAGCGCTGCGACGTCGTCATCGCGGCCGGCTCGAACGCGGCCTATCTGAAGGGACGCGTGTCGGCGCCGGTGGTGATCGCCAAGGCCAGCGGCTTCGACATGATGCAGGCGCTGGCGCGCGCGCGCCGGGTGTCCGAGCGGATCGGCGTGATCACCTACCAGTCGCCGCTGCCGGAGCTGGCCGAGTTCAGCGCCACCTTCGGCGCCGGCATCGTCCAGCGCACCTACGTCACCGAGGAAGACGCGCGCGACCGCATCAACGAACTGAAGGCCGACGGCATCGAGGCGATCATCGGCGCCGGGCTGATCACCGACCTGGCCGAGGAAGCCGGGCTGACCGGGGTGTTCGTGTATTCGGCCGCCTCGATCCGGCAGGCGTTCGACGACGCGCTCGAAATGGCGCGCCAGACCCAGCTCGAAGCGGACCGCAGCCGGCGCACGGTGGCGGTGGCCGACACGCTGCGCGCGCGCCACGGCCTGAACGACCTGCGCGGCGAATCGGCGGCGATGGAGCGGCTGCGCCAGCAGGTGGTGCTGTTCGCGCGCTCGCCGGCGACGGTGCTGATCGAGGGCGAAACGGGCACCGGCAAGGAGCTGGCGGCGCAGGCGATCCACCGCGAGAGCCCGCGCAGCCTGGGGCCGAACCGGCCGTTCGTGGCGGTCAACTGTGGCGCGATCGCCGAATCGCTGCTCGAATCGGAGCTGTTCGGCCACGAGGAAGGCGCTTTTACCGGCGCGCGCCGCGGCGGCCACGCCGGTCTGTTCGAGGCGGCCGACCGCGGCACCCTGTTCCTCGACGAGATCGGCGAGATGCCGCTGACGCTGCAAACGCGGCTGCTGCGGGTGCTCGAGGAACGCGAAGTGGTGCGGGTGGGCGGCACGCGGCCGGTGGCGGTGAACGTGCGCGTCATCAGCGCGACCCATTGCGACCTCGAGGCGCGCGTGCGCGAAGGGCGCTTTCGCGCCGACCTGTATTACCGGCTGGCGGTGCTGCGCATCGCGCTGCCGCCGCTGCGCGAGCGGCGCGGCGACGTGGCGGCGCTGGCCGAATGGTCGCTCAAGCACGCGCTGGCGGCGCTGGGCGCGCGCCCGCATCCGAACCTGCACGCCGAAGTGACTGCCTGCGCGCCGCTGTTCGAGCGCTACGACTGGCCCGGCAACGTACGCGAGCTGCGCAACCTGACGCAGCGCCTGGCGCTGTACCTGGCGGCTGAACCGTTGCAGGCGCTCAGCCCGAGCTTTGTGATGGCGGTGGCGCCGGAGCTCGGCCGCAGCGCCGCGCCGCAGCCGGCGGCGGCACCGGCGCGGCGCGCAACGGCGGCCGAGGTGCTGGCACGCTTCGGCGGCAAGCGCGACGAGGCGGCGCACTACCTGGGCATCAGCCGCACGACGCTATGGAGGAAGCTGCGGGCAGGCGCATAATCGAGCAAGGCGCAGACGGAAGGAGCGCGGCACTGCCCTTCCCCCGAGGCAGGTCAATGCCGCCCGCTTCGATCGGCGCAGAATTCGTAGTCCAGACATGGAGGACGACATGCAACATGCAAAACAAGCAGCTTTGTTTTCATTGATCGGCAACACGCCGCTGGTCGAGGTCACGCGCATCGACACCGGGCCCTGCCAGCTGTTTCTCAAGCTCGAATCGCAAAATCCGGGCGGCTCGATCAAGGACCGCATCGGGCTGGCGATGATCGCCGCGGCCGAGGCGCACGGCAGCCTCAAGCCGGGCGGCGTGGTGGTCGAGGCGACCGCCGGCAATACCGGCATCGGCCTGGCGCTGGTGGCGCGCATCAAGGGCTACCGGGTGGTGCTGGTGGTACCGGACAAAATGGCGGTCGAAAAAATCCTGCACCTGAAAGCGCTGGGCGCGGAAATCCACCTGACGCGCTCGGACGTCGGCAAGGGCCATCCGGAGTACTACCAGGATTACGCGGCGCGGCTGGCGCGCGAAATCCCGGGCGCCTGGTTCGCCGACCAGTTCAATAATCCCGCCAATCCGCTGGCGCACCAGCGCACCACCGGCCCCGAGCTGTGGAACCAGGCCGGGCGCCGGCTCGACGCGATCGTCGTCGGGGTCGGCTCGGGCGGCACGCTGACCGGGCTGTCGCGCTACTTCGCCGAAGTCCATTCGCACCTCGAATTCGTGCTGGCCGATCCGAAGGGCTCGATCCTGGCCGAGTACGTGCGCACCGGCCAGGTGTCGCAGGTGTCAGGCTCATGGGCGGTGGAAGGAATCGGCGAGGACTTCATCCCGGGCATTGCCGACCTGTCGCGGGTGCGCAGCGCCTACACCATCAGCGACGAGGAAAGCTTCCAGAGCGCGCGATTGCTGCTGCGCGAGGAAGGCATCCTGGGCGGCTCGTCGTCCGGCACGCTGCTGGCGGCGGCGCTCAGGTACTGCCGCGCGCAGAGCACGCCGAAGCGGGTCGCCACCTTCGTCTGCGACACCGGCACGCGTTATCTGAGCAAGGTGTACAGCGACGGCTGGATGTTCGACCAAGGCTTGCTGGCGCGCGCACCACTGGGCGATCTGCGCGACCTGATCGGGCGCCGTTACGACGGCGGCGACGTTGTCACGGTGGCGCCGAGCGATACCCTGCTGACCGCCTTCAACCGCATGCGCAGCGCCGACGTGGCGCAGCTGCCGGTGATCGAGGACGGCCGGCTGGCCGGCATCATCGACGAGTCGGACCTGCTGCTGCACGTCACGGACGCGCGCGGCCATTTCGGCGCGCCGGTGGCCGACACCATGACGGCGCAGCTGCAAACGCTGCGGCCGGCGGCCAGCATGCAGCAGCTGCGCGACATCCTCGACCGCGGCCTGACCGCGGTGATCGCCGACGACGCGCAGTTCTACGGCCTGATCACGCGCTTCGACCTTCTCAACCACTTACGCAGGACGCTATCGTGACCGACTATCGCCAGCATCTCGCCACCCGCGTGATTCACGCCGGGCAGGCGCCCGACCCGAGCACCGGCGCCGTCATGCCGCCGATTTACGCCACCTCGACGTATGTGCAGCAGAGCCCCGGCGTGCACAAGGGGCTCGACTACGGGCGCTCGCACAATCCGACCCGCTGGGCGCTGGAGCGCTGCGTGGCCGACCTCGAAGGCGGTGCGCGCGCGTTCGCGTTCGCCTCCGGCCTGGCGGCCATTTCGACGGTGCTCGAACTACTCGAGCACGGCTCGCATATCGTCGCCGGCGACGACATGTACGGCGGCACCTACCGTCTGTTCGAGCAGGTGCGCCGGCGCAGCGCGGGGCATCAGTTCAGCTATGTCGACCTGGCCGACCCGGCTGCGCTGATGGCGACGCTGCGCCCGGAGACGCGGATGGTGTGGGTCGAGTCGCCCACCAATCCGATGCTCAAGCTGGCCGACCTGCGGGCGATCGGTGCGCTGTGCCGCGAGCGCGGCATCATTTCGGTGTGCGACAACACCTTCGCCAGCCCGATGGTGCAACGGCCGATCGAGCTGGGCATCGACATCGTGGTGCATTCGACGACCAAGTTCATGAACGGGCATTCGGATGTCATCGGCGGGATCGCGGTGGTGGGCGGCGAAGCGCATCAGGCGGGGTGGGCGGAGCAGCTGGGATTTTTGCAGAACTCGGTGGGGGCGATCCAGGGGCCGTTCGACAGCTTCCTGGTGCTGCGCGGGGTGAAGACGCTGGCGCTGCGGATGGAGCGCCATTGCGCCAACGCGCTGGCGCTGGCGCAGTGGCTCGAGCGCGAGCCGAAGGTGGCGCGGGTGTTCTATCCGGGGCTCGAATCGCATCCACAGCATGCGCTGGCGCGGCGCCAGATGGACGGTTACGGCGGCATCATCTCGGTCGAGCTGGCAACCGATCTGGCGGGGGCGCGGCGCTTTCTCGAGCACTGCGCGCTGTTTACGCTGGCCGAGAGCCTCGGCGGGGTCGAGAGTTTGATCGAGCACCCGGCGTTGATGACGCATGCGACCATTCCGCCGGCCCAGCGCGCGCAGCTGGGGATCAGCGATGCGCTCATCCGGCTGTCGGTGGGGGTCGAGCATGTGGAGGATTTGCGGCGCGATCTGGCGCTTGCGCTGGGGGCGGTTTAGGCGAGTCTGTTTCGGCCGACGCCAACGCGGGGGTCAGGTCGAACATTCGCACATTTGAACTGCCAAATGTCCGAATGTCCTCACCTGACCCCGAGGCGGCGACCGCTGTTCGGCACGGCGCGACCCGGAGCTTGCGCTGGGGCGGTTCAGGCGAGTTTGCTTCGGCCGACGCCAACGCGGGGGTCAGGTCGAACATTCGCACATTTGAACTGCCAAATGTCCGAATGTCCTCACCTGACCCCGAGGCGGCGACCTCTGCTTACAAAAAAACCCGCGGCACTTGCGTGCGCGGGTTTTTTTTCGGATGGCGAGGGCTTACTCGATTTCGACCGTCTCGGGCGGCGCGGTCGGCGGCGTCGCGTCGGATTCGGGGAACTCGAGCACGACGTTGTCCTTGTCGTCCATGTCGACCGTGATGCGCCCACCGTTGACCAGGCGGCCGAACAGCAGCTCGTCGGCCAGCGCCTTGCGGATCATGTCCTGGATCAGGCGTGCCATCGGACGCGCGCCCATCTGCGGGTCGAACCCTTTCTTCGACAGGAACTTGCGCAGCTTCTCGGTGAAGATGGCTTCGACTTTTTTCTCGTGCAGCTGCTCTTCGAGCTGCATGAGGAATTTGTCGACGACACGCAAGATGATGTCTTCGTCGAGCGCACGGAAGCTGATGATGGCGTCGATCCGGTTGCGGAACTCCGGCGTGAACATGCGCTTGATGTCGGCCATTTCGTCGCCGGCCGCCTTCGACTCGGTGAAGCCCATCGAGCGCTTGGTCAGGCTTTCGGCGCCCGCATTGGTGGTCATGATGATGATCACGTTGCGGAAGTCCGCCTTGCGGCCGTTGTTGTCGGTCAGCGTGCCATGGTCCATCACCTGCAGCAGGATGTTGAAAATGTCCGGATGGGCCTTTTCAATTTCGTCGAGCAGCAGCACCGCGTGCGGCTTCTTGGTGATCGCTTCGGTCAGCAGGCCGCCCTGGTCGAAACCGACATAGCCCGGCGGCGCGCCGATCA
>JARXKM010000192.1:0-4099 GCA_030272785.1 Pseudomonadota bacterium
ATGTTCATCAACATGATGATGAAGAGCATGCGCGACGCCACGCCGCAGGACGGCATGCTCGACAACCAGCAGACCAAGATGTTTACGTCGATGCTGGACCAGCAGATGAGCCAGAACCTGTCCAAGCGCGGCGTCGGCCTGGCCGACGTATTGATCCGCCAGCTCGGCGCCCAGGCGGTCAACGCCCAGGCGCTGGCGATCGGCGGCGACCAGAACGTGCCGACCTCGAACGCGATGCCGGTGCCGCAGGCGGCCGAGGCGCTGCTGAAAACGCCCGGCGCGCTGCTGGCGCCCTCGGCCACCCCGGCCACGGCGGGCGGCCGGACGCAGTCGCCGCACGTGCGCTCGTTCCAGGAGAAGCTGGGAGCCGACGCCGAGGCGGCCAGCAAGGCGACCGGCATCCCGGCCAAGTTCATGCTCGGCCAGGCGGCACTCGAGTCGGGCTGGGGCAAGCGCGAAATCAAGAACGCCGACGGCAGCGCCAGCCACAACCTGTTCGGCATCAAGGCCGGCCCTGGCTGGACCGGCAAGGTTGCCACCGCGGTCACCACCGAGTACGTCAACGGCGTGCCGCAGACGCGGGTCGAAAAGTTCCGCGCCTACGAATCGTACGCCGACGGTTTCAAGGATTACGCTAAACTGCTTAGTAGCAATCCGCGCTACGACAAGGTGATGGCCAGCGGCGGCGACGCGGCCAGCTTTGCGCACGGCCTGCAGAAGGCTGGTTACGCGACCGATCCCCATTACGCCGCCAAGCTGAGCCGGATTATCAGCCACTCGCTGGTCGGTTAGGGGCAGGGCGGTTAATCGTGACTTCTTGACAAGTCAAGTTTCGGCCGAATCTGCCGTAGACAAGATACGAACCGCAGCAACGCACAGAAAGCGCACCTATCATGGCTGGAAATCTCCTCAATATCGGCAAGACCGGACTGTACGCAGCGCAGGCGGGGCTGTCCACGACCGGCCACAACATCGCCAATGCGAATACCGTCGGCTTCAGCCGCCAGACCGTCATCCAGTCGAGCTTGCCGGCGCAGAACATGGGCAACGGCTTCAGCGGCAGCGGCACCGAGGTGGCCGACATCCAGCGCTTCTCCGACCAGTTCCTCAACAGCCAGGTGCGCGTGGCGCAATCGTCGGCCAGCGCGCTGAGCACCTACGGCGCGCAGATCGGCCAGATCGACAACCTGCTGGCCGACACCACCTCCGGCCTGTCGCCGACCTTGCAGGATTTTTTCAAGTCGGTGCAGGACCTGACGGCGAACGCCGGCTCGACCGCCTCGCGGCAGAGCTTCCTGTCGAGCGCGGAGTCGCTGGCGGCGCGCTTCCAGGGCATCAACGGGCGCCTCGACGAGATCCGCAGCGGCGTCAACAGCCAGATCAGCAGCAACGTCGACCTGGTGAACTCCTACGCCACCCAGATCGCCAAGCTGAACGACCAGATCGGCGTGCTGGCCACCTCGACCGGCCATGCGCCCAACGACCTGCTCGACGCGCGCGACCAGCTGGTGCTCGAGTTGAACAAGCACGTCAAGGCGACCGCGGTGCCGGGCGCGAACAGCACGGTGACCGTGTCGATCGGCAGCGGCCAGCCGTTGGTGGTGGGCAGCCGCGCGTTCCAGCTGGCCACCACCAGCACGCCGGGCGACCCGTCCCGCCTCGGGGTCGGCTACGTCACCCCGGGCGGCGTGACGCCGATGGCCGACGCCACGCTGAGCGGCGGCGAACTGGGCGGCTTGCTCGACTTCCGCACCGGCACGCTCGATCCGGCGCAAAATTCGCTCGGCCGCATCGCCATGGGGATGGCGGCGTCGTACAACGCGCAGAACCGGCTCGGCGTCGACAGTGCCGGCAATCCGGGCGGCGACCTGTTCACGCTGGCCGCGCCGCAGGTGAGCGCGAACCTGAACAAGTTACCGCCCGACCCGGCCGCCGTGCCGGGCGCGGTGGCGGTGACGCTGAGCGACCCGTCCAAGCTGACCACCAGCGATTACACGGTCGCCTACGATGTCGCCAATTCGCTCTACAACGTCACACGCCTGTCGGACCACAAGGTGACGGCGGTGGCCTACGGTGCGCCCGGCCCGGCGACCCAGAGCATCGACGGGCTCGACTTCACCTTCAGCGGCGGCGGCGCCGACGGCGACAATTACCTGGTGCGCCCGACCATCGGCGGCGCCGCGCAGTTCAAGGTGGCGGCGCTGGACGTCGGCGCGATCGCCGCGGCCGCGCCGATCCTGACCTCCGCCATCGTCACCAACAAGGGCGGCGCGGTGGTCAGCGAAGGCAGCGTCGACAAGAATTTTCTGTTGCCCAGCAGCGTGTTCACGCCTGCCACCCTGCAGTTCGACGCCGTCACCAAGACCCTGACCGGTTTCACCAGCGGCCAGACCGTGAAGGTGACCGACGCCGCCGGCGCCGCGGTCAACTACGTCGCCGGCACCGACCCGATACCGTATGCGGCCGGCTCGACCTACACGTTCGGCGGCGTCAGCATCGCGTTCAAGGGCCAGCCGGTCGATGGCGACCAGTTCAGCGTGGCGCGCAACGCTTCCGGCGGGCGCGACAACCGCAACATGCTGCTGCTCGGCGCGCTGCAATCGACGCCGCTGTTCGACCACGGCGGCACCACCTACCAGGGGGCGTTCGCGCAGCTGGTCGGCGCGGTCGGCAACAAGGCGCGCGAAGTGCAGGTCAACAGCGCCGCCAGCGACACCATGCTGGCGCAGACCAGCGCCGCGCAACAGAGCGTGTCGGGCGTCAATCTCGACGAAGAAGCGGCCAACCTGCTCAAGTACCAGCAGGCTTACCAGGCGGCCGGCAAGATCATGCAAATTGCCAGCACCTTGTTCGACACGCTGCTCTCGCTCGGACGATAACCAAGGATCATCATGCGTATCAGCACCAGTTCGATGTTTGCCAATTCGACCGCCCAGCTGGGCACCTTGCAGAGCCAGATGGCGCGCACCCAGCAGCAGCTGGCGACCCAGCACCGCATGCTCAGCCCGGCGGACGATCCGATCGCCTCGGCGCGCGTACTCGAAGTGACGCAGTCGCAATCGATCAACGCCCAGTTCGCCACCAACCGCGCCAGTGCGCGCTCGTCGCTGTCGCAGGAAGAAGTGGCGCTGACCGGCGTGCAGGACCTGATCGGCGACGCGCAGACGTTGGCGGTGGCGGCCAACAACGGCACCAATTCGGCCAGCGACCGCGCCACCATGGCCAACGAACTGGCCGGCCGGCTCGACGACCTGATGGGGCTGGCGAACACTTCCGACGGCAACGGCAGCTACCTGTTCGGCGGCTACAAGTCGAACGCGGCGCCGTTCGTGCAGACCAATGGCGGCGTCACCTACCAGGGCGACCAGGGCCAGGTGCTGCTGCAGGTGGGCTCGGCGCGCAAGGTATCGCTGAGCGACTCGGGCAGCTCGGTGTTTGAAGGCATCGCCACCGGCAACGGCGCTTTCGTCACCGCCGCCACGACCACCCCCGTCCCCAACAGCGGCAGCGGCGTGATCTCCGCCGGCGCGGTGACCGACCCGAGCAAGCTGACCGGGCACCGCTACCAGATCGATTTTTCGGCGCCCGCCGGCGTGTCGAGCTACACCGTCACCGACCTGACCAGCGGCAGCACCGTGCCGCCGGCGCCGGCGGTGGCCACGCAGGCGTACATCAGCGGCGCGCCCATCAATGTCGACGGCATGAGTTTCGCCGTCACCGGCGCGCCGGCGGCGGGCGACTCGTTCGGCGTGCAGCCGAGCAGCAAGCAGTCGCTGTTTACCACCCTGAGCGACATGATCGCCGCCCTGCGCGCGCCGGCCAACACGCCGGCCGAAAAGCAGGCGCTGAGCGCCAGTCTCGGCAAGGCCAACGTCAACCTGAACGCCGCGCTCGACAATGTGCTGACGGTGCGCTCGTCGGTCGGCACGCGCCAGAAGGAACTCGACACGCTCGACACGGCCGGCCTCGACACCGACGTGCAGTACGCGGCCACCCTGTCGGGCCTGCAGGACCTCGACGTGGTGAAGGCGATTTCGCAGTTCACGCAACAGCAGGCGACCCTGGAAGCGGCGCAGAAAACCTTCAAGACGCTGTCCGG
>JARXKM010000192.1:4199-9120 GCA_030272785.1 Pseudomonadota bacterium
CTAAGCCGCCAAGCAAAACAATTCGATCTTCAGCCCATCTATTCCCGAGGGCGCATCCAGGCTCATCACCTGCGCCTTCAGCATCGCCTCGTACAGGGCGCCCTTGTTTTCCAGGCTGAAGTAGTGCGTGTTGGGCCGCACCGGCACCGCCGCCGGCACCTGCGCCATATGAATGAGCTTCACGCCGGACAGGGCGAGCCGGACAATGTCATCGATTTTCGTCGATGAACTGATCTTAAAACGCAGCGGCACGGCGGCAACCAGTTCGAGCGCCGGCATGTCGGCGCTGACCGCGAGGCCGAGCATGGTGTGTCCATCGACCATGGCTGGGTCGAGCATGGCGTCGTAGCGTGCAACGTGCTCCGGATCCTTCACCAGCGGGATCACATGATATTTGTTGGACAGCGTGATTTCGAGCAGGTCGCGGATGATCGCGTCGAGCTTCGAAAAGCCCAGCGCGGCATCGTCATGCTGGTAGACCGGAAACGTGGCGACGGCATAGCGGCGTGAAAACGCCAGCATGCCGCCCGCCAGCGTGCTCAGCTTGTCGAACACGAATTCAGGGTGGTGAAGCCGATATCGCAGGGAATGGGCCAGCGAGGCGCTCGCGGTTGTGATCGTGTTGAGCATGAGGTAGGACGTGATGTCGCCGCTCTGAATCTCGAACACATCCTTGCTGGTCTGCCGATGGCGCCCATAGATCGTTTCGATCTTGACATACAGCTGCTTGAGCAGGCTCTCGAGCATGTCCTGCAAGCCATCCGCGGCGCAGGTCGACAAGGACGGCGGGAAAAAGCTGGGGTCGAGCTGGAAGCCGCCGCTGGCGTTTCGCCGTATGCGCACGATGGGGAAATTGACATACGCGTCGCGTGACTCGAACTGCGACAGCAGGCGTACATTCTTTTGCAGATACAGCACGGGGGTGGAGATCGCGCCGGAGTACAGGTCGCTCGTGTCCCTGTCATGCTTGGCGTAGCGCGCGTCGGGTTGCTCGTCGCGCGACAGGTTGTCACCGTAGACGTTCAAGCGCGGCAACGCGGCGTAGAACGTGAACTGCTGTTCGCTGATGGGAAGCGCGCGCAGGTCCACCGGCGTGGGCAGCTTTTCGTTGGCGGATGCCTCGTAGACTTCGCCGTCCTGAAAGATCACGGACAGGGCCGACGCCTGCAGCGAATTGTCGAGCAGGGCCGTCGTGTCCCACGTCACCGATCGCACGCCCCACAGGTGCGGATTGAGCGCAGCGGTCAGGCGTTGCAGGCGCGTCTCGTGATACAGATCCTGCTGCTGAAACTGTTGCGGCGACAGTGTCAGCCCTTCTTCCCAGCATAGTTTTGATGGCAGGCTCATCGTCTTTTCCTCCAGGTGGGTTGATGTAGTGCAAGCGCTCTGAAAGCATAGGAGTCGCCGCCGGGTGACCATTGATTTTTCTCAATCCGCAGTGTTTGATTGTCGGAAAAAGTCCGCCTGGCCACGTCTGGACGGCAATACACTCATCTATTGATAATTCGCAATCTTGCTGGTTTCAACGGCGCAATAATCGCACTTCGACCAGTCGGGATCACCCGGCGACGGAGGCACCGATGGACACGCAACGCTACGCGCCCGGGCTGTTCGACCGGCTCATCGACGATCACACCGGCGCGGTGCCCGCCACCTGGACTTTGGAGCATCTGAAGGACGCGGTCGCGCGCGATCTCGAATCGCTGTTGAATACGCGTGCGGCGATTCCCGAGCAGGTGTTCGCCGGCTATCCCGAGGCAAGCACATCGGTGCTTACCTACGGACTGGTCGACTTCGCGGGCATGTGCATGACGAGCGATGCAGACCGCAAACGCATCTGCGCCGCCGTGCTCTTGACCATCGCGCGGCACGAATCGCGCCTGCATTCGGTCACCGCGACGCTGCGCGTGCGCGGCAGCTCCATCAACCGATTCGACTTCGTCATTTCTGGGAGGTTGAAGGCACAAGCGGCCTCCGACCTGATGCACTTCGACGCCGTGCTGGAACCGGCCACACAGCAGTATTCGATCCGCAAAACCTGACAATCACGCATTGGGCCAACCGTCCATGGACGAACTATTGAAGGCATACGAGCTCGAAGCGGTGCAGCTCAAACTGCTCAGCAGCGAGTTCGCCCGGCGCTTCCCCAAGGTCGCCGGCAAACTGCAGATGGCCGGCGACGTTTGCGAAGACCCGCATGTCGAGCGCCTGATCCAGGCGGTGGCGCTGATCGCCGCGCGCATCTCGAAGCGCCTCGACGACGATTTTCCGCAGTTCACCGAACGATTGCTCGACGTGCTGTTTCCCCATTACACGCGGCCGTTCCCCTCCTGCGCGATCGTGCGCATCGACACGGCGGAAACCAAGGCGGCCGCACCGCCGGCGCTCAACCGACTACCGCGCGGCACCGAAATGGAATCGGCCATCGTCCAGGGCGTGCCGTGCCGGTTCCAGACCGCCTACGATGTGCTGGCATCCCCCATTACCATCGCGGCGGCGACATTCCATCCGCTGATCCGGGCAGCGGCCGGCACGGTGTTACCGGTCACCACCTCGTGCGCGATCAGCATCGTCATCGACAGTGCCGCCGCGCTGTCTTCGGCGGGACAAGACAGCCTGCGCGTGTTCGTCGACGGCGAGCCATCGTTCTGTTCGGTGCTGTTCGACACCATGTTCATGCGGTCGGTATGCGCCCATGTGGAGGCGGAAGACGGCCGCTGGTCGGCATTGGCGGCGATACCGCTCAAGCGCGTTGGTTTCCACGACGACGACGCGCTGATTCCGTTCGGCGCGCGATCCCATCCGGCCTACCGCGTGCTGACCGAGTATTTTTCCTTCCCCGACAAATTCAATTTCATCGACATCGACCTGCGCGCCATGCTCGTCCACGCCGGCCCCGATTGCCGGCGCCTGACGCTGCACCTGGCGTTTGCCGCCGTGCGCGCCGACGCCAACGTGGCGCGCATGTTGCGCACCCTGTCGGCGAAGAACCTGGTGCTCGGCTGCACGCCGGTCGTCAACTTGTTCAAGCAGAACGGCGTTCCCATTGCGGTCACCAACCTGACGGCCGACTATCCGGTGCTTGCCCATGCGCAGCACGCGCATGCCTACGAGGTGTACGCGGTCGACTCCGTGCACATGGTGCGCCAGCGCGCCGGCGCGCGCGCGCTGACCGAGTTTCGTCCCTTCTACTCGCTGCGCCATGGCGAGGACGCGTTGAACAAGGGCTATTACTGGGTCATGCGCCATGACGAGGCCGTCGCTGCCATCAGCCCCGGTTTCGAGAAGCGCATCACCTTGATCGACAGCGACCTAATCTTGCTGGCGGAAGAAAAGAGCAGTCTGTCGCTCGCGCTCAGCTGCACCAATCGCGATTTGCCGTGCATGCTCAAATATGGCGGCCGGGAAGGCGACCTGAAGCTGCTTGACGGCGCCATCAGCACTCCAATCCGCTTCCTGCGGCGGCCCACGCCGTCCTGCCGCTTCCCGGCCGGGAATGGCCAGCACTGGCGCCTGATCTCCCACCTGACCCTGAACCACCACTCCCTGGTGCAGGAGGGGCTGGCGGCGTTGCGCGAAATGCTGACGTTGTACGACCTGGCGCAGTCGCCGATATCCCAGCGCCTGATCGGCGGCATCGTCGACCTGGACCACGCGGACACCTCGACCTGGATGCGCCGCCAGCGCGGGCCGTGCCTGGTGCACGGCATTGAAGTGCGCATCACGATCGACGAAGAGGCCTTCGTCGGCAGCGGCGTGCACCTGTTCATTGAAGTCATGGACCAATTCCTGGGGCTGTACGTGCAGCACAACAGCTTCGTCGAACTGGTCGTCCTGTCGCAGCAAACCGGCGAGGAGCTCAAGCGATGCCAACCGAGGAACGGCAACCAGCAGCTGGTGTGATCCACCATCTGTTCGACGAACCGGTGCGCCATCAGTTCAGGCAGGCGCTGCGTCTGCTGCTGATGTGGCTGCGCTCGCAGGGCGTTGCTTACGATGACGCGTTCAAGCACGTGCTGCGCTTTCAGAACAGCGTCTCGCTCGGCTTTCCGGCCAGTGAAATCGCAGCATTGAAAGCCGAATTCGTGGCCGAGCCGACGGAGGAGGACGAACCTGCGACGGCAGTGTCCAAGGTGCCGGCAAGGATCGCGCTGACACCGGCGTTCATCGGCTTGCTGGGCACGAACGGCACCCTGCCATTGCATTATTCCGAACGCATCGCCGCGCAGCAGTTGCATGGAAAGGATGAAAGCGCGCGCGCGTTCCTGGACATACTGTCGAACCGCATGGTCGGCCTGTTTTTCGAAGCTTGGGGCAAATACCGGCTTGAATCAAAAATCGACACGCACGGCATTGACCCGTTGCGCGCGATGCTGCTGCAACTGGGCGGCTTCAAGGGCGCGGACCGCCACCAGCTGCGTGGCGAGGACGACGTGCAGGCCTATTTTGCCGCCGCGTTCCGCACCCGTCCGACGTCCGCTTTCGCGATCGCCGGCGCGCTGACCGAATATTTCGGCGTGCCGATCGAGATCGAGCAGTTCGTCGGCTGCTGGGACTATCTCGGCGCCAGTCAGCTCACCGTCCTGGGCAAGGCGGCGCCCGCACTGGGGCATGGCGCGACCTTGGGCAAACGTATATGGCGGCGTGATCGGCGTATTCGGCTCAACATCGGCCCGCTCACCAAGGCCGGGTTCGACCGCTGCCTGCCGAACGGCGCGACGGCTGCCGCTATCAAGCAGATGCTGAAGCATTTCGGCGTCGCCAATCTCGAGTGTGAAGTTTGCTTGATATTGAAGCCGGAATGCATCCGCCCGGCGGTGCTGAGCGCCAAAAAGCAGGCTGTGAATCGGCTTGGATGGGACAGTTTCCTGACCACCGAAAACGGATCGCTCACACACGCTGCCGTGCGCTACATGCTCGA